>NZ_JAPPVG010000026.1:0-50218 GCF_028680365.1 Pseudomonas sp. MIL19 | reverse complement strand
ACCTGAACCGCCGTATACGGAACCGTACGTACGGTGGTGTGAGAGGACGGCAGATGTGAATCTGCCTCCTACTCGATTCTGCGAAAAGGCGATTTTTGTGTCAGTCGATTGATTAACGACTCGGCGAGATCGCTAAAAATGAGTGTGGGCAGTAACCATTTCCTTCAGTGTTGATGACCTGGCTATTTTGAAGCGCGGGAAGGTTGCTCGGACGACCTTTAGCCGCGGTACTGAAGGAATAGAAAAGTCTGAGTGATAGCGCCGCCAATACTTCAGCTAAAAGCTCGTCGAGCTAATGCGAGTCCGCCAATCGAAGCCGACCATCGCCACTCACTGCAGCAGCTACCCATAGGGGCATCAGGTGGGCGATTGTGAGGTGCGGTACTGGTGGTCGTGGCTAATTACTGTAATCAGGTGGCGTTGACAGGCGGTCAACTCAGGCTGTGGCTTAAAGCCTGCCACTAGACTCTAGGCGGGGTTGCGCGCCCGATAAGCGCCTCACATATGCCTAGCCAGCGTTTCAGCCTGCAGGCGCCCCTTACGCTTGGCTCCGAGCTAATGGAGTCGATGCCATGGGGCGCCTGGTTACAGACGGCTCAGGCAGACGCCTGAGTTTTGAGGGGTTGGTTCTGCGTATCCAGTGAGCCGATATCACGCTGTGCCTGGCTGACCCACGCAAAGGCGCGGTCGTTGAGTTCAGCGATGGCGCGCGGGCCGGTGCCTTCGGCGTACATCAGCGGGCCGATCACCACTTGAACGGTACCCGGGGTTTTACCCCAGCCCTGCTTGGGCCAGAACTCGCCAGCGTTGTGGGCAATCGGCAGCACGGGCAGGTTGGCGTTGACCGCGAGGGAGGCGCCGCCGCGGCTGAATTTGCCGATCTGGCCAGGTGGAATACGCGTGCCTTCCGGGAAGACCAATACCCAGGCGCCCTGCTCCAAACGTTCATGGCCAACTTTGGCCAGTTGCTTGAGTGCCGCCTTGGGGTTGCTACGGTCAATGGCGATGGGCTTGAGCATGGCCATCGCCCAGCCGAAGAACGGTACATACAGCAGCTCGCGTTTGACCACCTGGCTCAGCGGCTCGAAGAAGCCACAGAGGAAGAAGGTCTCCCAGGTGCTCTGGTGCTTGGCCAGAATTACACAGGGCTGCTCCGGGATATTTTCCAGGCCCTTGATCTCGTAACGGATACCGACCACTACCTTGGCCAGCCAGGTGGCGCAGCGGCACCAGTTCTGCACGACGAACCGGTAGCGGGCACGAAAGGGTAAAAAGGGCGCGACAAAGACGCTGAGGGTGCACCAGAAGAAGGCGCTGAAAGACAACAACAGATAGAAGAGGAAGGTTCTGAGGGTCTGCACTATCGACATGGGAGCTTTTACCGTCGCAGGCAGGGCCTGCTCTATAGGTGGAGAAGCTGATCGGCAACCGCCGCCAGATCATCAAATATCAGGGTGCCCGCTGGCAATCCTTGCGCCAGGGTACGTTCACCCTTGCCGGTTTTTACTAAAACTGGCTGACAGTCGACGGTTTGTGCGGCCTTCAGGTCACCGCTGCTGTCGCCGACAAACCAGATACCCTTGAGTGCGACGTCATAGTACGCAGCAATCTGCTCAAGCATCCCGGGTTTCGGTTTACGGCAGGCGCAGCCTTCATCCGGGCCGTGAATGCAGTGCACGATCAGACCCAATTCGCCGCCCTGCTCCGCTACCAATTCGCGTAAACGTGCATGCATGGCTTCCAGCGTGGCCAGGTCGTAATAGCCGCGAGCCACCCCGGATTGATTGGTGGCCACGGCGACTGTCCAGCCGGCTTGCGACAGGCGCGCGATCGCCTCAATGGCGCCGGGTAGCGGAATCCATTCAGCGAGGTTTTTGATATAGGCGTCGGAGTCGTAATTGATTACGCCGTCGCGGTCGAGAATCAGCAGTTTCATGCAGTATTCCGAACCGGCTGGCGGTGATGGCCGCCACCCGGTAAAGGTGGTGATGGGTATCGCTGCGCTCGACCCATCCTACGATTTAGCAGGCGTTAGCCAAGTACCGAGATGTCGGCGACACCAAGGAACAGGCCACGTAGCTTGGCCAGCAGCGCGTAGCGGTTAGCCCGCACGGCTGGGTCTTCGGCGTTGACCAGCACTGCCTCGAAGAACGCATCCACCGGCTCGCGCAAGTTCGCCAGCTGGCTCAGGGCCAGGTTGTATTGGCGCGCTGCAGCGAGTGGCTGTACCGCTTGCTCAGCCTGCTGAATTGCGGCATTCAGCGCAAACTCGCTGGGGTTGTCGAAGTAGTGGGCTTCGACGCTCGCCGCAACCTGCCCTTCGGCCTTGCTCAACAAGTTGGAGACGCGCTTGTTGGCAGCGGCCAATGCGGCAGCCTGCGGAAGCGCGCGGAAACCCTGCACGGCTTGTACGCGCTGATCGAAGTCCAGCGGCGAGGTCGGGCTGACGGCACGCACGGCCTGGTAAACGGCCATTTCCACGCCTTCGTCTTCATAACGAGCGCGCAGACGATCATAGATAAAATCAAAAACAAGATCTTTGAGCGGGATGTCTTCTTTCTTGATAACGCCATTCCTTTCAGTAGTGGCGTTTTTGAGGTCAGAAACCTTGCCAGCAAACTGCTTGATGGCGAACGCCACTGCGTCGGCCAGATCGAGGTCGAGCTGCTTCTCGATCAGGATACGCAGCACACCGAGCGCCGCACGGCGCAAGGCATACGGGTCCTTGCTGCCGGTGGGCAGCATGCCGATGCCGAAGATCCCAACCAGGGTATCCAGCTTGTCAGCCAGGGCCACGGCAGAGCCGGTGAGGGTGCTCGGCAGTTCAGCGCCGGCACCGCGCGGCATGTATTGCTCGTTCAGCGCCAGGGCGACGTCTTCGGCTTCGCCGTCATGCTTGGCGTAGTAGTAACCGGCGATGCCCTGCATTTCCGGGAACTCGCCGACCATCTCACTGGCAAGGTCGCACTTGCACAGCAGGCCGGCGCGGGCGGCGTTGGTGGCATTGCCAGCGGTGCGCTCGGCGATAAATCCGGCCAGAGCGGAGACCCGCTGCGCCTTGTCGAATACCGAGCCAAGCTGGGCTTGGAAAACCACATTGGCCAGGCGCTGGTTGAAGCTTTCCAGCTTCTGTTTCTTGTCCTGCTTGAAGAAGAACTCGGCGTCGGTCAGACGCGGACGCACCACCTTTTCGTTGCCGGAAATGATCTGTACGGGGTCTTTGCTTTCGATGTTGGCCACGGTGATAAAGCGCGGCAGCAGCTTGCCGTTGGCATCCAGCAGGCAGAAGTACTTCTGGTTGTCCTGCATGGTGATGATCAGCGCTTCCTGTGGCACCTCAAGGAAACGTTCCTCGAAAGAGCACACCAGCGGCACGGGCCACTCGACCAAGGCGCTGACTTCATCCAGCAGTGCGGATGGCACGATGGCGGTGCCCTCTTGCTCAGCTGCGAGTTGGTCGATGCGAGTGGCGATTTGCGCACGGCGCTCGGCGAAGTCGGCGATCACGTAAGCGCTGCGCAGGTCTTCGGCGTAGTTGGCCGGCGCGCTGATGCGCACGTCGTGATTAGCGTGGAAGCGATGACCACGGGATACGCGACCGGATTGTTGGGCGAGGATTTCGCAGTCGATTACCTCATCGCCAAACAGCATCACCAGCCATTGGCTTGGGCGGACGAACTCTGTCTTGCGTGCACCCCAGCGCATGCGCTTAGGGATAGGCAGCTCGTTCAGCGAGGTTTCGACGATACCCGGCAGCAGGCCGGCAGCGGCTTGGCCCGGAATGCTCTGGCTGAATTTCAGCTTAGGGCCGCTCTGGTCGATGGCGCTCAGTTCAACGCCACACTTCTTGGCAAAGCCAAGGGCGGCCTGAGTCGGATTACCGTCCTTGTCGAACGCCGCCTGTACGGGCGGGCCATCAAGGTTCTGGGTGCGATCGGCTTGTTGTTCTTCAAGCTGTTCGATCAACACGGCCAGGCGACGCGGCGCGGCGTAATAGCGGCTGGCGCTGTAGGACAGGCCGGCGGCTTTCAAGCCTTTTTCGATACCCGCTAAAAAGGCTTCGCCAAGGGTTTTCAGGGCTTTCGGCGGCAGCTCTTCGGTGCCCAGTTCTACCAGGAAATCACGGGTACTCATTCTGCTGCCTCCAGCTTGGCTAACACTTCATCACGCAGGTCAGGGGTGGCGAGCGGGAAGCCGAGTTTGCGGCGCGCTTGCAGGTAGCTCTGTGCCACCGAGCGGGCCAGGGCGCGCACGCGCAAGATGTACTGCTGACGCGCAGTGACCGAGATCGCCCGGCGTGCATCCAGCAAGTTAAAGGTGTGCGAGGCCTTGAGCACCATCTCGTAAGTCGGCAGCGGCAGCTCCAGTTCGATCAGGCGATTGGCTTCCGACTCATAGAAATCGAACAGCTCAAACAGCTTCTCGACGTTGGCGTGTTCGAAGTTGTAGGTCGATTGCTCCACTTCGTTCTGATGGAACACATCGCCGTAGGTCACTTTGCCGAACTGGCCGTCGGTCCACACCAGGTCGTACACCGAATCGACGCCCTGGATGTACATGGCCAGGCGTTCCAGGCCGTAGGTGATCTCGCCGGTCACCGGGTAGCACTCAATGCCGCCGACTTGCTGGAAGTAGGTGAACTGGGTGACTTCCATGCCGTTCAGCCAGATTTCCCAGCCCAGACCCCAGGCGCCGAGGGTCGGCGATTCCCAGTTGTCTTCGACGAAACGGATGTCATGCACCAGCGGGTCGATGCCGATGGCTTTCAGCGAGCCGAGGTACAGCTCCTGGAAGTTCTCCGGGTTCGGCTTCAACACCACCTGGAACTGATAGTAGTGCTGCAGACGGTTGGGGTTTTCACCGTAGCGACCGTCGGCCGGACGGCGTGAAGGCTGCACGTAGGCGGCGTTCCAGGTCTCGGGGCCAATGGCACGCAGGAAGGTCGCGGTGTGGAAGGTGCCCGCGCCCATTTCCATGTCGTAGGGCTGCATTACTACGCAGCCCTGCTCAGCCCAGTACTGTTGCAGGGCGAGGATCAAATCTTGGAAGGTGCGCACGGCAGGCGTAGTCTGGCTCACAAATATCACCCGTACTTTGGCGGCTTCAGAAAGTCCGCGAGTATACCGAAGCTCAGGAAAACCCGCATGCCGCGCTGTTTCTGGTGCACCGATGATCCGCTGTATATCGCCTACCACGACCACGAATGGGGCGTGCCGCAGCGCGATCCGCAGGTGCTGTTCGAGTTGTTGTTGCTGGAAGGCTTTCAGGCCGGTTTGTCGTGGATCACCGTGCTGAAGAAGCGCGAGCGTTATCGCGAGGTGTTGTTCGGCTTTGATGTACAGCGTTTGGCGGCGCTCAGAGACGAATACATCGAAGACACGCTGATGCACGATGCCGGCATCATCCGTAATCGCCTCAAGCTTAAAGCCGCGCGGCAGAATGCCCAGGCCTGGTTAAAACTGGACGATCCGGTGGCGCTGCTTTGGTCGTTTGTCGGTGGTGCACCGATGATCAATCACTTCAGCGAGCGCAGCCAGGTGCCGGCTATCACCGCCGAAGCCGAGGCCATGAGCAAGGCCTTGAAGAAGGCCGGTTTCACCTTCGTCGGGCCGACCATTTGTTATGCCTACATGCAGGCCACCGGCATGGTGATGGATCACACCACTGACTGTGATCGCTATGCGGCGTTGCGCCGCGACTGAACACCGAGCCGCGCGGCCGGTTACACTAAGCGCCTTTTGATCGGCTGGAGTTGCCTGTGGAAAAGCTCAAAGGTGCCCTGGTGGTGGGCTTTCTGCGTTTGTTCGCGTTACTGCCGTGGCGCGCGGTGCAGGCCGTGGGGGCGGCGATTGGTTGGCTGATGTGGAAGCTGCCCAACAGTTCGCGAGAAGTGGCCAGTATTAATTTGCGCAAATGCTTTCCTGAGTTGGATGAAGCACAACACCAGCGGTTGTTGCGCCAATCATTGATGGATATCGGCCGCGCCTTTACCGAGAGCGCCTGCGCCTGGATCTGGCCCGCACAGAAGACCTTGGGTCTAGTCCGCGAAGTTGAAGGTATTGAGGTCTTGCAAGAGGCCTTGGCCAGTGGCCAAGGCGTGGTCGGCATCACCAGTCACCTCGGTAACTGGGAAGTGCTTAACCATTTCTATTGCAACCAGTGCAAACCGATCATTTTCTTCCGTCCGCCTAAGCTCAAGGCGGTCGATGACTTGTTGCGCCAACAGCGCGTGCAGATGGGCAACCGCGTCGCGCCATCGACCAAAGAAGGCATCCTCAGCGTCATCAAGGAAGTGCGCAAAGGCGGCGCGGTGGGGATTCCGGCCGACCCAGAGCCGAGCCTGTCTTCTGGCGTATTCGTGCCCTTCCTCGGCACCGAGGCACTGACCAGCAAGTTTGTGGCCGGCATGCTCAGTGGCGGCAAGGCCCGTGGTGTGTTTTTGCATGCGCTGCGCCTGCCGGATGGTTCGGGTTTCAAGGTGATTCTTGAGGCCGCCCCGGAGGAGATGTACAGCACCGACACGGCCACGGCGGTTGCTGCCATGAGTACAGTGATCGCGCGTTATGTGCGGGCTTACCCGAGCCAGTACATGTGGACCATGAAACGCTTCAAGAAGCGTCCGTCAGGTGAGGCGAAGTGGTATTGAATTGAGGTGCCCACGTGGCACCTTTTCAGTATTAATGCTTGGCGGTTTCAGGGTTTTTCGCTATTAATCGCACCACCCTTATGGAGGTCGGTCAGGTTTATGCCCAGTCAGCGCCAGCATCCTCGCACCCCAATGAAGTGTCGGATCAAGATATGCCACCCGAGTTTCGGTGAAGTCGTGGCACAGACCCGCGATCTTTCTGACGGCGGCGTTTACGTCAAACACCCTGACCTCGCGGCCCTGCCCTACGGCACGATTGTCACCGGCCAGGTGCAGGATTTGCCGATCGAGGCACCGGTGCTGCAGATGGAAGTTATGCGCGTAGACGCCGACGGCATCGGCCTGCGCTTTATCGAACGCTGACCAGCGGTCTGGTTACGCGAGGAAAACCATCCTCTCGGTCAAGAAAACGCTAGAATGCCGCGCGGCTACTTTGCCCTGCCGCGGCAATGGGTTCCCTAACCCCATCTCATTCAAAAAGGACATGACATGCCAACGGTTTCTCCGTCGATCTGGCGCCCGGCTCTGGCCGGCCTGATCGCCTTTCACATGCTGATCATCATTGCCAGTAACTACCTGGTGCAACTGCCCATGACCCTGTTCGGCTGGCAGACCACCTGGGGGGCGTTCAGCTTTCCGTTTATCTTCCTGGCCACTGACCTTACCGTACGCCTGCTTGGCAAAGGCCCGGCGCGGAAAGTCATCGCGCGGGTGATGCTGCCCGCCTTGCTCGCTTCGTATGCGGTATCGGTGCTGTTCCAGAGCGGCAGTTTTGCCGGGTTTACCGCGCTGCAGGAGTTCAACGTATTCGTTGCCCGCATCGCCCTGGCCAGCTTCCTTGCCTATGCCCTCGGCCAACTGCTGGATATTCAGGTGTTCGACCGTTTGCGCAACTTGCGGCAATGGTGGGTCGCGCCGGCGGCCTCGACGGTATTGGGCAATCTACTGGATACCGCGGTGTTCTTTGCCATCGCCTTTTGGCAAAGCAGCGACCCGTTTATGGCCGAGCACTGGGTCGAGATTGCCAGCGTGGATTATGTGATCAAGCTGGCGGTCAGCTTGCTGCTTTTCGTGCCGCTCTACGGCATGTTGCTCAACGCCATTACGCGGCTGATGGTAAGGCGCGTCGCCACGGCGAATTAAGCGCTGACTGCTGCCGTGCATTCGCGGTGGCAGCGCGCATTACCTGTGTTCGGCCGCACTTGCAGGCCAATAGCCAAGCCTGCGCTGGCCAGCAGCGGCCGTGGTTGGGTGCATGGGGTAAATGGCCAGGCTTGCCGTCAGCGCTAGTCGGCGGGGTGCTGTTTCGCCAGCTTGCGCAGAAACACCGTCATTTCCTTTTCCGCCTGCTTGTCACCCCGCGCGTGGGCAGCCGCCATGCCCTGCTCCCAGGCCTGGCGTGCCGCCAGCGGTTGCTCGGCGGCGAGTAGCGCTTTACCGAGCAGCTTCCAGGCTGCCGAATATTGCGGGTCGAATTGCACGCAGCATTGCAGGTGCTGCGCCGCCAGCGAGTTATCGCCCGCGTCGAGATAGCCCTTGCCCAGGCCGAAGCGCAGCAGGGCGTTATCCACACCCTTGGCCAGCATCTTTTCCAGCGCTTCTGTGCTCATGGCGCGCTTCCTAGAAGAAGGTCAGGCCGACCTGGAACAACCGCTCAGCATCGCGAATGTATTTTTTGTCGACCAGGAACAGGATCACATGGTCGCCGGAATTGATCACCGTGGCGTCATGGGCAATCAGCACTTCTTCATTACGAATGATTGCGCCGATGGTGGTGCCGGGCGGCAGGTCAATGTCCTTGATTGCGCGGCCGACCACCTTGCTCGATTTGGCGTCGCCATGCGCGATGGCCTCGATGGCTTCGGCAGCACCGCGGCGCAAGGAGTGCACGCTTTCGATATCGCCACGGCGCACGTGGGTCAGCAAGGTGCCGATGGTGGCCATTTGCGGGCTGATGGCGATGTCGATTTCGCCGCCCTGGACCAGGTCCACATAGGCGGGATTGTTGATGATGGTCATCACCTTGCGCGCGCCGAGGCGCTTGGCCAGCAAGGACGACATGATGTTGGCCTCGTCGTCGTTGGTCAGTGCCAGGAACAGGTCGGCGTCGCTGATGTTTTCTTCCACCAGCAGGTCGCGGTCCGAGGCGCTGCCCTGCAGCACGATGGTGCTGTCGAGGGTTTCCGAGAGGTAGCGGCAACGGGCCGGATTCATCTCGATAATCTTCACCTGGTAGCGGCTCTCGATGGCTTCGGCCAGACGCTCGCCGATATGCCCGCCGCCGGCGATGACGATCTTCTTGTAGCTGTCTTCCATGCGGCGCATTTCGCTCATCACCGCGCGGATATGCGCCTTGGCGGCGATAAAGAACACTTCGTCATCGGCTTCGATCACCGTGTCGCCCTTCGGCATGATCGCCCGGTTACGGCGGAAGATCGCCGCCACACGGGTGTCGACATTGGGCATGTGCTCGCGCAACTGCCGCAGTTGCTGACCGACCAGTGGCCCGCCGTAGTAAGCCTTGACCGCGACCAGCTGAGCCTTGCCGTCGGCAAAGTCGATAACCTGCAGTGCACCGGGGTATTCGATCAGACGCTTGATGTAATTGGTCACCACCTGCTCGGGGCTGATCAGCACGTCGACCGGGATCGACTCGTTGCAGAACAGGCCGCTGCGGGTCAGGTAGGCCGCTTCGCGCACCCGGGCGATCTTGGTCGGGGTGTGGAACAGGCTGTAGGCCACCTGGCAGGCGATCATGTTGATCTCGTCGCTGTTGGTCACCGCCACCAGCATGTCGGCATCGTCTGCACCGGCCTGGCGCAATACTGTGGGGAACGAGCCCCGGCCCTGCACGGTGCGGATATCCAGGCGGTCGCCGAGGTCACGCAGGCGCTCGCCGTCCGTGTCGACCACGGTGATGTCGTTGGCTTCGCTGGCCAGGTGTTCGGCCAAGGTGCCGCCGACCTGGCCTGCACCGAGAATGATGATCTTCATGCCGTGTGTTCCTCAGCTGCGCGCAGCGGCAGCGATTTTCATCAGCTTGGCATAGTAGAAGCCGTCGTGGCCGTCTACTTGCGGGAATAGCTGGCGCCCGTGGGCGGTCTTGTGACCGAACGCCCCGGCAATATCCAGCTCACGCGCACCGGGGGTCCGGGCGAGAAAAGCGGCAATGTTGTCGCTGTTTTCCGCCGGCATCACCGAGCAGGTTGCATAGAGCAGGATGCCGCCAACCTCAAGGGTTTGCCACAGGCTGTCCAGCAACTCACCTTGTAACTGCGCCAGGGCGGCTATGTCGTCGGGCTGACGGGTCAGTTTGATATCCGGGTGGCGGCGGATCACCCCGGTGGCCGAGCAGGGCGCGTCGAGCAGGATGCGCTGGAATGCTTTACCGTCCCACCAGGCGTCCAAGTCGCGACCGTCGGCGGCGATCAGCTCGGCGTCCAGGCCCAGGCGCTTGAGATTCTCACGCACCCGCACCAGGCGTTTTTCTTCCAGGTCCACTGCGACTACGCCGGCCAGTGCCGGTTCGGCTTCGAGCAGGTGACAGGTCTTGCCGCCGGGCGCAGCGCAGGCGTCCAGCACGCGTTGGCCGGGGGCCAGGTCGAGCAACTCGGCCGCCAGTTGCGCCGCTTCGTCCTGCACGCTGACGCGGCCTTCGGCAAAGCCCGGTAGCGTGGTGACATCACAGGCCTGGAGCAAGCGGATGCCGTCGCGGCTAAACGTACAAGGTTCGGCTTCGAAACCAACGCGGCGCAGTTCGGCCAGGTACTCATCGCGGCTACCAAGGCGGCGGTTGACCCGCAGAATCAGTGGCGGGTGGGCGTTGTTGGCCGCGCAGATGGCTTCCCACTGTTCTGGCCACTGAGCTTTCAGGGCTTTCTGCAGCCAGCGGGGATGCGCGGTGTGCAACACCGGGTCGCGGTCGAGGCTGGCAAGAATGCTTTCGCTGTCGCGCTGGGCATTGCGCAGTACGGCGTTGAGCAGGCCCTTGAGCGAAGGCTTCTTCAGCTTATCGACACAGGCCACTGTTTCACCGATGGCGGCATGGGCCGGAATACGCGTATAGAACAGCTGATAAAGGCCAATCAGCAGCAACGCCTCAACGTCACGGTCGACGGCCTTGAAGGGCTTTTGCAGCAGCTGCTCGGCGATTAATGCCAAGCGCGGTTGCCAGCGGGCGGTGCCAAAGGCCAGGTCCTGAGTCAGGCCACGGTCGCGCAGTTCAACTTTATCCAGTAACGGCGGCAGGCTGCTGCCCAGCGAGGCTTTGCCATTGAGCACCACGGCCAGGGCACGGGCGGCGGCGAGACGCGGGTTCATTGACCGAGTACCAAGCCGGCGGCGAACTGCTCGCGACGGCTGTTGTACAGGTCACTGAAATTCAGCGCTTTGCCGCCCGGCAGTTGCAGGCGCGTCAGGCGCAGCGCACCCGTGCCGCAGGCCACGGTCAGCCCGGACTTGTCGGCGGCGAGGATGGTCCCGGGGGCGCCACTGCCCTCGCCCATCTGCGCGGCATGCACTTTTAGGGCTTCGCCATTGAGGGTGCTGTGGCAGATCGGCCATGGGTGAAAAGCCCGTACCAGGCGTTCTAATTCAACGGCTGGGCGGCTCCAGTCAATCCGCGCTTCATCTTTGTTGAGCTTGTGTGCGTAGGTGGCCAGGCTGTCGTCCTGCACCTGACCTTGCAGCGTGCCAGCGGCCAAACCACCAATGGCCTCGATAACGGCCGGTGGGCCGAGCGCGGCCAAGCGATCATGCAAGCTACCGCCGCTGTCTTCGGCGCTGATGGCGGTGCTGACTTTCAGCAGCATTGGCCCGGTGTCCAGGCCCGCCTCCATCTGCATCACGGTTACACCCGACTCGGCATCGCCGGCTTCGACCGCGCGCTGAATTGGCGCGGCACCGCGCCAGCGCGGTAATAAGGAGGCATGACTATTAATACAACCCAGGCGCGGGATATCGAGCACCACTTGCGGCAGGATCAGGCCATAGGCGACCACCACCATCAGGTCGGGCTTGAGCGCCGCCAGTTCGGCTTGCGCCGCTGGGTCGCGCAGGGTCTGCGGCTGGTACACCGGGATGGCGTGTTGCAGGGCGAGCTGTTTGACCGGGCTGGGTGTGAGTTTCTGCCCGCGACCGGCCGGGCGGTCTGGCTGGCTGTACACCGCAACGATCTGGTGGGGTGTGTCGAGCAGGGCTTTGAGGTGTTCGGCGGCGAATTCCGGGGTGCCGGCAAAGACAATACGCAAAGACTCAGACATAGATTCTCACTGCTAAAAAGAAAAAGGCTTGCCGTAGCAAGCCTTTGTAAAGGTGTGGATCAAGCCTGCTGGCGATGTTGCTTTTCCAGCTTCTTCTTGATGCGGTCGCGTTTGAGATTAGACAGGTAATCGACAAACAGCTTGCCGTTGAGGTGATCACACTCATGCTGGATACACACGGCCAGCAGGCCTTCGGCGATAAGCTCGTAGGGCTGGCCATCACGGTCCAGCGCCTTGATCTTGACCTTTTGCGGGCGGTCGACGTTCTCGTAGAACCCCGGCACCGACAGGCAACCTTCCTGGTACTGATCCATTTCTTCGGTCAGTGGTTCGAACTCGGGGTTGATAAACACCCGCGGCTCGGACTTGTCTTCAGACAGGTCCATCACCACCAGGCGTTTATGCACGTTGACCTGGGTCGCCGCCAGGCCAATACCGGGCGCGTCGTACATGGTTTCAAACATGTCATCGATCAGCTGACGCAAGGCGTCGTCGACTACGTCCACCGGCTTGGCGATGGTGCGCAGGCGCGGATCGGGAAATTCGAGGATATTCAGGATCGCCATATGCGTTTGTGATGCACTTGTGGAATAAAGTCAAAATCCGCTGCTAAGATGATGAGCAGCATTGAAAAACGGCTTCACGCCGCAGCACGACTGGGTTTTGTCGCGGCGCTAGGGCGCTCCACGTGAAGGCACATAATAAAGGGATTCACCGCATGAGGAAATCACTACTCGCCCTGCTGCTGGTTGCGGCAAGCGGCTTGGTCCATGCCGCCGTGCAACTTAAGGACGGTCACCCAGACCGTTATACCGTGGTCAAGGGCGATACCCTCTGGGATATTTCCGGAAAATTCCTTAGCCAGCCATGGAAGTGGCCAGAAATCTGGCACGCCAACCCACAGGTGGAAAATCCTCATCTGATCTACCCGGGCGACCAACTCAGCCTGGTGTATGTTGATGGCCAACCGCGCCTGATGCTTAACCGTGGCGAGTCGCGCGGCACCATCAAGCTGTCGCCGCAGATCCGCAGCACGCCGATGGCTGAAGCCATTCCGGCCATTCCGCTGGAGGCGATTAACAGCTTCCTGTTAAGCAACCGCATTGTGGATAAGCCCGAGCAGTTTTTGGGTGCGCCCTATATCGTCGCCGGTAACGCCGAGCGCGTCGTCAGCGGTGCCGGTGACCGCGTGTATGCCCGTGGCAGCTTTGATCAAGCCGCGCCGGCCTACGGCATTTTCCGTCAAGGCAAAACCTACACAGACCCTGAGACCAAGGAGTTCCTTGGGATCAACGCCGACGACATCGGCTCCGGTCAAATTGTTGCCGAGGAAGGCGACGTCGGCACGATGGAACTCACCCGTTCGACCCAGGAAGTACGACTTGGCGACCGCCTGTTCGCCACCGAAGAGCGTGCGATCAACTCGACCTTTATGCCGAGTGAGCCGGAAGGTGAAATCAACGGGGTGATTCTCGATGTGCCGCGCGGTGTGACCCAGATTGGTCAGTTCGATGTGGTGACCATCAATAAAGGGGCACGTGACGGTCTGAAAGAAGGCAACGTGTTGGCGATCTACAAAACTGGCGAAACCGTGCGTGACCGCATAACCGGTGACTCGGTGAAGATCCCGGATGAGCGTTCAGGCTTGCTGATGGTGTTCCGCACCTACGAAAAGCTCAGCTATGGCCTGGTGCTGGGCGCTTCTCGCTCGCTTGAGCTGATGGACAAAGTGCGTAACCCGTAACACCGAAAGCCCCGCAGATGCGGGGCTTTTTATGGTGTGCCAGCTCTGGCCGCCTGACCTGACTCTGCCGCCCACGCGGCGCGACTGATCAAGGATGATCCCGATGTCGCAATCTGCCCTTATTTCCCCCGCCGTCTCTCCAGCTGAATTGGAAGCCCGTCTGCGCCTGCATTGCTTGCCGGAGCTGGGCCCCCGTCGTTTTCGAAAACTCCTCAGTGCTTTCGACAGTGCGTCTGCCGCGCTCAGCGCACCGGCTAGCGCCTGGCGTTCATTGGGTTTGCCGCAGGCCTGCAGTGAGGGGCGGCGCAGTGCAACCGTGCGTGAGCGCGCCGCACACAGTCTGGCCTGGCTGGAGGGCGAGACGCAGCACCTGTTGATGTGGGACGACCCCATTTATCCCGGGTTGCTGGGCGAACTGACGGATGCCCCGCCGCTGTTGTTTGTGCAGGGCGACCCGACGCTGCTGGAACAGCCGCAACTGGCCATGGTCGGCAGCCGACGTGCATCGCGACCTGGGTTGGATACCGCGCACAGCTTTGCCCGCAGCTTGGCCGGCGGCGGCTTTGTAATTACCAGTGGCCTGGCGCTGGGCATTGATGGTGCGGCCCATCAAGGTGCGCTGGATGCCAACGGCAAGACGGTGGCAGTGCTGGGTACCGGCTTGCAGTGTTTGTATCCGGCGCGGCACAAACAGTTGGCGGCGACGATAGTGGCCCAGGGCGGCGCGCTGGTTTCCGAGTTACCACTGGATTGCCCGCCGCATGCCAGCAATTTTCCGCGGCGTAACCGCATCATCAGTGGCCTCTCCGTCGGCGTACTGGTGGTGGAGGCCAGCCCGTCCAGCGGCTCGCTGATTACTGCACGCTTGGCTGCTGAGCAGGGCCGCGAGGTGTATGCGATTCCTGGCTCAATTCATCATCCCGGTGCGCGTGGCTGTCATCAGCTGATTCGCGAAGGCGCGACCCTGGTGGAAAGCATCGAGGATATTTTGCAGGCCTTGCGCGGCTGGCAGGCGCAGCCGCCAGTTAGCACTGAGGGTAAAACGCAGCCTTTTAGTCATCCATTGCTGACCTTGTTACGCGCCGCCCCCCATAGCAGCGAGGCGTTGGTGGTGGCCAGTGGTCTGCCGTTGGCCGCAGTTCTAGCCGCGCTGACGGAGCTGGAGTTGGAAGGCCAAGTGGTGTGTGAAAATGGCCACTGGGTAGCTCGCGCGCCTTAAACACTGCCGGCCAGCGCAGTTTTGCCTGGCTTGGCTCTAGCGCGAGGCCTTGTGTAGGCTCTTGGCTTGGATACACTGCCCGCAAGACCTTAGTGGAGAGCAGTCAATGGTCAGCAACTGGCAAATACAACAGGCCGCACTGGTTGTGCGTAATGGTGGGGTGATTGCCTATCCGACTGAAGCGGTATGGGGGCTGGGCTGCGATCCTTGGCATGCCGACGCCGTGGAGCGCTTGTTGGAACTGAAGGACCGGCCCATGCACAAGGGGCTGATTTTGGTTGCTGGTGACATCGAGCAGTTCGACTTCCTCCTCGAAGACCTGCCGGAAATCTGGCTGGCGCGCTTGGCCGGTAGCTGGCCGGGGCCCAACACCTGGCTGGTGCCGCATCAGAATCGCTTACCCGAGTGGATCAGCGGCCAGCACAACAGCGTGGCCCTGCGCGTCAGCGATCATCCACAGGTCCGTGCGCTTTGCCGTCTGACCGGGCCACTGGTTTCAACGTCGGCCAATCCCGCCGGTCGCCCGTCCGCGCGCTCGCGCCTGCGAGTCGAGCAGTATTTCCCCGGTCAGCTGGATGCTGTGCTTGGCGGGGCGTTGGGCGGGCGCAAGAACCCCAGCCTGATCCGTGACCTGATTACTGGGGATGTGATTAGGCCGTCCTGAAGACTGTCTGCGCCTCTAAATGGTGGGATACGCGACGCACGGGCACCTCACGGGATGCACGTTTTGTGGAGGCGTCACTAACCCACCCTACGGATTTTTACGGCAGCAGAATGGTCGAGCCAGTGGTCTGCCGCGCGCTCAGGGCGGTTTGCGCCAGCGCGGCATCTTTGAGCGCATAGCGGTTGTTGATGTCCACGTGCAGCGTGCCGCTTTCGATCATGGCAAACAGCTCGTCGGCCATGCTTTGCAGGTGCGCCGAGGTATCGGCATAGCCCGCCAGCGTCGGTCGGGTTACGAACAGTGAGCCCTTCTGCGCGAGGATGCCCAAATTGACGCCCGTCACCGCACCGGAGGCATTGCCGAAGCTGACCAGCAAGCCGCGCTGGGCCACGCAGTCCAGCGAGGCTTCCCAGGTGTCCTTGCCAACGCCGTCGTAAACCACCGGGCACTTCCGGCCGTCGGTCAGCTCGAGTACACGCTGGGCGACATTTTCATGGCTGTAATCGATGGTTGCCCAGGCGCCCTGCGCCTTGGCTCGCGCGGCTTTCTCGGCCGAGCTAACGGTGCCGATCAATTTGACGTCCAGCGCCTTGGCCCATTGGCAAGCGAGGGAACCGACCCCGCCGGCGGCGGCATGGAACAGGATGGTTTCGCCACCCTGCAGGGCAAACGTCTGACGCAGCAGGTACTGCACGGTCAGGCCCTTGAGCATCACCGCTGCCGCTTGCTCGAAGCTGATCGCATCCGGCAACTTCACCAGCTTCTCGGCCGGCAACACATGCAGCTCGCTGTACGCGCCCAGCGGCCCGGTGGCGTAGGCCACGCGGTCGCCGACCTGAAAACCGCTCACAGCAGCACCCACGGCCTCGACAATCCCTGCACCCTCAGTGCCCAGGCTGCTTGGCAGGCTGGGTGGTTCGTACAAGCCGCTGCGGAAATAGGTGTCGATAAAATTCAGGCCAATTGCCTGGTTGTGCACACGGACTTCATTAGGGCCTGGTGCGGCAGGGGTGTAGTCGCGGTATTCGAGAACTTCCGGGCCGCCGTGGTGGCTGAACTGGATACGCTTGGCCATGCCGGTCTCCTGACGCTAGATAAGGGTGTGCTATCCAATCCTCTCCATTGACCGGCGTCAACTGCGAGGTGGCGAATGCAAATGTTATGCTTGCGGCCGATTTCGCCGCTCAGCCCTCTGGCCGCTGAGCTGCCCTACCTGCTTTAAGGTGCCGCCGTGAGTGACCGTACTGAGGCCGTCAAAGCCTACCTGCTGGATCTGCAAGACCGTATCTGTAACACCCTGCAAGCCGAGGATGGCGGTGCTGAGTTCTTCGAGGATGCCTGGCAGCGTCCGGCGGGTGGCGGTGGCCGCACGCGGGTCATGGAGAATGGCGCGCTGATCGAAAAGGGCGGGGTGAACTTCTCCCATGTGTTCGGCGACAGCCTGCCGCCTTCGGCCAGCGCTCATCGCCCAGAGCTGGCCGGTCGGGGGTTTGAAGCCCTCGGCGTGTCGCTGGTGATTCATCCGGAAAACCCCTACGTGCCAACGTCCCACGCCAACGTGCGCTTCTTCAGCGCCGAGAAAGAGGGCGAAGAGCCTGTCTGGTGGTTCGGTGGCGGTTTCGACCTGACCCCTTATTACGGTAATGAGGAGGACTGCGCGCACTGGCACCAGGTGGCTCATGATGCCTGCGCGCCGTTCGGTGCTGAGGTGTATCCGAAGTTCAAAGCATGGTGTGACCGCTACTTCCACCTCAAGCACCGGGGCGAGCCGCGCGGCATTGGTGGCTTGTTCTTCGATGACCTGAACGAGTGGGACTTCGACACCAGCTTCGCCTTTATGCGCGCCATCGGCGATGCCTATATTGCGGCCTACCTACCCATCGTGCAGCGCCGCAAGCTGACCCCTTATGGCGAGCGCGAGCGCGAATTCCAGGCCTTCCGCCGCGGCCGCTACGTCGAATTCAACCTGGTGTTTGACCGCGGCACGCTGTTCGGTTTGCAGTCTGGCGGGCGCACCGAATCGATCCTGATGTCGCTGCCGCCGCATGTGCGTTGGGGCTACGACTGGAAGCCCGAGCCCGGCAGTGAAGAAGCACGCCTGACCGAGTACTTCCTCACCGACCGCGATTGGCTCGGGCTGCAGGGCTGAGACGCATGCACATCGAGCGTCTTGATCACTTGGTGCTGACCGTAGCCGATATTGAGGTCACCTGCGCTTTTTACGCGCGAGTGCTGGGCATGCACTGCGTCACGTTCGGCGCTGGGCGTAAGGCGCTCGCCTTCGGTCAGCAAAAGATCAACCTGCACCGCTATGGCGCCGAGTTTGAACCCAAGGCTCTGCGTCCGACGCCGGGCTCAGCTGATTTGTGCTTCATTCTTAGCACTCCGCTGAGCCAGGTGATCGAACATTTGCACACCTGCGCCGTGGCCATCGAGGAAGGTCCGGTGCTTCGTACTGGGGCGACCGGACCGCTGCTCTCGGTGTACATTCGCGACCCTGATCGTAACCTGATCGAACTCGCCAACCTGCAAGAGGAAGCCTGATGGACCGCTACGGCGTTTTTGGTAACCCCATTGGCCATAGCAAATCGCCGCTGATCCATCGCCTGTTTGCCGAGCAGAGCGGTGAGCAGTTGAGCTATGAGGCCTTACTGGCGCCGCTGGAGGATTTCCCCGGCTATGCCCGCGCCTTCTTCGAGCATGGTCTGGGTGCCAATGTCACCGTACCGTTCAAGGAACAGGCGTTTGCCCTGGCCGATCAGCTCAGCGCGCGCGCGCGCCGCGCCGGTGCGGTGAATACCCTGAAGAAGCTGGATGACGGCAGCCTTCTCGGTGATAACACCGACGGCGCGGGCCTGGTACGTGATCTGACGGTGAATGCCGGGGTGCCGCTCAAGGGTAAACGCATCCTCCTGCTCGGCGCGGGCGGTGCGGTGCGCGGGGTGCTGGAGCCGTTGCTGGCCGAGCAACCGGCGGCGCTGGTGATCGCCAACCGCACGGTGACAAAGGCTGAGCAATTGGCCCGTGAATTCGCCGACCTGGGCCCGGTGGTTGCCAGCGGTTATGACTGGATCGATGCACCGGTCGATCTGATTATCAACGGCACCTCGGCCAGCCTGGCCGGTGATGTACCGCCGATTGCGCCGAGCCTAATCCAGCCGGGGCATACCCTGTGTTACGACATGATGTACGGCAAGGAGCTGACGGCCTTTAACCGTTGGGCCACTGAGCAGGGTGCGGCGCGCACCCTGGATGGGTTGGGCATGTTGGTCGAGCAGGCGGCTGAGGCCTTTACTCTGTGGCGTGATATACGCCCGGCCAGCGCCCCGGTATTGGCTGAGTTACGCCGCTTGTTGGCCGAGGGTTAAGCGCGTATGCGCCTGAGCGCGGAGCAGTTGGCGCAGATCAGCGCGCTGACGGTGCGGCACTATCAGGACTGCGCCGAAGACTTTCGTGAGGGCACCCGCGAGCACGATGTCAGCCAGAACATCGCCGCCCTGCTCGCGCCCATTGAAGCGACTGCGCCCTATCAGATTCTCGATTTCGGCTGCGGCCCCGGACGCGATTTGCGCACTTTCAGCGCTATGGGCCACACCGCCGTTGGCCTGGATGGCTGCCCACGGTTTGTCGAAATGGCCCGCGCCGACAGCGGCTGCGAAGCCTGGCAGCAGGACTTTCTCGCCCTCGATCTGCCGCCCGAGCGCTTTGACGGCGTGTTCGCCAATGCCGTGCTGTTCCATATTCCCAGCCAGGAATTGCCACGGGTGCTGGCGCAGTTGCATGCCACGCTCAAACCGGGCGGCGTATTGTTCAGCTCCAACCCCCGTGGTGATAATCAGGAAGGCTGGCAGGGTGACCGCTACGCCGCCTATTACGACCTGAACACCTGGCGCGCGTTGTTAACCGCCGCTGGTTTTAGTGAGTTGCAGCATTACTACCGCCCAGCCGGCTTGCCGCGCGAACAGCAGCCCTGGCTAGCCAGTGTTTGGCGCCGAACCGACTAAGCCATGGGCAATACTTGGCTGTTCGCCGCACGGCATTGAAGCCTGACGTTGCCGCCTGGTTTCAACAAAACGGTTGCGTCGACATCTCACACCTCCCGGTATTTCCCTCCGTCTGCTTATGTGTGGGCGTGCAGCGAGCACGAATAAATTTCGCCTATCGCTATGTTCTCTTGTATATAACGCGAGTTGTTGCGGCATTACTGCGATCACGTCACCCCCAGGAGTCGGCATGAGGTTTGGTATTTTCCACACGCTGTGTCCGCTGTTCGCGGCGCTGGCATTCACCGGTAACGTCCTGGCTGAGCAGGTACAGGTGGCGGTTGCGGCCAACTTCACTGCGCCGCTGCAGGCCATTGCCCGCGAGTTTGAGAGCGATACCGGGCACACTGTGCTCGCCGCTTTTGGGGCCACCGGCCAGCTGTATGCGCAGATCCGCAATGGCGCCCCGTTCGAGGTGTTTTTAAGTGCCGATGAACGCACGGCGACCAAGTTGGAGCGTGAAGGCCTGGGGGTCAGCGGCTCGCGGTTTACCTACGCGGTCGGCCGTTTGGTGCTGTGGTCGGCGCAAGCGGGGTATGTGGATGGCAGCGATGCGGTGCTCAAGGCCAGCCCGTTCAGGCACTTGGCAATGGCTAACCCGCAGGCTGCACCTTATGGCCTGGCGGCCAGCCAGGTGCTGGAAAAGTTGGGGCTGAGCGCAACGCTGAAAGACAAACTGGTTGAGGGGCAGAGCATTACCCAAACGCATCAGTTCGTTGCCACCGGCAATGCCGAGCTGGGCTTTGTTGCATTGTCACAGGTGTACAAGGAGGGTCAGCTCAGTAGCGGTTCGGCCTGGCAAGTGCCGGCGGAGCTGCATACACCCATCAAGCAGGATGCGTTGATCCTTAAAAAAGGTGAACACAACCCTGCTGCGCTGGCCTTTAGCGAGTACCTGAAAGGCGAAAAAGCGGTCGCGATTATCCAGTCTTACGGCTACCAGCGTTAAAGGGATGTGCTGATGCCTCTGACTGAAGCTGATTTTGCTGCGGTACTGTTGACGCTTGAGCTGGCCGCGCTGACCACGGTCTTGCTGCTGCTGATCGGTACGCCGATTGCCTGGTGGTTGGCGCGCACCGGCTCGCGCTGGAAGCAGCCGATTGGCGCCATCGTCGCCCTGCCGCTGGTGCTGCCGCCCACGGTGATTGGCTTCTACCTGCTGGTGAGCATGGGCCCGCACGGCGTTATCGGTCAGCTGACGCAGAGCCTCGGGTTGGGCACCCTGACGTTTACCTTTACCGGGCTGCTGATTGGCTCGGTGTTCTATTCCCTGCCCTTTGTCGTACAGCCGCTGCAGAACGCCTTTGAGGCAATTGGTCGGGCGCCGCTGGAGGCCGCCGCCACGCTGCGTGCTGGGCCGTGGGATGCTTTTTTTACGGTGGTGCTGCCGTTGGCCAAACCGGGTTTTGTGACCGCCTCCATTCTCGGCTTCGCTCATACCGTTGGTGAGTTCGGTGTGGTGCTGATGATTGGCGGCAATATCCCCGGCAAGACCCAGGTGGCGTCTGTGCAGATCTACAACCACGTAGAAACCATGAATTACGCCCAGGCCCATTGGCTGGCCGGTGGGATGGTGCTGTTTTCCTTTATCGTGCTGCTGGCCCTGTATTCCGGGCGAAGCAGCCAGCGGGTGTGGCAATGATCTGGCCGTTGCAGCGGCGCAATGTGCCGACGCCGACGCTTGGCGGCGCGGGCGAAATCCAGGCGCGCTTCAAGGTTGAGCATGCTGGCTTCACTCTGGATGTCGACCTCAACCTGCCCGGTCGTGGGGTCAGCGCTTTGTTCGGCCACTCGGGCTCAGGCAAGACCAGTTGCCTGCGCTGTTTTGCCGGGCTGGATCGGCCCAGCGAGGGCTATCTGCAGGTCAATGGCGAGGTGTGGCAAGACAGTGCCCAAGGCCTCTTCGTGCCAGCCCACAAACGCGCCGTGGGTTACGTGTTTCAGGGCGCCAATCTGTTTGCCCATTTGTCGGTACGGCGCAACCTGGAGTACGGGCTTAAACGTATTCCGGCAGCGCAGCGGCGCATTGCTCTGGAGCAGGCAGTGGAGTTACTGGGTATTGGCCATTTGCTGCAGCGTTTGCCGGGCAAGCTATCCGGTGGCGAGCAGCAGCGCGTCGGCATCGCCCGTGCCCTACTGACCAGCCCACGGATGCTGTTACTGGATGAGCCACTGGCTGCCCTCGACCTCAAGCGCAAACAAGAAGTGCTGCCCTATCTGGAGCGCCTGCACAGTGAGCTGCAGATGCCCATTATCTACGTCAGTCATTCGCCTGATGAAGTCGCGCGCCTAGCCGATCATCTGGTGTTGCTGGAAGACGGCAAGGTCAGCGCCAGCGGCCCCTTGAAGGAAACCTTGCTGCGCGCCGACCTGCCGTTTGTTTTTGAGGAGGATGCCGAGGCCGTTGTGGATGCACAGGTCACGGCCCATGACCCCGCTTACGGGTTGCTCGCGGTGCAGTTGCCCGGCAGCGACATTAGCCTGCAGTTGCCCCATGGGCCGCTGCCAACGGGCCAATCGGTGCGGGTAAAGATCAAGGCGCGGGATGTCAGCCTGAGCCTGCAGCAGGCGCAGCAAAGCAGTGTGCTCAACCTGCTACCGGCGCGGGTGGTGGACTGGATCAACGTCGCCGAACAGGCGCATGTGCTGGTGCGTGTGCAGGTAGGGCGCGAGCAACTGATGGCGCGGATCACCCGTTACTCCTTCGACCGCCTGAACATCCAGCGCGAGCAATCACTGTGGGCGCAGGTCAAGTCGGTGTCACTGCTGGGCGCCAGTTGACGGGCAGTCATATTACAGCGCGCTGCGCATCTGGCGGATTGGCGCATCTTTCCGACGAAATCACTCTTTAGGCTGCTTTTCTGCGCTATTCAGTGCAGTACCCTGTGGCGCGCGTTTGTATTAGCTGACTCGACTCAGCGCTGCTCACAACAATAATAAGGAGCACCCCTCGTATGCGTTTTACATCGCTGTCTCGCACGCTATTGCTCGCGGTTATTGGCTTGCTGGCCGCTCTCTCGCCACTGACCGCTGCCCATGCCGTGACTCCGCAAGAACAGGTACAGGTGCAGGCTAGCCGGGTCACCAGCAGCCTGATGCTGTTACGCGGTGAAGGTTTCCAAAAGAAACATCAGGATGCCCTTGAGACCGACCTGCAAGCCCTGGCGGCGGCAGTGCAAAGCCTGCCGCAAAGCAGCAATGCCCTGCGCGGCGCGCATCAGGAACTGGTGGTGCAGATTCGTCGTGGCGTGGCCTTTGGGCCGAACGAAGATGACATGCCCTGGCGCTACCCCGAGGACCTCAGCAAAGCCCTGCTCGGCGTGCTGGAGCACAGCCGCACACTTGCCAGCCCGGGCGACAGTGAATTGTCCGCCAAGCTCGAATACCTCGCGGTGCAGTACCTGAGCCGCGCCTACTTTGGCAATTTCGAAACCGCCCGTGAGCAGCCCGATACCTACCTCGGCCAGGATGAGCGCAAGATCGTGCCCTCAGTGGATGCGCAACTGGCCACTCTAGACGGCAAGGCCGATCCGCAGGTTGGCAAGCTGAAAACCCGCTGGGATTACCTCAAGGCCGCCCTGGTTGACCTCAATAGCCAGAGCAGCGCCCTGCAGAGCGCCTCGGGCCGGCCGTTTGCGCCGATCACCGTGTATCGCCATACGCGTTCACTGACTGACCAGTGGATGGCGCTCTCCAAAGGCTGAACCGTACCGCACGTGCTCAGGAGCTGGCGTGCTTGTCACGGATGCAGGTTGGCCCTGCGCGCTCGACGATGGCCTGCTCAACGTCTTTGCGCAGGCCCAGCAGGAAGGCGGCTTCGGCGGCGACGAACAGTGGGCCGATCACCAGGCCCATCACATCATCGACAAACGCCGGTTTGCGCCCTTCGTAGTAGTGGCCGACAAACTGGATGACCCAGCCAATCACGAACAGGCCAATACCGCTGCTGAGCCAGACTGGCGTCGATTGCAGCGCCACGCCGGCGCCCACCCACAGGCTGAGTGCCAGCAGCAACGCCATCAACAGGCCGAAACGCCGATCTAGGCGCACGTAGAACACACCCGCCGCCAGGGCTACCAACAGCGCGGGGGAAAGCCATAGGCCGAGCAGTTCGAAGCCGGGACGTGAAAGCAGCACGGCCACGGCCAGCACAATCAGGGGAATACCGATAAAGTGGCTGAGAATGTTGCGTTGATCGCGGTGATACGCCGCGTATTGCGCCAGATGGTCGACTAGGGTTTTCATTATTATTTTCCTCACGCAGGACAGGTGCTTAGCATGAACTCGCCTACTCGCACGGCTCTGTCAGCTAGCCGACAAACTGCGAGCCACCGCTCTGTGAGCGCCCGATGAGCGCGGCGGCCTACGCTTATCAGGCGCGTCTGCGTCAGGGCCACTGGTTCAGCGCCTTGCCCATGGAGTTGCAAGAAGCCCTGCTGACGGCCGCCCAGGTGCAGCCGTTAGCCGCGGGTCAGGTGCTGTTTCGTCGTGGCGACAAGCCCTGCGGCCTGTATGCGGTGGTTGCTGGCGGTATGCGCATTGGTGCGGTCAGTGCGACCGGTAAAGAGGCGCTGCTGACCCTGGTCGAAGCGCCTTACTGGTTTGGCGAAATCTCCTTGTTCGATGGCCAGCCGCGCACCCACGACGCCTTTGCCGAAAGTGCCTCAACCCTGCTGTGGGTACCGCAGGCACGCTTGCTCACGTTGCTTGAGCAACAGCCGCAGTACTGGCGCGACTTCGCCCTGCTAATGAGCCAGAAACTGCGCCTGGCATTTATCGCCCTGGAAGAAATGAGCCTGCTGCCCGCCGCCCCCCGTTTGGCCCGGCGCTTACTGCTGATGGCCGAGAATTACGGCGAAGGTGAGCCGCGCCGTGTTCTGCATTTGCCCCAAGAGCAGCTGGCGTTGATGCTGGCGATCTCCCGGCAAACCACCAATCAGATTCTCAAGGAGCTGGAAGGCCAGGGCATTGTGCGCCTGACCTATGGCGAGATCGAAATCCTCGACTGGCCGCGCCTGCGCCAAGCAGCGCAGTGAGGCAAACTGCCGCGACACGCTGCACCGACTGAACCTCTGGTGCACACTGGCGCTCTATTGCCGACCTGTATTGCCACTCGAGCTCAATGACCTGATGCCAACCACCAGCGCTGTTGCCCACCTTGACGTGCCCCCGGTGCTGGCTGGCCCGCTGCTGCGGCGCATGGAGCCAAAGCGCCTGGTGCTGTGGCTGGTCGGTAGTCAGCCACTGACGCTGAGCCTGCAGTTGGCGCATGGCGACGCTGCAGAGCCGCAGCGCTACCCATTGCAAGGCGACAGCTGCCAGGTCATCCAGATCGGCGAGCAGGCATTTATTCACCTGATCGACCTCAAGCTGGATACGCCGCTGCCCTGCGACGTGCAGATCGACTACGACCTGCTGATCGAACAGGCCGGCCAGGCCGACATGGGCATGGCGGAGTGGGCCCCGCACCTGCTGTATGCCGGCGCGCGCCAGGCGAATTTTGTCCTGCGTGCGCAACTTGATCACCTTCTGCATGGCTCCTGCCGCAAGCCGCATCACCCGGCGGCCGATGGCCTGCTCTGCGCCGACCGTTTGCTGGCTGAAGCGCACACCCCCGAACAACGTCCGGCCTTGCTGCTGATGAGCGGTGATCAGATCTATGCCGATGATGTCAGCGGACCGATGCTGCGGGCGATTCATCAGGTGATCGCGCGCCTCGGCCTGTTCGGTGAGCACCTGGAGGGCGCGGTGGTCGATGACAGCGAGGCGCTGTATCAGCACCCGGCCAGCTACTACCAGCGCGGCGAGTTGCTGCCGGCGCTGAAGAGCAACGAAACCCTGCGTGAGCGCTTCTTCGGTGGGGTGGAAAAGCCGGTGTTTACCACCAGCAGCGCCGACAACCACCTGGTCACCTGCGCCGAAGTATTGGCCATGTACCTGCTGGTCTGGTCGCCGCTGCCCTGGACGCTGCTCAAGGCCGAAATGCCTGAATTGAGCGTGGAGAAAGTCGCGCGTTATCAGGCTGAGCGTGAGCATATCGAGGCGTTTCGCGCTGGCCTCGGCGGGGTTGCGCGTGCCCTCGCCCACTTGCCGACCTTGATGATTTTCGATGATCACGACATCACCGATGACTGGAACCTCTCCGCGCAGTGGGAACAGACCGCCTATGGTCATCCGTTTTCCAAACGGATTATCGGCAATGCCTTGATCGCCTACCTGCTGTGCCAGGGCTGGGGTAACAACCCGGATGTGTTCGCCAAACCGCTGCAGATGATCCGCGCGATGACCGAGGGTCGTGATGCCGCCAATCATATGGACAGTCAGCCGCAGGATGGGTTGATCGACACCCTGCTGAGATTTCACCAGTGGCAGTTTGTGCTGCCCAGTACCCCGGCGCTGGTGGTGTTGGATACGCGCACCCGGCGCTGGCGCAGCGAGCGCAACCTCAAGCGGCCGTCTGGCCTGCTGGACTGGGAAGCGCTGTGCGAGTTTCAACAAGAACTGCTCGATCATCCCTCGGCGATTATCGTGTCCCCGGCACCGATGTTTGGCGTCAAGCTGATCGAGGCTATCCAGAAGCTCTTCAGCTGGGCCGGTCATCCGCTGATGGTCGATGCGGAAAACTGGATGGCCCACCGCGGCGCCGCGCAGGTGATGCTGAACATTTTTCGCCACTCGCGCACGCCGGGTAACTACGTAATTCTCTCCGGCGACGTGCACTATTCGTTCGTTTACGAGGTGCTAATCCGCCAGCGCAAACGCGGCCCGCAGCTCTGGCAGATCACCAGCAGCGGGGTGAAAAACGAATTTCCACGGCGCTTGCTCGACTGGTTTGATCGCCTCAATCGCTGGTTATATGCGCCTTGGTCGCCGCTCAACTGGCTGACCAAGCGTCGGCGTATGCAGGTCACACCGCGCATTCCCTCACGCAGCAAGGCCGGCGAGCGCCTTTGGAATGGCACGGGGCTGGGGCAGGTGTTCTTCAACGACAACGGCCAGCCACGCGCGATCTACCAGCTAAATGCCGACGGCTCGCCAGCGGTGGAGTTTGTCGATGAGCGTGATGAGGCCCAGGATCCCTGCGCTGATCCAACGCTCGCAGCTAAGGCCGCTCCTACAGACTCACACCTGTCGTAGGAGCGGCTTTGGCCGCGATTTAGTACAAGCGCATGCCTTAGCGGAATTTTTCCAGCATCTGGTAGTACCACATGCCGGCGGCCAGCATCGGGTTGCCGAACACATCGCCCAGCGGCACCTTGATATGTGAGCAGGCGGCGAAGGTGTCGTAGTGGCCCAGCGTGCCGGTCAGGGCGTTGGCCATGATTTCACCCATGATATGGGTGGTGGCGATGCCATGGCCGGAGTAGCCCTGGCAGTACCAGACGTTGTTCGAGAGCTTGCCCAGCTGCGGGATACGGTTGATCACGATGCCCATGGCGCAGCTCCACTGAAAGTCGATGGCGACGCCCTTGAGCTGCGGGAAGGTCTGCTCGATGCCGGGGCGCAGCTCGGCGGCGATGTCGCGTGAATCGCGCCCGGAATAGTTGCAGCCACCGCCAAACAGCAGGCGGCCGTCGGCGGTCATGCGGTAGTAGTCGAGGACAAAGCGGCAGTCATACACGGCCAGGTCTTGCGGGTTGATTTGCTTCGCCAGCTCACCCAGCGGTGCGGTGGTGACGATGCCGCCCATGGCCGGGAAGATCATGCCCTTGAGCTTCTTCGGCTCCAGCTTGTGGTACACGTCGCCGGCCAGCAGCACCTGCTTGGCATTGATCCGGCCTTGGGCGGTGACCACCGCCGGGTTGTTGCCATGCACAATCTCCAGTACTTCGGAGTGCTCGAAAATCAGCGCGCCCAGGCTTGCCGCCGCCTTGGCTTCGCCGATGCACAGATTCAGCGGGTGCAGGTGCATATTGCGGGTGTTCTTCAGCGCGCCGCTGTAAAGGTCGCTGGCCAGGTGGCTGCGCACGCCGTCGCGGTCGAGCAGGGTCACGTCAGCGCCCATGCCGCGGCGCTGCGCTTCGGCGTAGGTGGCCTGCAGTTCTTGCATATGCACGGGCTTCATCGCCGCATGCAGGTGGCCGTGCTTGAGGTCGCAGTTGATCCCGTACTTTTCCACGCGGTTCTTGATGATGTCGTGGCCGCGCCAGCGCAGGTGCCAGATAAAGTCTTCAACCTCTTCGCCGAGGGTGTTGCGCATCTGCTTGGTCATTGCCGCATCGCCCGACAGGCTGCCGGTGACCTGGCCGCCGTTGCGCCCGGTGGCGCCCCAGCCAATCTTGTTGGACTCGACAATCGCCACTTTCAGGCCGCGTTCGGCCAATTCAACGGCAGACGCTACACCGGTAAAACCGCCGCCGATGATCACCACATCGACACTGACCTCGCCTTGCAGGGTCGGGTAGTCGGTTTCTTCATTGAGGGTGGCGCTGTAATAGGACGGGCAGCGTTCGGCGGCGGGCAGCACGGGTTTGATTGCGGCGTTCATAAGACGATTCCTGGGTACAACATGCGGGTGCTGGAGCAAGCAGGGCTCCGCGTTGGCAACCAGCGGCGCTGGCTACAAGGCAATCAGAGGAATAGCTGTGCAGCATCCGGTGGGCGCGCATGGCGGCAATGCCAGAGCGCCCAGAAGGCCAGGGGTTTTGGCAGCGTGGCATTGCTCTGCCGGGCGGCGCAATGGCACCGTTTAGACAGCTGCGTGGCGCATGCAGAGGGGGCGGAAAACGCGGTGGAAGAACACATGGCCAGCAGGGTCACACAGGGCCAAGCATCGGTTAAATCTGATTTTTCACATGCTTGGTTGCTGTATCGCTAAACATTGGCCGGGCTTGTTTGGCTGATTCAGGCGCCGCGCAGATTGGCCAGTACCCGTTCGGCATTCTCGCTGCAGGGCATGCCTTCGGGTTTATTTTCGATGGTGGCGATGATCGTCAGCAGTTGTGCTTTGTTCTCGAGCAACCGCTGTTGCATGGCCTCGATTTCGACGACCTTGCGCTGCAGGCTGGCGAGCAATTCAGCGTGCCCCAAGCCCTGTGACTCGGTTTGCGGCAGCAGGCGGCGAATCTCTTCCAGGCTGAACCCGGCCTGCTGTGCGCAGCTGATAATCCCCAGGGTGTGCAACGCCTGCTCGGGGTAGCGGCGATAACCGTTGGCCTGGCGCTGCGCGCTGAGCAGCCCGCTGGCTTCGTAGAAGCGAATGCGTGAGGGCGCCAAGCCACTGCGGGTGGCCAGTTCACCAATTTTCATGAGCGTCACTCCGGGCTATTGACCTTAAAGTTGACTTTAACCTTAGGCTCGCTCCACCTGCTACCTCGGAGTACGCCATGACCGCCTTCCAACCCTTACATCTGCCCAACGGCAGCATCCTGGCCAATCGCATCGCCAAAGCGGCGATGGAAGAGAACCTGGCCGACCTGAATCAGGGCCCGTCTGCCGAGTTGTTGCAGTTGTATCGCGCCTGGGCCGAAGGCGGTGCGGGTTTGTTGTTGACCGGCAATGTGATGGTCGACCGTCGCGCCATGACCGGCCCTGGCGGCGTGGTGCTGGAAGACGCCTCGCAGTTGGACAAGTTCCGCGACTGGGCGCGCATTGGCCGCGCCAAGGGGGCGCAGATCTGGATGCAGATCAATCATCCGGGCCGGCAGATGCAGGCTAACCTCGGCCAGCCGACTGTTGCACCTTCGGCCGTGGCGTTGCAGTTGGGCGGTTTATCGAAGATGTTTGCCGTGCCCAAAGCCCTGGATGAGGCGGAGATTGCCGAATTGATTCAGCGTTTTGCGCGCACTGCGCAACTGGCCGAACAGGCCGGCTTCAACGGCGTGCAGATCCACGCGGCGCACGGTTACCTGCTTAGCCAGTTCCTCTCGCCGCTGAGCAACAAACGCACGGACCGCTGGGGTGGCCCGCTGGAGAACCGCGCACGCCTGCTGCTTGAGGTGGTCACGGCGGTGCGCGCGGCGGTGGCGCCGGGTTTCTGCGTGGCGGTCAAGCTCAACTCGGCGGACTTCCAGCGCGGCGGCTTTGCCGCAGCCGATGCCAAGCGTGTGGTGCAGTTGCTTAATGAACAGGCGGTTGATCTGGTCGAGCTGTCCGGTGGCAGCTACGAAGCGCCGGCCATGCAGGGCGATGCCCGCGACGGGCGGACCTTGGCGCGCGAGGCGTATTTCCTCGAATTTGCCGGGGAGATCGCGGCGGTGGCCAGGATGCCGGTGATGGTCACTGGCGGTATTCGCCGCCTGCCGGTGGTCGAGCAGGTGCTGGCCAGCGGTGTGGCCATGGCCGGTATCGGTACGGCGTTGGCCATCGAGCCGGCCTTGCCTAAGCAGTGGCAGGCTGGCCAGCGTGAAGCCCTGGCCGAGTTGCCGCCGATCCGCTGGAAGAACAAGGCGTTTGCCTCGTTGGCGTACATGGCCACGGTGAAGTTTCAGCTGCGCCAGCTTAGCCGCGGTAAGCGCACCCATGCGCAGGTTTCACCGCTGCGCGCCTTATTGCTGGAGCAACTCAAAGCGGCGTGGCGCACCCGTGTGTATAAGCGGTCGATGGCCAGCGAGGGTTAATCGGGCAGGTGCCCGGTTTTTACCCAGATCAGGCAGCCCTGTTCACTGAATGGGGTGTGCTGCGACAGGTGCGGGCTGCGTAGCCAGCTGCCGGCCGGGTAGTCGCCGAATTCATCCTGAAAGGTACCCTCGAGCACCAGAATCTCTTCGCCGCCCCAATGCCGGTGCGCATTGAAATAGGTGCCCGGCGCCCAACGCACCAGCGCCACATGCTCGGTGCCATGCTGATGCAGCGGCAACACCTGCAGACCCGGAACCAAGCCTTGTCGCCACTCGGCGCGGTTGCTGTCGATGACGACGTGCTGATCATCTGCTGGATCAAACTGCATGAGTTTGACGAAGATCGTGCAGCCATCGCGGCTGAACGGCGCATGTTGGCTACCGATCGGATTACGCACATAGGTGCCGGCCGGGTAATCTCCGCGCTCGTCGGAGAACACCCCTTCCAGCACCAGAAACTCCTCACCGCCGGGGTGCTGGTGCGAGCTGAAGTGAGAGCCTGCGGCATAGCGCACGATGGAGGTTGCTCGTGCCAGTTCCTCGCCAATGCGGTCGAGCATGCGCCGCTCGACACCGGGCATGGGCGATGCGACCCAGGGGCTGTCGTCTGGACGCACAAGCGCCCGCTGGCTGAAATCGGCGTTAAGTTGCATGGTTGAAATGACCTCTGGCCGGCGTTCAGCTTTATATATGCGGTACGCCAGCCTGTTTAGCGATTAGTGGCTGTTTAGCAGCGTGATCAGTGCGTCGGCGGTGGCCTCTGAGGACGCCGGGTTTTGCCCGGTAATCAGCAGGCCGTCGACCGCCACATGGCTGTGCCAGTCGTTCTTGCTGGTGTAATGGCCGCCGTTGGCGATCAGCATGTCTTGCACCAGGAAGGGCACCACTTCGGTGAGCTGCACCGCCGCTTCTTCGCTGTTACTGAACCCGGTGACTTTTTTACCGCTGACCAGCGGCTTACCGTTGGCCGCTTTCACATGGCGCAGCACGCCCGGTGCATGACACACCGCCGCCACTGGCTTGTTGAGTGCCTGGAAGCGTTCGATCAGGGCAATTGAGGTGCGGTCTTCGGCCAAATCCCACAGCGGGCCATGGCCGCCTGGGTAGAACACGGCATCGAAATCGTCCGCCTTTACCTGGCTTAACGGCACTGTGTTGGCCAGTGCTTGTTGCGCGGCCGGGTCGGCGTTGAAGCGGTCGGTAGCGGCGGTTTGCGCATCGGCATCAGCGCTTTTCGGGTCAAGGGGTGGCTGACCGCCCTTGGGCGAGGCCAGGGTCAGCTGCGCACCGGCATCCTTGAATACGTAATAAGGCGCAGCAAATTCCTCTAGCCAGAAACCGGTCTTATGGCCCGTATCGCCGAGTTGGTCGTGGGAAGTCAGAACCAGCAGAATCTTCATAACCTGCTCCTTGTAGGTAAATGCCCATTGCGAGCGTGAATGGCGTACAGCATAGGAGCCTTGCTCTGATTCGATAATTCAAAAGTTTTAATGACGAGTATCGAGAGGATGAATACCCCGCTCCGCTCGAATCTCTGTCCGTGCTGCCCGCCGCCACAGGCCTGGCTCTCGGGGTGCGACGGGATAGCGTCGCGCCGATTTAGGCCTCGGGCTTATAACCCAGGCGCAAACCACCCCAATGGCGACCCTGAACCATGATCGGCACCGACAGGTCGTGCATCAGCTCGCCGGTGTCGCGCATATAGGTTTGCAGCAGCAACGGCTTTTGATGGCTGCCGCAGCGGATGCCGGTGCGGTCGTTGAACAGGCGTTTGCTGCGGCTCTTCAGGGTGTCTACGGTACGGTCACCGCAGGGCGGATGATTGAAGGCGTTGTTGTGGGTCGGCACATAGCCTTCCGGGGTGCAGGCGATGGCGAACACCAGGCCTTCATGCTGGCTGAGCAGCGGCTCCTGAATGGTTGGCAGCACCTGATCGGCATAGCGGTCGAAGCGGGTGCTGTATTTGGCTGGGAAGCTACCGGCAATCGGTTGGTAGTGGCGGTCGAACAGGTCGCTGACGCTGACCCGGCCCGCCTGAATATCGCTTTCGAACTGCGCGGCAATCTGCGCGGCGGCGTTACGCGCGAGATCAAAAATACGCTGGTGATAGTCATCCAGGCCGACTTCGGCGAGTTGCTCGCTGATGCTTTCCGCTTGGCCGACCAGGCGCTCGGCGGCGTTACTGAGTTGGCGGGTTTGCCCTTCGCTGTCGTCGACATCGCTGCGTAATTGGCCGACGGCGACGGACAGTTCGGCCAGGCGTTCATGGTTATGCCGGGTGCCGCTGTCGATCTGCCCAACCTGGGCTTCGACATCCTCGGCCAGCTCGGCAATCCCCAGCAATTGCTCGCCGGTATGCTCGATTTGTTGCGCCGCCTGGGTGAGCTGCTCGGCTTGTTGTTGCATGTGGCTGACCACGGCGCCGCTTTGCTGGCGGATATCGCCGACGATCTGCGCGACCTCCTCGGTGGCGCTGCTGGTGCGCCCAGCGAGGTTGCGTACTTCATCGGCGACCACGGCAAAACCGCGGCCGAGCTCACCGGCGCGGGCCGCTTCGATGGCCGCATTGAGCGCCAGCAGGTTGGTCTGGCTGGCGATTGACTGGATCACTTGGGTGACTTTCTCGATCTGTTCGGTGCGGCTGCTGAGGCCATCAATCAGCTCGCGGCTGGTTGCCGTCTGCGCGCTCAACTGCTGCATGGCCTCGATCGCTTCACGCAGCTCTTGCTGCCCGCTGGCGCTGTTCTGGCGCACGCTTTGCGCGGCCAGCAGGGTTTGCTCGGCGCGCTGAGCGTTGTCCTGTTCGGTGTGGGTGATGGCCTCAGCGGCCTGGTTGATCTGCTCGGTGGCGCTCAGCTGCGAGTGCAGCTTGCCGGCCAGTTGCTGCGCCGCATGGGCCACTTCGGCTGCGGCCAGGGCGTTGTGGCAGGTTTGCCGCGACAGGCTCTGGCTGAGGTCGTTGAATGATGGATGCGGCGGATTGGCCTGCGCCAGCGGCTCTTCGTGCTGACGCTGCCAGGGCCCGAGCCAGGGCCAGAGCGCCAACAGCAGGAACGACGGAATGCTGATAAACCAGGGCAGCTGGATCTGTTGATAGGCCACCATTAATCCGGCCAGCCCGACGGCGTGCAGCAGGCAAGCCTTGGGATAGGTAATAAACGCGGAGCGCATGACAAACCTCATTATTCTTATTCTGGCCCAAGCAAGGCCAGAAACTGCCTGTGGCGCGCCGCTATGCAGTGGGCGGGCCATGCCTGCTGGAACCTGGGTGCGTGCAGTTGGATATGCCTGCTTAGGCAATCGGCCGCTGTCGACAATTCTATAGACCATAGTGGGTGACGCTCCCTGCGGCCAACCTTTGCTGAAAGGTTGATTCGAGCAGCCATGGGTGTATTCGACCATGACACTTTGGTCGCAGGAGCGTTAATCACTTAGCGTTTGGTTAACCCCGTGGGGTTAGGGCGCAGAGCGGCTAAAAACGATGACGCTGGATAAAACCCTTATCAAGAAAATCTTTCCAGCGGCCATAGAGTTGCCCGCCGGCGCTGTAGCCGTGCCAGTCCAGCAGGGCACCGCCGTCACCGGTGGCCAGCAGGGCCAGGCTCTGCCGCTGTGGGCGGTAGCGCTTGAGCGGCAAACCGCGCAGCGCCGCACTTAGGTTGGTGGCCAGCACCGGGCCCTGGCGAACTGCATACACCCCGCTCTTGCGTGCACCGGGCAGGCTGGCGCAGTCGCCCACAGCAAAAATTGTCGGGTGGGTGTAGCTCTGCAGAGTGGGAGCAATCAACACAAAGCCGCGCTCATCGCAGCCCAGGCCGCTGTGCTGCGGCCAGGCAAAGGCCTTGGCACCGCTGGCCAGCAATAACCGCTGGCCGCGCCAGACCGGCGCATTACCGCTGAGCAGGCAGTCGTTCTCGATGCGGCTGATTGGGCAATCCTCGCGTACTTCTACGCGGTGTTGGCGCAAGTGGCCGAGCGCGCGCAAACGCACCCCAGGCGACAAGCCATCGAGTAGATGGCCTGCGCAGAACAGCGCCAGCTGCGGCACCTGGCCGGCCAAGGCCAGGGCCAACTCGACCCCCGCCGCGCCGCCACCGAGAATGGCCATGGGCCGGGGCGCGGCCTGCCACTGCTGCCAACCGGCAAGGAACCTATCGAAGGGTTTGACGGCCAGCAGTTGCATGGCCTCGCCCTGCTGGGGCGGTGCGCTGATTTGCGCGCCGACGTTCAGCGATAACCAGCTGGCGTCGAGGGTACGGCCATCATCAAGCTGCACCTGCTGCTGGGCCGCGGACAAGCTCTCCACCGGGCTGATGATCAGCTCAACCTTGGCCGCACGACACAAGGTTTGCAGCTCCACCTGGCAATCTGCAGCGCTATGCCGGCCGGCCAACAGCCCTGGCAACATGCCGGAATACCAGGCCACCGGTCCGGCACTGAGCAGGGCGATACGCCCCGGCGGCCGTTCGACCAAGGCCCAGCGCCGCAGCACCCCGAGGTGAGCGTGGCCGGCGCCGATCAATAGCAGGTCATAGTGATGGGTCACGCCAAGCTTCCATAGGTTGGGTGTCTAACAGTGGCTGCATGGTAAAGACTTACCCGAGCTGTTGTCAGGGCAGCTTGCGTATTTGTGGCGCGGCGAAATAACTGGTCACGCTTTCACCGGTGTTGTCGCTGTCGGCAGCAAACACCACGCCGAGAATCTTGCGTGGTGCGCTGCCGAAGGCGGCAGTGGCGTCGGCGCGTAGATCGCGGGATTCCGTCAGCCACTCGCCCAGCGCGGCTTTAGGGCCGCGCAGCACCCGCATCTCCACCGTTTCGGTGTAGGCACTGCGGGCATGGGTGCCAGGGGCTTCGCGGTTATCCCAAACGTAGCTGAGGGTTGCCGCCGGCAGGTCGGGGTCGAAGAAGGTCCGCGCCAGGCGCAGCTTTTGTCGTGTGACAAAACTCAGCGAGTCCAGCGGGTAGTCGAGCAGCACATAGACTCGCGCGGCGTAGTCGTCGCCTTCGCGGGTGGCGAAGCGGGCTTTATCCAGGCGCTGTTCGGTGCGCCACTGCCAGCTCAGCTGCCAGGCTTGATCGCCGGGCAGGCTCAAGGGGTGCAGCAGTCCACCGGCGGCGGCATCGGCTTTGATCTGCAGTGCTTGCTGGCCATCCAGCTCGATCAGGCTGCGCTCAGACGGCTTGAGCTTGGGAATGTCCGCCAGCTTCCAAGGCGTGGACCATGCGGCGCTCGGCGGGCCTGCTGTCCAGGGCGTCAGCAGGTTCTCTGCCTGGGCCAGCGGTGCGGCGAGGATCAGCCCCAGCACTAACGCGCGCATCAGCTGCGCCGCCAGGTGTGGAAACGCTCAACCAGCCGCAACAGCCGTTGTGGGGCGTGGGCACGTTTCCATTCGCCGGCGGCATACTTGTTCGCCTCGCTCATGGTCGGGTAGCTGTGAATGGTGCCGAGAATCTTGTTCAGGCCCAGGTTGTACTTCATCGCCAGCACGTACTCGGTAAGCAGCTCACCGGCGTGTTCGCCAACGATGGTCACGCCGAGAATGCGGTCCTTGCCGGGCTCGGTGAGCACCTGCACATAACCATGGGCGGCTTCGTCGGCGATGGCGCGGTCGAGGTCGTCGATGCCGTAGCGGGTGACTTCATAGGCGGCATTTTGCGCTTGGGCTTCGCCCTCACTGAGGCCAACACGGGCCACTTCAGGATCGGTGAAGGTGCAGTGTGGAATCACCCGGTAATCCGCCTTGAAGCGTTTAAAACCGGCAAACAGCGCGTTGACCGCCGCGTACCAGGCCTGGTGGGCGGCCACGTGGGTGAATTGGTACGGCCCGGTGACATCGCCCACCGCAAATATATTGGGGAAGCGCGTGGCCAGGTATTCGTCAGTCTCCAGAGTGCCATTGTCACGCAGCGTCAGGCCCAGCTCCTCAGCACCGTAGCCGCTGACATTAGCTTTACGGCCGAGGGCCAGCAGCAGGCAGTCGAAGGCGATGGTCACCGGCTCGCCGGTGTCCAGGTTGCGGGCGATCATGCGGGTTTCACCGTCGACCACTTCAAAGCGTTCGGCCTGATGACCCAGGCGCAGGTCGACGCCATCAGCACGCAGGCTGGCCATTACCGCTTCGCTGGCGTTGGCGTCTTCACGGGGCAGCAGGCGGCCACCGCGTTCTACTTGAATCACTTGGCTGCCAAGGCGTTGGAAGGCCTGCGAGAGTTCGCAACCAATCGGCCCGCCGCCCAGCACCAGCAGCCAGCGCGGCTGCTGGCGCAGGGTCCAGATGGTGTCGGAGGTGTAAGCCTGCACCTGCTCAAGGCCAGGGATATCGGGCACGAACGGCCGCGCGCCGGCGGCGATGATCAGGTTGCGGCTGCTCAGGGTTTGGCCATTGACCTCGACCGTCCAGGGCGAAAGAATTTTCGCTTCACCCTCAATCACTTCGACGCCCAGGCCGGTGTAACGCTCCACCGAGTCATGCGGCTCGATATCGGCAATCACCCGCTGGATGCGCTGCATCACTGCCGGGAAATCCACCTGGCCCTGCACGCCGGTAAAGCCCAGGGCCTCACCCTTCTTCAGTTCGTTAGCCAGTTTGGCCGAGCGCAGCAGCGCCTTGGAGGGGACGCAGCCGGTGTTGAGGCAGTCGCCGCCCATCTGGTGTTTTTCAATCAGGCTGACCTTGGCCTTCACCGCCGCGGCGATATAGGCGCTGACCAGCCCGCCTGCGCCGGCACCAATCACCACCAGGTTGCGGTCGAAGGTTTTGGGTTTGTGCCAGCCTGCATACACCCGCCGCGCCTGAATCAGCCCGAGCAACTTGCGCGCGATCAGCGGGAACACCCCGAGCAGCACAAAGGCGCCGAGCAGCCCCGGCGAAAGAATGCCGGACAACGATTCCAGCTGGCCCAGCTCACGGCCTGCGTTCACATACACCAGAGTGCCGGGCAGCATGCCGAGCTGGCTGACCCACCAGTAGGTGCGCAGCGGCAGACGGGTCAGGCCCATGGCCAGGTTGATCAGGAAGAACGGAAACAGCGGCACCAGGCGCAGGGCGAACAGATAAAACGCGCCTTCGCGCTCGACTCCGGCATCGATGCTCGCCAAGCGCTGGCCAAAGCGGCTCTGCACCCAGTCACGCAGGAGAAAGCGGCTGCTGAGCATGGCCAGGCTCGCGCCCAACGTGGAGGCAAAAGAAATCAGCACGAAGCCCTCGATGAGCCCAAACAGCGCTCCGCCGAGCAGGGTCATCAGCGCCGCACCGGGCAGCGACAATGCGGTTACCGCGACATAGGCAAGAAAGAACAACCCCGCCGCCAGCCAAGGCTGCTCGGCGACCTGGGCGTTGAGTGCCACTTGCTGCGCTTTCAGCGCCTCAAGGTTGAGGTACTGGCCAATGTCGAAGACAAAGAAGCTGCCGAGCAAGGCGAGGATCAAGCCCATCAGGGCGATTTTGCGGCTATTCATCAGTCAGCGCCTCCAAGGCGCAGAGGCTTTGGCACAGGCTAAAGCCGGCCAGCAGGGCCTGCGACGGTTGGTCCGCCACAGTGCCAAGAATACGTGAGCGATAGGACTGCGCCGCCGGGCTGTGGGCGGGCCACTGGCGGTCGAAGTCGGCGAGAAAGGCAGCGTGGTCGTAGTTCAGCGGCAGGGCCTCGATAAACAATCCGTCGCGCTGGCAGCGATACAGCGCCGCCGGGTGCGGCGTGGTCGCGATGCGGCTAATTAGGCCATAACGGCCGCCGGCAAAGTTAGGCAGGCCAGCCGCGCCGTTATTGACCAGTGCGCCGTGCTTAAGGTTCAGCGCGACGGCGGCGCAGCTATGGCTGGTGGCCAGAACCTGCACATTGTGAGTGGCGAACCAGCTATCCAGCTGCTGCTGGCGGGCCGGCACACTCAGCGCTTCGCGCGAGCAATTCCAGCCGGCCAGGGACTGCTCATCGCCATGGCTGATGGCGACGCGCTGGCCACCGACGCTGACCAGCGCTGTACTCGGACGTGCAGCCAAGTGCTCGGCCATACCGGGCAAGCCTTGCACGGTTCGATTCAGTTCCATCTGAATGGCGTTGGAGCGCTCGACCACCTCGTCGTCCACGCTCATCGGGTAGGCGCAGCCGCAGCCAGCACCGCTGTCGTCGGCGCGGCCCAGCTCGGTTTCGACATTGCCGCGCAGGGTCAGGTGCGGGCTCAGCCCTTCTTCAATCTGCTGGAAAATCTGCGGGTCGCGGTCAAACCAATGCGCATCGCCATTGAACACCACTCGGGCATTGGGCTCGGTAACCAGGCGCCGTTGCAGCGCAGCCAGGGCCTGGCGATTGCCATACAGGCCACCCACTACATACAGCGTTGCGCATTCGAACAGCGGTTCACCGCTAAAGGCATCCCGCGCCAGGCGGTAGTCCAGCGGGCAATCGCGGCCGGCGCGCATCAGGCTGCGCCTCGTTGACCGGCGCGCAGCCAGCCGGGAACCAGATAGCCCAGCACACAAAGGCCCAGGCCATACAGGTTAGTGCCGAGTAGCAGCGCGTATTTGCCGTCGCCAATGGCCCAGCTTGGCGGGATCCAGCCCAGCGTCAGGGCCACGCCCAAGCCCAGACCAGTCCAGAAACTCAGGTGAAAGCCCAGGCGGGTTGGCGTGGTCAGGCCGTGCAGGATAAACACTGGTGCCAGACCGATCACCATGGTGCCGCTGATGGTGGTGGCTTTGAGAATGTCGGTGCCGGCGATCATCGGCAGGTTGCCGAGCAGGGCGAACAGCACCATCACCGCCATGCCCACGCCGATGGCTTTCTGGCCCAGGTCGCGGCCGGCCAACTTAGGCAGCTCACGCCCGGCCAACTTGGCCAAACTGGAGAAGGTTGAGTCCAGGGTTGAGCCCGCGGCAGAGACCATCACCACGGTCATCACCATTAACGCGCCGATGCCCATGGTCTTGGCCAGGGCGGCGGGTACGTTGTCTGAGGCCGCTAAACCAGTGAGCTGCGCATGGACGCCGATCAGGCTGAACGCGAGGATGGCGATAAAGCCCAGTACGCCGGCAATCACGAATGAGCGGCGCATGGTTTTCTCTTCGCTGATAAAGCCGCGATCAGTCAGCACCGGGTCATGGAAGCCATAGCTGAAGGCCTGCAGACCGGCGACCAGCAGCAGATCGACGCCGGCATTCAGTGCCCAGTGGCTGGTGCTGGCCAGCTCGCTGGGGGAATGCTGCGGGAGTACTAGGCCGAGTACCCAGACCAGCGCGACGATAAAGATCGCCGCCTGCGCCGCATCGGTAAGGATCGAGCTACGCAGGCCGCCGCGCAGGCTATAGGCCAGCGTCACGGCGGTAAACAGCAAGGCCGCGCCGATAAACTCAAGGCTGCCGGCGTCGCCGTAATAACCACCAACCACGGCGGTGTTGCTCCACACCTCGTTAAACAGGCGGATCAGGATGGCGGCAGAAAACGCCAGCGCCGCGCCACGGCCATAATGGCTGCTGAGAAAACTCACCAGCCCCGTGGCCGCATAACGCCGGCGCAGGCGGTAGATGACGAAGCCGGTCAGCGGAATCGACAGCCAATACATGGCGTAGGCCAGGCCGCCGATCAGGCCGTAACTGGCTCCCAGATTGGCGGCGTTGGTCACCGACTTGGCGAAGATCCAGCTGATAAAAATGCTTGAGGTCAGCAACCAAGGCGCAGCACTGCGGCCTTGATTGTCTTCACCGTTGAAGAAGCCACCGAGGGTCACTGCGCGCGGCGACAGCGCCACCATCAGCGCGCCATACACCAGCAGAAACCCCCAGAAAAACAGCCCGACCGTGCTGCTCATAGGTTCACTCCAAGCTTATTCATTTAATGCGCCGCCACAGCTGGAGCCCTGTCCAGCGGTGCAGGCGTAGCAGTGGTCGCGGGTAACAATCGGGTTGCCATCGAGTGTGGCGCCGAGCAGGTCACGCAAATGCGCGCGCTGGCAGCCAATCAACTGGCCTTGCAAGGGCAGTGGCAGATCGAGCATCTGGTTGAAATCGCAGTCGTACAGATAACCCTGCCAGTCGACGCTGACCAGCGAGCGGCACATCAGTGCGTCGAGGTTTTCCGGGCGATAACTGTCGCGCAGCAATTGCATGTAGGTGTTGAACTGGCCCTTGCTGACCAAGGTGCTGCCAAAGCGCGCAATCGGCTGGTTGGTAATGGTCAGCAGGTGGTTGAAGACGATTCCGAAATCTTCCGCCAGGTGCTGCTTATAGTCGGCCTCAAGGCCTTGCTGAGGCGGCGGCAAGCTTGGCCCTTGCGGGTTGTACACCAGATTCAGAATCAGGCCGCTGCCGGGTTGGCCATAGCCGAGGGCGTTGAGCTGTTGCAGGCCTTTGATACTGGCCTCGAATACGCCATCGCCGCGCTGTTTATCGACGTTATCCCGTGAGTAGCATGGCAACGAGGCGCTGACCTCCACGCCTTGCTCGGCAAGGAACTGGGCCAGGTCTTCATAGCCGGGCTCACTGAGGATGGTCAGGTTGCAGCGGTCGATCACCCGCAGGCCTTCACGGCGCGCATGTACAACAATTTCACGAAAACGTGGGTGCATTTCCGGTGCGCCGCCGGTGAGGTCCAAGGTTTGCACCGGGTGCGCATCGATTACTTGATGCAATAACGCCAGGCTTTCGTCTGTCATTTCCTCGGTGCGCGTTGGCCCGGCATTCACGTGGCAATGCAGGCAGCGCTGGTTGCAGCGGTAGGTCAGGTTGATCTGCAGCGCTTCCAGTGGCCCCCGGCGGATTGCCGGAAAAGCCAGTTGGTCGAGCAAGGGCAGCATGGCGTGCACAGTTGGCTCCTTTATGAGGGGCGCGCCGGGTGGGCGCAGCGGGCTGAATAGGCTCAGCCGTGATGTCGCCACTATAGAGAGTGCACGCGGGGTTTTGTTACACAGCTGGATAGAAGAATGCCGTGCAATTAGTTGTACGGATCTTATACAAATAAGGCAGTATCGGCTAACAGTCGTTAGCCTGGGGATTACCGATGTTGCGTTTGAGTCTGTTTTTTCTCGCGGGCTTTCTGGCCGTGCCGTTTTTTCACCAGCCTGTGCTGGGCTTGCTTCATGCACTGGCAGTGGTGCCATTTGCGCCGTTCAACCTGAGCCCTACTGCGCCATTGGGAGTGCCTGCGTTACTTTCGGCATCCTTCTGGGGTGGGCTCTGGGCGGTGGTGATGCTGCTGGTGCTGCGTTGGCAGGCAGGCACCCCACAACCTTGGCTCAAGGCCCTGCTGTTCGGCGGTATCGCCCTGACCACCGTCGCTTTGCTGGTGGTGTTTCCACTCAAGGGGATGGGTTTTGATCCGGTGAAGCTGCCGGGGCGTTTTCTGATCGGCTTTCTGGTTAACGCCGCCTGGGGTGTCGGTACGTTGATTTTTGCTCGAACCCTGCTGCCACGTTAATAAAGGAGATCACCATGCTTGTCCGCCTCACCTATGCCAGCCGAGCCAGTCACAGCGTGTCTGCTGAGCTGATTCGCGAAATTCTCGACAGTTCGCAGCGCAACAACCCGCGTAAAGGCCTGACCGGGATTCTTTGCTGCAACGCCGATATCTTCCTGCAGGCGCTGGAAGGCCCGCGGGCCGAGGTTAATGCCTTGTACAACCGCCTGGCCGATGACACCCGGCACAAGGAGTTGACCATCCTCGACTACGCCGAAATCAGCATGCGCCGTTACAGCAACTGGAGCATGGGTTGGGCCGGGGCCAAGCAGACCAACCGCGAGCTGTTTCTCAAGTATTCGGCCAGCGACCGCTTTGATCCGTTCAACATGAGCGCCGAGCAAATTACCGGTCTGCTACTGGAGCTGAGTGAGACCGTCAGCACGCTTAAATCGCCTGTTCTCAGTTAGAACCTCAGTGGCTCAGCCCACTGGCCGCTACAGCTTGGGAATGCGCTCTAGCAGGCTGATATCCAGGCGCAATAAGCGTACGCAGCGTTCGTCGCGTAACTCTTTGGCTGATTGATTGCTGCGTTGGCGTAGCAGCAGGCACACCAGATTGAGCACCAGCGCCTCGCGCGAAAAGACACCGCTACTGAGGGTGTAAAACGCGGTAATCAGCTCGCGCAGGCCGAACGGCAACCGCCAGCGGATGCGCAGCGCCGAGCCGAAGCTGGCGGCGCGTTGCTGAAGGCTTTGCGGGATTTGCTCGTCACGCAGTACGCCGCCAGCGTCCTGCCAATCTTGCAGGCTACGCAGCAATGCCAGCTCACCGATGTTGTGCAACAGCGCGGCGGTAAAGCACAGCTCGGCATCCAGATGCAGCTCGTTGGCCAGCCAGCGCGCCAGATCGGCACTGCGCTGGGCGCTCTCCCAGGCACTGTTGGCCAGCTCGGCCAAGCGCGGGTCGCTGAGTTGCGCGTTGCGCTGCACGGCCATGCCCAGCACCAGATTCAACGTGCGCGCCACGCCCAGGCGTGGCAGTGCCTGGCTCAGGGTTTGACAGGGCACGCCCTGATGCTGGGCAGCACTGTTGGCCGCAGCGATCAGGCGCGCAGTGATCTGCGGGTCACGGGAAAAGATCTGTTCAAGTTCACGCAGGTTGGTTTCGTCGCCTTTCAGGCACTGGCTCACCGAGTCACGTACCGAGGCTAACAGCGGCGCGCCCTGGCCTTCTTCACGCACCGCGTTGAGGTACTCATCCAGGCTGTCGACGAGCAGAGGGGCGTTAGCGTTCATCGCTGGCGCCTCTGCGCTGCCGAGAATGGCCAATAGGCGCTGGCGCAGTTGTTCGGCATTGAACGGTTTAGCCAGGTAGGCCGTCGGTGCCAGCGGCCGTGTAGCGCGCACGCTGTTGGCATCCAGGCGGCTGCTGATTAGGATAAATGGCAGTGCCGGGGTGCGTGGGTGACGGCGCAGTTGGCGCAGCAGTTCCAGGCCATCGACCCCCGGCAGGTCGCCATCGGCAATCACCAGATCCGGCAGGCGCCGTTTGCATTTGGCCAGCGCCGCTTCGCCGTCGGTGACGCGCAGAATGCGTGCATCGGGGCGAACATCACGAACCAGTTGCACGAGCAGATCGGCAGTCCAGGGTTCTGCTTCGGCGATCAGAATCTCCGCAGCCTTGGCCGTAGCAGTCATGGAAACCTCAGAGAAAAGCGTCATAGCAAAATAATGGCTTCAGCGCAGCCAGCCGCGCGCAGTGTAAGGGAAAGCCAGTCACGCGCGCATGCAACGCGAGAAAATCTTGAGCACTTAGCCAAGTTTAAATCATGGCTGAATAGGCTGTTCTAGAGCGGTTGGTTTAGATAAAAAACCGGCATGAGGCATTTTGCCACGGTTTCAAATCCGCCCTGAAACAGGTGCGATATAGCCGTGGATTTCAGTGCTGAGCCTGATACGGCGGTAGAAAACAAAAGACCCGCCTAAGCGGGTCTTTTGCATGAACAGCTGAGTATCAGGCCAGTTCGTCGAAGCACTCGGCGAGGATCGCCAGACCCTTCTCCAGTTGTGCGTCGGGAATGGTCACGGGCATCAGGAAACGAATGACGTTGTAGTAAGTGCCGCACGACAGCAGGATCAAGCCCTTCTCACGTGCACGCGCAACGATCTTGCCGACCAATGCCGCCGCCGGGGTGCGCTTCTCGTCGCCCTCGAACAGTTCAATGGCAATCATCGAGCCCAGACCGCGGACATCGCCAATCACCTTGTGCTTGGCTTGGATCGCGCGCAGACCGGTTTTGACTTTCTCACCCAGCGCTTGTGAACGCTCCAGCAGGTTTTCTTCGTCGAAGACCTTCAACACGGCCAAGGCCGCTGCGCAGGCAATCGGGCTGCCGGCATAGGTGCCGCCCAGGCCGCCGGGTGCGATCACGTCCATGATTTCGGCTTTGCCGCACACGCCCGCGATCGGGAAGCCACCGCCGACCGACTTGGCGAAGGTGGTCAGGTCCGCAATTACGCCCAGTTGCTCGGTGGCAAAGAAGGTGCCGGTACGACCCGCGCCGGTTTGTACTTCGTCAGCGATCAGCAGAATGCCGTGCTCGTCGCACAGGGCACGCAGGCGCTGCATGAAGGCTGGAGAGTTGGTGTAGAAACCGCCCTCGCCCTGCACCGGCTCGATGATGATGGCCGCGATGTCGCTCGGCTGCGCATCGTTCTTGAAGATGCGTTCGATGCTGGCGATCGACGCGTCTTCACTCACACCGTGCAGCTCACACGGTGCCAGCGCACGGAAGATACCGCCTGGCATCAGGCCCATACCGGCCGAGTAAGGCACGACTTTACCGGTCAGCCCGAGGGTCATCATGGTGCGGCCGTGGTAGGCGCCAGTGAAGGCGATCACGCCGGCACGGCCAGTGGCGGCGCGGGCAATCTTCACGGCGTTTTCGACCGCTTCCGAGCCGGAGGTCACCAGCAGGGTTTTCTTGTCGAAGTCACCCGGTACGCGCTTGGCGATTTCTTCGCACAGCTCGACATAGGGTTCGTAAGCCAGCACCTGGAAGCAGGTGTGCGACAGCTTGGTCAGCTGCTCTTGTACCGCGGCTACTACCTTAGGGTGCAAGTGGCCGGTGTTGAGTACGGCGATACCGCCGGCGAAGTCGATAAACTCGCGGCCTTCGACGTCCCATACGGTGGCGTTTTCCGCGCGCTCAGCGAAGATCGGGTGGATCTGGCCGACACCGCGTGGAACGGCAGCCATCCGGCGTTGCATCAAAGATTCGTTGGTCTTGCTCATGGTGTCCTCATTCGCCGTTTAATCGCGGCGTGGTTCAAGGATGTGTTACCGGGAGGGCTTGGCAGTATTCGATGATCGACTGCCGCAGCACACCCGGCCACAGGGTCTGTCCATATAAACGCAGAAGGTGCAGCGCTCTCGTGCACCTCTGCGCAGTTACTTCGCCGGGGGTTAGATACCCAGGCAGAGGTATTTGATTTCCAGGTAGTCCTCAATGCCGTACTTCGAGCCTTCGCGGCCCAGACCGGAGGCTTTGACGCCGCCGAACGGCGCGACTTCATTGGAGATCAACCCGGTGTTAACGCCCACCATGCCGTACTCCAGTGCTTCCGCTACACGGAACACACGGCCCAAATCACGGGCATAGAAGTAAGAGGCTAGGCCGAACTCGGTGTCGTTGGACATGGCAATGACTTCGGCCTCGTCCTTAAAGCGGAACAGCGGGGCCAGCGGGCCGAAGGTTTCTTCCTTGGCCACCGCTGCATGCTTCGGCACGTCGACCAGGATGGTTGGCTCGAAGAAGCTGCCGCCCAAGGTGTGCGGCTTGCCACCGGTGAGCAGGCGCGCGCCTTTGCTCAATGCATCGGCAATGTGCTCCTGCACTTTGGCCACAGCTTTGTCGTCGATCAGCGGGCCAGTGGTGGTGCCCTCTTGCAGGCCGTTACCGATCTGCAGCTTGGCCACCGCAACCGCCAGTTTCTCGGCGAAGGCGTCGTATACGCCGTCCTGAATGTACAGGCGGTTAGCGCAGACGCAGGTCTGGCCGTTGTTGCGGAACTTGGAAATGATCGCGCCTTCGACGGCCTTATCCAGGTCTGCGTCGTCGAACACGATGAACGGCGCGTTGCCGCCCAGTTCCAGGGACACCTTTTTGATGTCCTTGGCGCATTCGGCCATCAGCTGGCGGCCGATATCCGTCGAGCCCGTGAAGGACAACTTACGCACGATCGGGTTGCTGGTCAGCTCGCTGCCGATATCGCCGGCGCTGCCGGACACCACGCTGAACACACCGGCAGGAATACCGGCACGCTGGGCCAGCTCAGCCAGGGCAAACGCCGAAAAAGGCGTTTGCGACGCAGGCTTGAGCACCATGGTGCAGCCCGCGGCGAGCGCCGGGCCGGCTTTACGGGTGATCATCGCCGCCGGGAAGTTCCACGGGGTAATTGCTGCCGTCACGCCAATTGGCTGCTTGATCACGATCAAGCGCTTGTCTGGTTGGTGACCGGGAATCACATCGCCATAGACGCGCTTGGCTTCTTCGGCGAACCACTCAATAAAGGAGGCGGCATAAACGATTTCGCCTTTAGCTTCAGCCAATGGCTTGCCCTGCTCCAGGGTCATCAGGCGCGCGAGGTCGTCCTGATTTTCGATGATCAGCTCGAACCAGCGACGCAGTTTGTTGGCGCGGTCCTTGGCGGTCAGTGCACGCCAGGCCGGCAGCGCTTTCTCTGCGGCTTCAATGGCGCGACGGGTTTCGGCCGCGCCCATTTTTGGGACTGTACCGAGAATTTCGCCAGTTGCCGGGTTATTCACGTTGATGGTCTGGCCGCTGTCGGCGTCCAACCAAACACCGTCGATATAAGCTTGCTGACGGAACAGCTGGGTGTCTTTCAGTTGCATGGCAGTCTCCTCAATTCCGACACCCTGGCATCGGTACCTGTCATCGAATGCGCCGCCCTACAGCGTCGCTGGATTTGATCGTTGGGCTTATGCTGCTTAATAAACGCGCAAAAAAGCGTAGCGCAGATGATTTCAGCAAGAGCGTTTGAAATCTCAAACGAATGCTAGGGTTAAGAGGGGTAAAGGGCAATAGTATGTTCGAAAAAATTAACGAGGACTGTGCATATTCCCTGCTCGCAGGCCCAGATAGCCAGGCGGCGGTTCCCGTGCAGAATCACGAACAAAGTAGCGGCATGGACGCCCGCCAGCGAGATGCGTATGATTGCGCCGCGTTGCACCAGTAGCTCAGCTGGATAGAGTACTGCCCTTCGAAGGCAATACTCGTCGGGTTGAGAAGGGTGGCAGCTAGTGGTCAAATGACCACCGCGACAATTACGCACCAGTAGCTCAGCTGGATAGAGTACCGCCCTCCGAAGGCAATACTCGTTGGGTTGAGAAGGGTGACAGCTAGTGGTCAAATGATCGCCGCAACAATTACGCACCAGTAGCTCAGCTGGATAGAGTACCGCCCTCCGAAGGCGGGGGTCGTGGGTTCGAATCCCGCCTGGTGCGCCATATCTTTTTGATTTATAGGGATTTTTAAAAATCCGTAAAATCGACCTGCTCTAATCCCAGCTACATCTCGAAACTTAAACTGCCCTACTTGCAGCCCAAGATGAGCACTGCCTGGGCGACTCGTTTTAGGTTGATTTTCGCGCTGTGCCAATTCTGTGCCTAAACCGTGCCTAACGTTTGGCCGCTTCAGTTAACGAGCCAGACTTTTGAGTACTAGCTTAAAATTGGATTGCAGCATGCTGCACGCTTTGCAGATCACTCTGGAACGCTTGGATGTCCTGGAGTCTGCTGGTTACGGCCTAAATAAGATTCTACTGGTTGGTAATCAAAATCGAGCACATCTGAAATACGAACTTGATGGTGCATGTCCTAACCCAAACAGCCTCTTAGACAAGACATGACCGGACGAGGACTTAAAGGCTACGTCCATTCTGGCCAAGACTCGACAAGTCTCCGTAGCTGATACGGGCTTCCTGCTCAAGCAAATATCTGGCGTGCTCAATCAGGCATCACCCGCTTTCCGGTCTATCACGAGAGTCATGCTACGCCGCCCGTTGACACGAAATACATCTATCCCATTGAGGAACTGCTGATACTCCCAGCCTGTTCCAGTTAGCTTGCGCCAGTAACGCTTGGTTTCGCATTGTTTACAGACGCTGCTAAATCCGCCGTCACTCTGAGCGGTTAACTCGCATGTCGCAGCGCAAACCGGACAACCACTAAGCGCCTGAAGCTCTTTTAAGCGACTATCGAATGCCTGCCCTAGTTCTGGACGTGCATGTTTTGCAAACGATGCCTGCATGTTGGCCGCATCTTCGTCCGCGAGGTGACTCAGCACTTGCAACTGGTTGCCCTGGACTTTGAGCCCTTTGATCATTTGCCCCGCCACAGCAACCGGCCCTGGTAACGGCATCACCGGCACGGCGTAACCAGCAAGCATTACTCGGGTTAGCACCTGATCCACCAGCGCCCCCATACGCTCCACCACATAGAGATCCATCGGGGAAACGCGAAGCGCACAACCAATGAGGACAGTATCTAGGCTGTCTTCAAGTTCTATACCCGGCCAGCAAATGACACGCTGACTTGGCAGTTCTTTGATGTCATCCGGCAAAGCACATGAGCATGCCCAAGGCACCAGCTCTAGCTTGGTATTGTTATCGACCATAAGCTGCCAGTTCAGCCCGTTTTGTCGAATACTGATCTGGCGATTTGCCCAGCTGGCGCTGCCATCGTTTAGTGGAACATAGCGCAACAGGGCCTGACGCAGAACAAGACCGGTGTAGACGCTGTAGTCCAGCTCTAGCTGTTGATTAGCTGCAAGCACTTGCGCAGGGGTGCGGTTAGCTTGCTGGCAAGCATTGTGCAGCTCATCCCATAACAACGCGACATGCCGATAATGCTGGTCATGGGTAAGGATATTGGTCCGATGCAGCGAGGCGCCTACTCGTAAAGAGCGCGGGACTTGCAGATACAAACCGCCTTGCTTAAGGCCACGGATACATTTGAGCTGTGCACTGACCGTACCCAGGGTGTTCTGGGTTTCTTCCAGCTGCTGCTTTGTCTGCTCTGTACAGTAGGTTTCCCCCCACAAAGCGCATATCTCGCGGATAAGCAGATAGTGCAAGTCAGCACTCTGCGAGAACTTCAACGTTTTTTCTAAACCGTCCCGCAGCGCTTGAAGGCGCTTCAAACGGCGGGTTAAATATTTATCCAGCTCGTCCAGTAAACGTGCGTAAACACGATTTTCGTAAATCGAATAATCATCCTCGCTGAATCGAGCCAGAACTTTGCGCGGCGTCACGCCAAGCAAACTCATGCTTTGCCAGCACTCAGAATGTGACGCTAGATGGGTGTAGGTACTACTGGTCAGGCGACGGGCACGGGAAACCTCAGTAACTGTCTCTTCGTACTTAAGGTCAACGCGCGGACGCTTTGCAATTGACTGTAAATGACCTGCTTTCAAAACCTCGGCCAACTGTTGCTCCAGAGCATTCATATGCCCCTGCTCGCTAATAATGGCCGCTGGCATAAGTGGCGAGGGATGCTCGTCGCCGGCTGCCATCAATCTGACTATGGAAGTAACTGCGTCGCAAAACAGCTCTAAATCATCCTCAGCATCTTTCTCTGTGGGGGTGAAGGGCGATACTAGCGCCTCCAATTGACAGCGGCTTGAACCATCAGTACATAGCAAGCTATCTATCTCAAGCGACGTATGACGGTTTAGGGTTGCCTTCTGACGAAGCAGATAGCGACCCGAAGACACCGTCTCAGGCAACCCATTAAGAGGCTGCCCGGTAATACGATCATGTAGCCTCATGCACCGCGTTCCTTGCGCCGACGATCTTCAACGATCAGCAGCTTAGATTTGACAGCTTCGCCACCCTTGATTTCCTTCCAAAACTGGTCGAGTGCATCTTCTACCCGGCCGAGTTGTTCAACGGAAATGTCGAAGCGCTTGGTAACCTTGCCAGGTCTCATCACCCGCGTGGAAAGCAGGTGATCCAAGGCATCCTGCTTTGAAGCACCGCACTCGATCATCACGGGGATGAAGCGCTTAGCTTGACGTTCAAAACGGTTACCCCAACCAAAATCGAAGCTCTCAGCTAAGACGCTTGTCAGATCGCTGTACTTGAGCTGCTCCAGCAGTTCCTGTACGTCGTCTTGGTTCACTGCAATAGCCTTGTCAAACCGATCTTGCAGAGAGCTGAATGAATATCTTATTGGCGGTAGCTTTTGGATATCGAAGGTCTCTTCCTGACGTGGCAGGATCATCACATGAGCACGGTCATAGGTTTTGTCGGCCAGTTCATTGGTTGTCTCATCTTGGTTAGCCGTACCAATAAACCAGAGATTTTCCGGAACAAGTATTTTGCGCTGCTCTTTAAGAAAGCGAGGTGCATCCGTCAGGCAGTTTTCACTCAAGCTAATAAGGCGCTCACTAGCACTGTTTATTTCCAACGCTGAGAGAAACTCTGCAAAATACTGTTCAGGTCGTGAGAGGTTCATCTCATCGAGCAGGATAATATTGCAGCGATCTTTAAATGCTTCGGTCTGAGCTTGATAAAGTGCTTGCAGGCAGGGCGGTTGCAGGAGCTGAGTGCAACACGGTTATTGAATTGAAGCCGGAGCATCATGCCGCATAGCCAAGGCTTCCTG
>NZ_JAPPVG010000025.1:0-51034 GCF_028680365.1 Pseudomonas sp. MIL19 | reverse complement strand
GAACTCCAGTTAAAACGGGAGCTCAGCATCCAATGATATGCGGGCTATGGGCAGGTGGGGTTTATGGAGCGCTTACGCGTATCCGCTTTATACAGCCGAAATAGCGACCAATAAAAAACCCGCCGAAGCGGGTTTTTTATTGCGTTTAAGCTAAGCGCTTAGCCGTTGAACACATCGTTGACCGACTGCAACGGGTAATGCTTCGGATAGGGCAGAGTCGCTACACCGCTTTCAATCGCAGCCTTGGCTACCGCGTCGCAGACCAACGTGATCAGACGTGGGTCCATTGGCTTCGGAATGATGTACTCGCGACCAAACGACAGGGCAATGCCGCCGTAGGCATCACAGACTTCCTGTGGCACCGGCAACTTGGCCAGGTCACGCAGCGCCAGAGCAGCGGCGATTTTCATCTCTTCGTTGATGCGGGTCGCGCGAACGTCCAGAGCACCACGGAAAATGAACGGGAAGCCCAGCACGTTGTTGACCTGGTTCGGGTAGTCGGAACGACCGGTGGCCATGATCACGTCATCGCGCACTTGATGGGCCAGCTCTGGCTGAATTTCCGGATCCGGATTGGAGCAGGCGAACACGATCGGGCTTGCCGCCATGCGCTTGAGGTCTTCAGGGGCCAGCAGGTTAGCACCAGACAAACCAACAAATACGTCAGCACCGTCAAGCGCGTCCGACAGGGTGCGCTTGTCCGTTTCGCTGGCGAAGACCGCCTTGTACTGGTTCAGGTCATCGCGGCCAGCGTGGATCACGCCTTTACGGTCGACCATAAAGATGTTCTCAACCTTGGCACCCATGCTCACCAGCAAGCGCATGCAGGAGATCGCGGCAGCGCCAGCGCCCAGGCACACAATCTTGGCTTCAGGCAGAGTCTTGCCGGCGATTTCCAGGGCGTTGAGCATGCCCGCCGCCGTCACGATTGCAGTGCCGTGCTGGTCATCATGGAATACCGGAATGTCGCACTGTTCGATCAGCGTGCGTTCGATTTCAAAGCACTCAGGTGCCTTGATGTCTTCCAGGTTGATGCCGCCGAACGTGATGGAGATACGGCGTACGGTGTCGATAAAGGCCTGCGGGCTCTCGGACTCGACTTCGATGTCGAATACGTCGATACCGGCAAAGCGCTTGAACAGTACACCCTTACCTTCCATAACCGGCTTGGAAGCCAACGGACCGAGGTCGCCAAGACCGAGAATAGCGGTACCGTCAGAGATCACTGCCACCAGGTTGCCTTTGCCGGTGTAGCGATACGCCAACTCCGGATCACGCGCGATTTCGCGCACAGGCTCGGCGACACCCGGGCTATAGGCCAGAGCTAGGTCGCGGGCGGTTGCGGTTGGCTTAGTGAGCTCGACACTCAGCTTACCCGGACGGGGATTGGCGTGATAATCGAGAGCGGCTGTTTTCAAATCAGACATATGGGCATTTCCGCTTTGGGCTGTTGAACAGGCAGGCGGCCGAGGATACGCAAGTTGTATACAACTGCACAAGACTGACGAGTCGGTATACGCACGCAAGCCCTAGCGCACGACCTTCAGCCAATCACCAGCACGCGGCTGCCCCGACGGGTAGAGGTTATTGAGCAAACGTAAGGTCTTCAGCGCATCACCTGGTAATTTGCTGCCCTTGGCCAGCGCTTCAATGGTCTGCCCCGGTTTGACCTTGACCATGTGCAAGCGCAAGGGCTGCGCCTCTTTGCGCTCGGCGCGGGTCATCGGCCGAAAGCTTTTGATCACGCTCAAAAACTGCTCGTCCTGACTTTCCAACGAGGCCCGACCACGCACCGCCGCCACAAACAAATAAACCTGCGGACCATGCTGAATCAGCGCCACGCGCTTGGCAGCATTGCCGGGGATCACCGCGCTATAACCCTTGAGGCCAGCCTGCTGCAACTCGACGCCAGCCACCAGGCGCTGGCCACCAACGCGCTGGCGCAGCAGTTCAGCTGGCGACAATTGTTGCGGATTGTCCTCCAGCGTCATCGCAATAAAAGCTTGCTGATCCTCGGTGTGGCCAATCAACGCATCCGCTCGATTGAGCAGGCTCCAGCCCTTGGGGAACGTCAGGGTGAAATTCAAATCCGCATGGTAGAAGCGCTGACCGCGGCGCACCCCAGTCTCGGCAGAGTCACCGAAGGGTAGCCCCTCCAAGCGCTTGAGAAAGACTTCGCGATTGACCTCCTGCCGGCCTGTGGCCAGCGCACGCGCCGGGCCCAGCACCTGCTGCAAGCGCCGGTCGTTATCCGGATGGGTATCGAACAACCCGTGGTAGCCGCCAGCAGGTTGCGCTTCTCCGCGCGCAGCCGCTTGGTCGCGGGAGAAGTCTTCCTGATTCTTCAGCACCTTGACCACTTCGATCATCGCCTGCGGGTCGTAACCGCTGCGCGCCAGGTATTGAGCGCCCAGGCCATCAGCCTCAAGCTCCATGTCGCGGCCATAACCACGGACAAAAGCGTTACCCACTACACCGGTGACATCGGCGGCCGCGCCGACACCCGTACCAATCGCCACAGCCTGGCCCAGCAAGCCCCAAGCGGTTGACTGACTTTGTTGCTGCACACTGTGGCGCGCCGTCACGTGACCCACTTCATGGCCGAGCACCGCAGCCAGCTCGGCTTCAGAACTGAGGTACGCCAGCAGCCCGCGATGGATGTAGATATAGCCACCCGGCAAGGCAAAGGCATTGATATCAGGGCTGTCGACCACCGTGAACTGATAGGCCAGCTGTGCTCGGTGACTGCTCTTGGCCACGCGCTCACCGACCTGCTGCACGTAAGCCTGCAGCTTCTCATCGGCGTAGCGCGGGTTTTCCTTAAGGATCTGCTGGTTGTAACGACGGCCGAGGTCTAGCTCTTGCTGCTCGCTCATCATCACGAAGTTGCTGCGCCCGGTGGCCGGATTGACCGCGCAAGCCGTCAGTTGCAACAGCATCAGCAATAGCAGGACACGCACAATCATGGCAGCACCTCCAACATGGCCTTATCGGTCAACGGCAGCATCCAGCGCGCCTGCCCCTTTCGCAAGCCGCCACGCTTGGCGCGATCAATCACCCATCCTCGTGCCTCGACCTTACGCCCTTCAAGCCCTTGGACAGCGTGCAGGTCGAAATTAGCCAGCGCGCGCGGGGCGATATGCAGCACCAAGTCATCAGCCATTTCCACCCAGACCCCGCCGGCATTACGTTCGACATGCTCGACGCGCCCCCGGAGCAGAGCAAACCCGCCCTGTTTCAGCTGCGCTGGGGACTTAACCGGCGAACGCTGCCACAGCCCGACACGGGCCTGCCGTGCACTGCGCTCGGCCGCCTGCTGGCAGCGCACCAAGGCCAGATTGGGCGCAACTGCCACTTGGTAGCCCAACCCCTCACTGAGTAACTGGGCTTCTAGATTACGCCCGCGACTGTCGTAGGCATGTGCCAGGGTGCGACCGTAGTGATCCTTGGGCTGCCGACCGACCTGCAAGGCGATGCGTCCATCGCTGGCCGCCACCAACCCCTGTAAGTGCCGGCGAGCGGCGTCGGCCAAGGGCTCGCTGGCACGCCCCTGGCGACCGATCTCCGGTGTATTCAGGCCAATCAAACGCACGCTACGCCCATCCACCAGGCGCAGGGTGTCGCCGTCGACCACACGCTGCACCTTCACGCTGGGCAGCTTGCCCGGGGCCGGGCAGAACGCCAGCGCGGCGCCTGCGTAAAAGCCGAAAACGAAAAAGGCGCCCACAAGGGACGCCTTTTTCAGTAGCGCGGTACAACCCATTAGGGTTTGCGACGCTGCGCGCAAGCTTACTGCTTGGCGCCGAACATGCCGAAACGCTGCTTGAAGCGATCAACACGGCCGCCGGTATCCAGCATTTTCTGCTTACCGGTGTAGAACGGGTGACACTCGTTGCACACGTCCAGAGGCAGCGCTTTGCCCAGGGTGGAGCGAGTTTCGATCACGTTGCCACAGCTGCAAGTGGCGGTGATGGCTACATAGTTCGGGTGGATATCGGCTTTCATGGTGATTCCTCAGGACTGTCGCGCCGCCACCAAACACTATTGTCAGGTACCGCACGGAATTAGGCCGGCGATAATACCAGAGCACCGCAGCGACGCAAGGCCGGCCGTCGACTGGCTGCATGCTAAGATCGCGCCTCGCCGACCGCGGCTGATCACGGGAGCCACTGTTTGTCCGACGTCATTTTGCGCCTCGCCCTGCCCTCGCCGCTGCGCCGCCTGTTCGACTACCGCGCCCCCGCCGGTGTGCCGCGCAGCGCCTTGCAGCCCGGCGCACGGCTGCGCGTGCCGTTTGGTCGACGGGAAATGATCGGCATCTTGATTGAGGTGACGGATCACAGCGAGGTGCCCGCAGACAAGCTCAAGCCGGCCCTGCAACTGCTCGACGCGCAGTCACCTCTACCGCCGGCGTTTTTTAAGCTGTGCCTATGGACCGCCCAGTATTACCAGCACAGCCTTGGCGACACCCTAAGCTGGGCGCTGCCGGTGCTGCTGCGCCAGGGCGAGCCGGCAGAAGCGCGCCAGGAGCGCTTCTGGTCGATCAGCGATGGCGCGCAGCTGGACGACCCACGTTTGAGCCGCGCACCGCGCCAGCGTGATGCCCTGAAGACCCTGGCCCAGCACCCGCATGGCGTTGCCAATCAATTGCTGAGCAAGCTGCAGCTGAACAAAGACAGCCTCGACCTGTTGCTGGAAAAAGGCCTGGTCCAGGTGGAAGTGCGCCGGCACGCCCCGAGCAAGCGCCACGCTAACTGGCTCGCGCAGCCAGAATTGCCGCTGAATGCCGAGCAACGCGCGGCCTCCGAGGCCATCCGCTCAGGCTTCGACAGCTTCAATACCTATCTCCTGGCGGGCGTTACCGGCAGCGGCAAGACCGAGGTCTACCTGCAGCTGATCCGCGAAACCCTGGAGGCTGGCAAGCAGGCGCTGGTGCTGATCCCGGAAATCAACCTCGGCCCGCAGACCCTGGCGCGCTTTGAGCAGCGCTTCAATGCGCGCATTGCCTTGCTGCACTCGGCAGTCAATGACCGCGAGCGCCTGGACGCCTGGCTGGCGGCGCGCGACGGCGAGGCCGACATCATCATCGGTACCCGCTCGGCACTGTTTACCCCAATGCAGCGCCCGGGGCTGATCATCATCGATGAAGAACACGACGCCTCTTATAAACAGCAGGAAGGCTTGCGCTATCACGCGCGCGATCTGGCCGTGGTACGTGCGCATCAGGAAAACATCCCGATTGTCCTCGGCTCGGCCACGCCCTCGCTGGAAAGCCTGCACAACGCCCACAGCGGCCGCTACGCCCTGCTGCATCTGCGTGAGCGCGCCGGCGGCGCCAAGCAGCCGCGTTTTCTGCGCCTGGATGTAAAAAGTAGGCCGCTGGATTCAGGGATATCAGGGCCCATGCAACAAGCCATCGCGCAGACCTTGCAGGCCGGTCAGCAGGTGCTGGTCTTCCTTAACCGTCGCGGCTTCGCTCCTACGCTGCTGTGCCATGACTGCGGCTGGCTGTCGGAATGCCCGCGTTGCGACGCGCGGATGACCGTGCACCAGCGCTCGCGCGAGTTGCGCTGCCACCACTGCGGGCATGCCGAGCGCCAGCCGAGTAACTGCCCGAAATGCAACAACGTCGACCTGCGCCCAGTGGGTGCTGGCACCGAGCGTGCGGAAGAACGTCTGGAGATTCTCTTCCCCGATGTACCTGTGTTGCGCGTGGACCGCGACAGCACCTCGCGCAAAGAAGCCATGACCACCCTGTTCAACACCGTGCAACGCGGCGAGCCGTGCATCCTGGTCGGCACCCAGATGCTCGCCAAGGGCCATCACTTCCCCCGCGTGACCCTGGTGGCGATTCTCGATGCCGATGGCGGCCTGTTTTCCGCGGATTTCCGCGCCAGCGAACGCATGGCTCAGTTGATTGTGCAGGTAGCCGGGCGTGCCGGGCGCGCCGAAGAGCCAGGGAAGGTGATTATCCAAAGCCACCTGGCCGACCATCCTTTATTGGTGCAACTGACCGAGCAAGGCTACTTCGCCTTCGCCGAGCAAGCCCTAAGCGAACGCCGTAGCGCCGGCCTGCCGCCGTTCTGCCACCTCGCCCTGCTGCGCGCCGAGGCACACAAACCGGGCCAGGCCGAAGGCTTTCTCGACGACGCCTGCGCGGAAGCCGAGCTGCTGCTGGACGAGCTGAAACTCAGCGGCATCGAACTGCTCGGCCCGATCCCCGCGCCGATGGAACGCCGCGCCGGCCGCTACCGTGCCCAGCTGCTGGTGCAAGCTAACGCCCGCGCGCCGCTGCATCGACTGCTCAACACCTGGATGCACGCCCTGGAACAGATGCCCAGCGGCCGCGCGGTGCGCTGGTCGTTAGACGTAGACCCGATAGACCTCTTCTAGAACCTTTTACGATCTGCTGCGCGTCGGCCCTGCTGCGTTAAAAACAGGCTCGTAATGCTCATTTACACCAGTAAACTCCGCTTCCTCGCCTGTTTTTGCCTTGCATGGCTCTAGCTCGCGAGATCGTAAATAAGGTTCTAAGCCGCGCCGGTCCACGACCGGCTGCCTGTTAACGTCAGGGCGTAGGGCGCAGCCTGTTACACTGCACGCCATTTCGTTTAGCAGGCCTGTACCGTGACCAACACCGCTTTCTCTTCTCTGCCGCTTTCCGCCGCCATGCTGGCGAACCTCGAGTCCCTCGGTTACAGCGAGATGACCCCGATTCAGGCGCAGAGCCTGCCGGTAATGCTCAAGGGCATGGACCTGATTGCCCAGGCCAAAACCGGCAGCGGCAAGACCGCCGCCTTCGGCATCGGCCTGCTCAACCCGCTTAACCCGCGCTACTTTGGCTGCCAGGCACTGGTGATCTGCCCGACGCGCGAGCTGGCTGACCAGGTGGCCAAAGAACTGCGCCGCCTGGCGCGCTCAGCGGACAACATCAAGATTCTGACCCTGTGCGGCGGCGTGCCCTTCGGCCCGCAGATCGCCTCGCTGGAGCATGGCGCGCAGATCATCGTCGGCACCCCGGGGCGCATTCAGCAGCATCTGAGCAAAGGCACACTGAAACTCGACGGCCTGAATACCTTGGTGCTGGATGAAGCCGACCGCATGCTCGATATGGGTTTCTACGACAGCATCGCCGAGATCATCAGCCAGATCCCGAGCCGCCGGCAGACCCTGCTGTTCTCCGCCACCTACCCGAGCGGCATCAAGCAGCTGTCCGCGACCTTTATGCGCGACCCGCAACAGGTTAAAGCCGACGCGCTGCACGACGATACGCAGATCGAGCAGCGCTTCTACGAGATCGCCCCGGAAGAGCGCATGGACGCCGTGGTCAAGCTGCTCAACTGCTACCGCCCGCAGTCCTGCGTGGCCTTCTGCTTTACCAAGCAGCAGTGTCAGGAAGTTGTCGACCACCTCACCGCCAAAGGCATCTCGGCCGCTGCGCTGAACGGTGACCTGGAGCAACGTGACCGTGATCAAGTGTTGGCGATGTTTGCCAACCGCAGCCTGTCGGTACTGGTGGCCACCGATGTCGCCGCGCGCGGCCTGGATATCGATGCGCTGGACATGGTGATCAACGTCGAACTGGCGCGCGACTCGGAAATTCACATTCACCGCGTCGGCCGTACCGGGCGTGCGGGTGAAAAGGGTCTAGCCATGAGCCTGGTGGCACCGGCAGAAGGCCATCGCGCCCAGGCCATCGAAACCCTGCAAAGGGCGCCGCTCAACTGGCACCCACTGAGCAGCTTGAAGAATCAGGGCGGCGCGCCGCTGCAGCCGCCGATGATCACCCTGTGCATCGGCGCGGGGCGCAAAGACAAACTACGCCCCGGCGATATTCTCGGTGCCCTCACGGGTGAAGGCGGCATCCCTGGCGCGCAGGTCGGCAAGATCGCCATCTTCGACTTCCAAGCCTATGTCGCGGTTGAGCGCAGCCTGGCCCTGAAGGCGCTCAACTGCCTCAGCGAAGGCAAAATCAAAGGCCGCTCGCTACGCGTACGCTCGCTGTAAATGCCTCAGGCAGCGGCCGCGCAATGCGGCCGCGATCAGCCATTACAAACCGTGGCGCTGAAAAATCTGCTCATAGCTGCCATCGGCACGCATCGCCTCAATCGCCTTGTTGAAGGCATCGGCAATCTGCTGATGCTGCGGGTGCCGACGGCTAACCAGAATATGCAGGCCGTTCTCACTTAACGGCTGCGGTAAAAATTCCAGCTGATCACGGATGCCGGTCAAGTGCCGGCCCAGGTGAAAGCGCGCCACCAGCTCATCCTCCAGGGCCAATTGCACTCGCTGCGCCTGCAACATGCGCACGCCCACGGCAAAACTGAGCACTCCCACTTTGCTCAGGCGGCTGTCCTGATCAAACGCGCTGGAATAGGCATAACCGCGCACCACGGCAATGCTGTAGGGATACAAATCCGATAATTGGCGGAACTCAATCTGACTGCCCTTGCGCTGCAAAAAGCGGATACGGTTGATCAAGTAGGGCTGCGAGTAATAGCCAAACGTCGCGCGCTCATCGGTGTACCAGGCGTTGATCAGCACATCGTAGGTGTCTTGCTGCAAACCACGCACCGCACGCTCCCAAGGCACCTGCGCGTAATGGCTGGCGTAACCGGCACGGCTCAGGGCGGTGACCACCAGATCGGAAGCCAGGCCGTTGTTCAGCAGCGTCTTGTCAGTGAAGGGCGGCCAAGGGTCGGCGACCAGACGCAATGCGTCAGCCGCGCCGCCATACAGCGGCATCAGCAGCGCTAACGAGAGCAGGCCTGCACGCAGTCCATCCATTAACGGTGGCTCCTTCAAGGAGAACAGAGCCCTTAGCCTAGTCGACCACCGGCCCGGTCACACCCATCCAGCCATCAGTTAATATGCGCTGTTTTGCGCCAGCCTTGGCGCATGTCGTAGGTTGAGGAAATTGCTGTGCTGACACCCCAGGTCGTGATTATTGGAGCCGGCGCCGCCGGGCTTATGTGCGCATTGACGGCTGCCGCGCGCGGCCGTCAGGTGCTGCTGCTGGATCACGCCAACAAGGCCGGCAAGAAAATCCTGATGTCCGGCGGTGGCCGCTGCAATTTCACCAACATGTACTGTGAACCGAGCAATTTCCTCTCGCAGAACCCGCATTTCTGCAAATCCGCCCTGGCGCGCTACACCCAGTGGGATTTTATCGGTCTGGTGGCCAAGCACGGCGTGGCGTATCACGAGAAGAAGCTCGGTCAGCTGTTTTGCGACAACAAGGCCAGCGACATTCTTAATATGCTGCTCAGCGAGTGCGATGAAGCGGGCGTCGAGCTGCGCCTGGATACCTCGGTGAGCGAGCTCAGCAAACTGGATAGCGGCTACCAGCTGCAAACCAGCGCCGGCACAGTGCGCTGCGAGTCCTTGGTGATCGCCACTGGCGGGCTGTCGATTCCCACCCTCGGCGCTACAGGTTTTGGCTATCAGGTGGCCAAGCAATTCGGCCACGAGCTGCTGCCGACCCGCGCCGGCTTGGTGCCCTTCACCATTACCGACCCGCAGCTCAAAGCGCTGTGCACTGAGCTGTCCGGCACCTCGGTGGAAGACTGCGTGGTGAGCTGCAACGGCCAGAGCTTCAAGGAAAACATCCTGTTTACCCACCGCGGCCTTAGCGGCCCGGCAATTTTGCAGATTTCCTCATTCTGGCAACCTGGGGACGCCATCAGCATCAACCTGCTGCCGCATATCGACCTGCCCGAGTGGCTGGAGCAGCAGCAACGCGAGCGGCCCAACAGCGAGCTGAAAACCCTGCTGGCCGAGCTGTTCACCAAAAAAATGGCCGGGCTGCTGGCGGATAACTGGTTCGCCTCCAAACCGATGAAGCAGTACACCCATGCCGAGCTCAAGGCGATTGCCGAGCAGCTCGGCGACTGGCAACTGGTGCCGGCGGGCACCGAAGGCTACCGCACCGCCGAAGTCACTCTGGGCGGGGTCGACACCCGCGAAGTGTCGTCGAAAACCATGGAGTCGTTGAAATCACCGGGGCTGTATTTTGTCGGTGAAGTACTCGATGTCAGCGGCCACCTGGGCGGCTTTAACTTTCAATGGGCCTGGGCATCGGGCTACGCAGCAGCGCAGTATGTTTAAGCGGGTGTGCGCCTGTGCGACGCCAGCATGAGATCTGTGCACGGCTAAGCGGCGTCCCCCGCCCCAACTCTAAGGATGGTTTACCCGCATGACCCAAGACCAAGGCCTGATCTTCGCCATCCTTGCCGCCACCATGGGGCTGTTTCTCTGGGGCCGCTGGCGGCATGACATTGTCGCGCTCGGCGCCCTACTGGCCTGCGTCATCACCGGCCTGGTGCCAGACCAGGAGGCCTTTGCCGGCTTCGGCCATCCGGCAGTCATTACCGTAGCCTGCGTACTGGTGCTCAGCTTCGGCTTGCAGCGAACCGGCGCTGTGGACGCCATGGCGCAACGGCTATTACCCGCCAATGCCGGCCCCATGCTGTCGATTGCCGCCCTGACCGGCCTTGGCGCGCTGTTGTCGGCCTTTATGAACAACGTTGGCGCACTCGCCCTGCTCATGCCGATTGCCCTGAAGATCGCCAGCAAACAAGAGCTGCCGCCGGGGCGTTTGCTGATGCCGCTGGCCTTCGGCACCATTCTCGGCGGCATGACCACGCTGATCGGTACGCCGCCTAACCTGATCGTCTCCAGCTTCCGCGCGCAAAGCGGCGCGGGGCCGTTCGCCATGTTCGATTTCAGCCCGGTGGGCGTCGCCGTGGCGCTGACCGGTGTGCTGTTTATTACCCTGATTGGCTGGCGACTGGTGCCGCGCCGGGAAGTGGTCGGCGTCGCCAGCTTTGACACCGGCACTTACATCACCGAGGCCCGCGTAAAAGAAGGCGCCAAGGCCGACGGCAAGAGCCTGCGCGAAGTCGAACAACTGCTCGAAGAAGCCGACGCCCAAGTGGTGGGCATGGTACGCAACAAGCTGCGCCTATCAGCCCCCAACCCACGGCGCATCCTCCAGGCCGATGACGTATTGGTGATCGAAGCCGAGCCTGAAGCCCTCGGCGAAGTGCTCGGCAAGCTGGGGTTGCAGCTGGAAGCCGAGCAGAAGTCGGCAGCGGATGAGGACGAGAAAAACGACAAGGCGGCAGCCGAGAGCAAGACCGAAGAAAAGAAGGACAGCAGCAATGACGACAGGGTGCTGCAGGAACTGCTGGTCCGCCCGGACTCCCAGCTGATTGGTCGATCGGCCAGCAATATTCGCCTGCGCCACCGCTACAACATCAACCTGCTGGCGATCTCAAAGCAAAGTCATCGTTCGATCAAACGCCTGCGCTCGACCCTGTTTGAGCGCGGTGATGTACTGCTGATGCAAGGCGATTCGGCGGACATCAACGACTTTGCCAGCGACTATGCCTGCGTGCCGCTGGCCGACCGTGCCATCAGCATTCCTAACCCGGCCCAAGCCGGCTTCGCCGCCGGCGTGATGCTGCTGGCAGTGATCCTCGCCGCGTTCGGCGTACTCTCGGCAGCCGTGGCCTTCGCCGTCGGTGTGCTGGTGTTTATGGTGGCGCGCATCGTGCCGCTGCGCCTGCTCTATCAGTCCATCGATTGGTCGGTGATCGTCCTGCTGGGGGCAATGATTCCCGTGGCCGGAGCCATGTCTGCAACCGGCGCGGCCGACCTGCTGGCGCACCTGCTGATGGAGCATGTCGCACAAGGCAATCCGGTGGTGGTGCTGACGCTGATCCTGGTGGTGACCATGACCCTCTCGGATTTTATGAACAATGCCGCCACCGCCGCGGTGATGTGCCAGATCGCCTTAAGCGCGGCCAGCCAACTTGGGGTCAGCCCGGACGCGTTGTTGATGGCGGTGGCAATCGGCGCTTCCTGCTCATTCCTCACCCCGATTGGTCACCAGAACAACACCTTGATTCTCAGCCCAGGTGGCTTTCGCTTCGGCGACTATTGGCGCCTCGGCCTGCCGATGGAAATACTCGTGGTGCTGGTCAGCGTGCCGCTGTTGCTGCTGGTCTGGCCGCTGTGATGAATAAAGTGCGGGCGCTGGTTTAGCGCAGCGTCCGTATTTGTTAAGCCAAACGCTTTAGCGGTTGGCGTGTATCAATGACGACAGGGCGTGCCGCCGGGCAGGCTATTGCATTAGTCTGAGCGCACGTCTCATGTCCAAGGCCCCTGCTTGATGTCGTCACCTTCACTGCGCCATTCGCTGCGTCGCCTCTGGGCGCAGGACAAATTCAGCTATAGCCTGCGGGTGTTTATCGCCCTCAGCGGTGTCCTGCTGCTGTGCTGGTCGCAAGGCTGGATGCAGGCGCTGATACCGCTGTTTCTCGGGGTGATCGCCAGCGCCCTGGCGGAAACCGACGACAGCTGGCAGGGCCGTTTGGTGGCGCTGCTGGTGACCCTCGGTTGCTTCAGCGTGGCGGCCTATGCGGTGGAGTTCCTGTTCCCCTACCCCTGGCTGTTCGTTATCGGTCTGGCGCTGGCCAGTTTTGCCCTGACCATGCTCGGCGCACTCGGCGAGCGCTACGCCACCCTCGGCTCGGCGACCTTGATTCTCGCGGTGTACAGCATGATCGGCGTGGAGCAACGCGGCGGCGCCGCCGGTCTGTGGCAGGAGCCCTTGCTGCTGGTCGCCGGCGCCGCCTGGTACGGCGTGCTGTCGGTGCTGTGGAATGCGCTGTTCGCCAACCAGCCGGTGCAACACAGCCTGGCGCGGCTGTTTCGCGAGCTGGGCCAGTACCTCAAGCTCAAGGCCGCGCTGTTCGAGCCGCTGCGCCAACTGGATGTAGAAGAGCGGCGCTTGGCCCTGGCCAAACAAAATGGGCGCGTGGTCGCAGCGCTGAATGCGGCCAAGGAAATCATTCTGCACCGCGTGGGCAATGGCCGGCCGGGACCCAAAGTCAGCCGCTACCTCAAGCTGTACTTTCTCGCTCAGGATATCCACGAGCGCGCCAGCTCCTCGCACTACCCTTACAACGAGCTGGCCGAAGCCTTCTTCCATAGCGATGTGATGTTTCGCTGCCAACGCCTGCTGCATTTGCATGGTGAGGCCTGCCAGCGTTTGGCCCAGGCCATCGAACTGCGTCAACCGTTTGAATACCGCGAGCTATGCCGCCAGGCACTGACCGACCTGCACGACTCCCTCGAACACTTGCGCTTGCAGAGCAACCCCGCCTGGCGCCACCTGCTGCGCTCGCTCGGCGCCCTGGCCGGCAACCTGCGCAGCCTGGATACGCTACTGGGCAACGCCAGCAACCCCGACGCCATGGCCGAACAACAGGACAGCAGCCTGCTCGACCGCGAGCCGCAGTCACTCAAGGATGTCTGGGAGCGCCTGCGCCTGCAGCTGACGCCCACCTCACTGCTGTTTCGCCACGCCCTGCGCCTGTCCATCGCCCTGGCCGCCGGCTACGGCGTGCTGCACTGGATTCACCCGACCCAGGGGTACTGGATTCTGCTAACCACGCTATTCGTCTGCCAACCGAACTACGGCGCCACCCGGCGCAAGCTGGTACAGCGCATCAGCGGCACCGTGCTCGGCCTGTTGCTGGGCTGGGCGCTGTTTGATCTGTTTCCCAATCAGCTGGTGCAGGCGCTGTTTGCGGTCGTCGCCGGCGTGGTGTTCTTTGCCCTGCGCAGCAGCCGCTACACCCTGGCCACGGCAGCGATTACCCTGCTGGTGCTGTTCTGCTTCAATCAGGTGGGCAATGGCTATGGGCTGTTTATTCCGCGCCTGGTCGACACCCTGCTGGGCAGCCTGATCGCCGGTTTGGCGGTGCTGTTAATCCTTCCGGACTGGCAAGGCCGCCGCCTCAATCGCCTGCTGGCCAATACCCTGAGCTGCAACAGCCGTTACCTGCAGCAAATCATCCAGCAGTACGCCAGCGGCAAGCGTGACGACCTGAGCTATCGCCTGGCCCGGCGCAACGCCCACAACGCCGATGCCACGCTGTCGACCGCGCTCGGCAATATGCTGATGGAGCCGGGGCATTTTCGTAAGCAAGCCGATGTCGGCTTTCGCTTTCTGGTGCTCTCGCACACCCTCTTGAGCTACCTCTCGGGCCTCGGCGCGCACCGCGGTGAGGCGAGCCTGAGCGGCAGCGACCACCCACTGCTAGTCAGCGCCAGCCGGTTAGCCGCCAGCCTGGATGAGATTGCCAGCTGCCTGCACGACGAGCGCCCGGTGGCGATTCACAGCGATGCGGAAGAGCAGCTCGCCAGCGAGCTGGAAACACTCAGCGACGAGCTGGATGACCCACATCGCCTGCTACAGACCCAGTTGGCACTGATCTGTCGGCAGCTCGGACCACTGCGCACCCTCGCCGCGCACCTGCTCAGAGGCCAGGGTCGAGATTAAACCGTCTTGACCGCCTCGCGCGGGATCACGGCCCTGACGCTTTTCCGCTACCCTGCACAGCTGCCCACACAGTGCCCGCCATGAACAAGACTGAACTGCTGCAACAGGTGCTCAAGCGCCTTGAAGATGACCACCTGCAAGCCCAGCAGGCGGCATTAACCGCCTACGAAACCGCCACCGCCAAAGAGAACATCGCCGAGAACAAATACGACACCCTCGGCCTGGAAGCCTCGTACCTGGCAACTGGCCAAGCGCGGCGGGCGGCAGCCATTCGCCAAACTCTGGCGAACTGGAAACAGCTGGTGCTGCGCAGTTTTGACCCGCAACTGGGAGTCCAACTCGGCGCCCTGATCGCACTGAACGATGACGAAGATCGGCAGCAATGCCTGTTCCTCGGCCCGGACGGTGCGTCCATGAAGCTGCAGCAGGATGGCCAGACAGTGCAGGTGATTGGCCCGCAAGCGCCGCTGGGGCAACTCTTGCTCGGCAAGGGCGTCGGCGACGAGATCACCCTGCGGGTGGCCAGCGGCGTGCAACTGTTGGAGATTCTCTCGGTCGACTGATAGCAGCTATAACTGAAAGACCACTCCGCACAGTCTCAGGAGACCGCCATGTACCCGCAGACACACGACCTTGCCAGCCTCTTCAAGCAACTCGGCCTGCCCAATGACGACGCCGCCATTGAGCGGTTTATCGAGCAACATTCGCCTCTGGCTGAAGACTGCAAACTCGCCGACGCGCCCTTCTGGGACAACGCTCAGGCGGCTTTTTTGCGTGAAGAGATTGGTGAAGACGCCGACTGGGCCGAAGTTGTCGACCAGCTCAACCTAATGCTGCGGGGCTGACAACGAGCCCGCGGCACCCACCAGCTCGCGCCAGGTCAGGTAAACCCGCAGGTCGAATTCCAGTTGATGGTAGCCAGGCAGCATGTACTCGCAGAGCTTGTAGAAGGCCTTGTTGTGCTCAGCCTCCTTCAAGTGCGCCAGCTCGTGCACCACGATCATCTGCAGAAACTCCGGCGCCGCCTCGCGGAACAACGAGGCCACGCGGATTTCCTTCTTCGCCTTGAGCTTGCCGCCCTGCACCCGCGAGATCGCCGTGTGCAGACCGAGCGCGCGATGGGTCAAATCGAGGCGATTGTCATAGAGCACCTTGTCGATGGCCGGCGCATTGCGCAGGTGTTCCTGCTTGAGGCCCTGGATATAGGCGTACAGCGCCTTATCGCTCTGAATCGCGTGCTTGCCACTGTAGGACCGCGCCAGATAATCGCCCAGGCGCTGCTCGGCAATCAGCTGACGAATCTTTTCTTGTAGCGGTGCTGGGTAGCCTTGCAGGTATTTAAGCGGGGTCATGGGCGAAGTGGTGCGGGCACAGTAAGGCCGGCGATTATGCCGCAAGCCGCCCGCGACGGGGGGCGGCTTTTAGCGTTATTCGGCAGCCGGTACAACGCGCAGCAAGCGTCCGGCGGCGTTGTCGGTGAGCAGATACAGCGCGCCATCCGGACCGCCGCGCACATCCCGGATGCGCTCGCCCAGTTCTTCAAACAGCACCTCCTGCCCCGCCAGCTTGCCGTTGTGCAAACGAATACGTCGCACGCTGCGCTCGGCCAGGGTCGAGGCGAACAGGTCGCCCTGCCACTGCGGGAACAACCCGCCGCGGTACAGCGTCAGGCTCGATGGCGCCACGGATGGCGTCCAGTGCAGCAGCGGCTGCTGCAAGCCCGGCAATTCGGTGTAAGGGGAAATCTGCGCGCCACTGTAGTCGATGCCGTAGGTGATCAGCGGCCAGCCATAGTTGTTGCCCGGTTTAATCAGGTTCAGCTCGTCGCCACCACGCGGACCATGCTCGTGGCTGTAGAGGCGCTGCCGCTCGGCGTCATAGACGATGCCCTGCACATTGCGATGGCCCAGGCTGTAAATCTCCGCCGCCGCACCGGCCTGCCCCACCAGCGGGTTGTCCTGGGGGATGCTGCCATCGCGATTAAGCCGGACGATTTTGCCCAGATGGTTGTCGGTGTTTTGCGCCTGCTCACGCAGGTCAAAGCCATCGCCGAGGGTCAGCACCAGGGTGTTATCCGGGAGAAAGGCCATGCGCCCGCCGTAATGCGCGGCCCCGGCTTTGGCCGGCAGCGCACTGAACAGCACCTGGACATCCTGCAACTGCCCGTCGACCAGCCGCGCCTTGGCCAAACGCGTGTTGTTGGCCTGGGCGGTGCCATAGGCGTAGCTCAGGTAGAGCTGCTGATTGCTGGCGAATTGCGGGTCGAGCATGACCTCCATCAACCCCGCCTGCGCAGCGACAAACCCCTCTGGCACGCCGCCAACTGGCTGCGGGTTAAGGCGGCCATCCGCCTCGATGATGCGCAGGCGCCCCACCCGCTCGGTCACCAACATGCGCCCGTCTGGGAGAAAGGCCAGCGACCAGGGATGCTCCAGGCCACCGGTCACGGTTTCAATGCGGTAGTCCATGGCCTGCGCCAGGCTGCTGCCCAGCAGACCGAGGAATAACAGAGCGCGGGATGTCTTCAACATGGCACGGGCCTTTTGCTCGAAGGTAAACAAGTCAGGGTTGGACAGGCGCAGCACGCTGCCACAGCAGCGCAAACAACAACGCCCCCAGGCTGCCGCAGGCCATTAGCCCAGCGGTGCCGCCCAGGCTGCGATTAGCCGCAATCAGCGTCGGCATCGGCAACAGCGCATTGGCCAGCGACAGCGCTGACCACACTGCCAGCGCGCCAGCCAGGGCAAACACCAGCCAGCGGCCACTCGGCCAGGCACGCGCGAATCGACTCGCCACTGGCAGCGCGCAGATAAAGCCGAGGATCACCAGCACCGCGAAAGTCGGGCTAAAGCCCAGTAGATCCAGGCCGGTGGTGTGTAAGCGCACTGTCAGCGGCACTGGCGCACCGAGTGCTTGCAGGCTGGCCAGATTGAACTGCGTCTGCAGCACAGCCCCCAACACACTCGTGAGCAGCACAGCGAAAAGAAAGTACAGCAAGGTGCGCGATTTGCTCGGCATGCAGACGGGTATCCAGAAACGACAGTGGCCCGAGTATGGACCAGCACGCGGAGCGGCATACGCTGGGTGTTTTACATGGTTTTACCAAGCACCCGCCTCGGCGCGCCCTGCTTGATCAGTATTGATCACACCCAAGGCCACGCCGTGCTTACCGCGCCCATAACAAAAAGCCCCGCATCGGCGGGGCTCTCGGTAAAGCAACAGGCTTAGTTGACCTTGGCGGCCAGCTCACCCTTGGCATAACGCTGGAACATGGCTTCCAGGTTCATCGGTTTGATCTTCGACGCGTTGCCGGCAGTGCCGAAGGCTTCGTAACGGGCGATGCAGATATCACGCATGGCCGTCACGGTCGCGGAGAAGAACTTACGCGGGTCGAACTCGCTCGGGTGCTCAGCCATCATGCGGCGCATGGCACCGGTAGACGCCAAACGCAGGTCGGTGTCGATGTTGACCTTGCGCACGCCGTACTTGATGCCTTCGACGATCTCTTCAACCGGCACGCCGTAGGTTTCTTTGATGTCGCCGCCGTACTGGTTGATGATTGCCAGCCACTCTTGCGGTACCGAGCTGGAGCCGTGCATGACCAGGTGAGTGTTGGGGATGCGCGCATGGATCGCCTTGATGCGGTCGATAGCGAGGATGTCACCGGTCGGTGGCTTGGTGAATTTGTAGGCGCCGTGGCTGGTGCCAATGGCGATGGCCAGGGCATCAACCTGAGTGCGCTTGACGAAGTCAGCAGCTTCTTCCGGGTCGGTGAGCATCTGGCTGTGATCAAGCACGCCTTCAGCGCCAACGCCATCTTCTTCGCCGGCCATGCCGGTTTCCAGGCTGCCCAGACAACCCAGCTCACCTTCCACCGACACACCACAAGCGTGGGCGAAGGCCACAGTTTGCTGAGTGACGCTGACGTTGTAGTCGTAGTCGGCCGGGGTTTTGCCGTCTTCTTTCAGCGAACCGTCCATCATTACCGAGCTGAAACCCAGCTGGATCGAGCGCTGGCAAACGTCCGGACTGGTGCCGTGGTCCTGGTGCATGCACACCGGGATATGCGGAAATTCTTCGATGGCCGCCAGGATCAGGTGGCGCAGGAACGGCGCGCCGGCGTATTTGCGCGCACCGGCCGAAGCCTGGACGATCACCGGGGAATCGGTCTTGTCGGCCGCTTCCATGATCGCGCGCATCTGCTCGAGGTTGTTGACGTTGAAGGCCGGCACGCCGTAGCCAAATTCGGCGGCGTGGTCGAGCATCTGACGCATGCTGATAAGTGCCATGGTGTTCTTTCTCCCGGTGGAGCTCGTTAATCGTGCAAGCCTGCCGCAGGGGCAGGCGCTATTCAAGTCATTCAGATCAGGGGTAAGCCTGGCCTGTATTCAATTCGTTGCTAAGGTGCCTTGCAGCCACGGCCAATCAGGTCATCGTTGGCCGTCCAGTAAACCAGCCCTTCCTCACCCTTGGTATGAAAGGACAGCAAACCGTCGCTGTACAGCGCACCCGAACCTGATACCTGCTGCTTCAAGCGATAGACGATATCGCCACCACCCAGGCGTACATCAACCGACTCGCGGCTGCTGTCGGCGAAACGCCAGAGCACTTCGGCCTGGCTGTCGCAGACCCAGCGCGTCCAGTTATCCGACGGTGCCGGCTGACTGGCGCAGGCACCAAGCAGGCTGATCGGCTTAACCATTGGCGCGTTGTTCCAGCATGGCTACGGCCGGCAGCACCTTGCCCTCGACGAACTCAAGGAACGCGCCGCCGCCGGTGGAGATATAGCTGATCTGCGCGCCAATGCCGTACTTGTCGATGGCCGCCAGGGTGTCGCCACCACCGGCAATCGAGAACGCCGGGCTTTCGGCAATGGCCTGGGCCAGCACCTTGGTGCCGTTGCCGAATTGGTCGAACTCGAACACACCCACCGGACCGTTCCACAGAATGGTCTTCGACGATTTCAACAGCTCGGCAAACTGCGCTGCAGTCTGCGGGCCGATATCCAAAATCATGTCGTCTTCAGCCACATCGGCGACTAGCTTAACGGTCGCTTCGGCGTCTTCGGCGAAGGCTTTCGCGACGACCACGTCCACCGGCAACGGCACACTGACCTTGGCCGCGATGGCTTTGGCCGTCTCAACCAGATCCGCTTCATACAGCGATTTACCGACCGGGAAACCAGCCGCCGCGAGAAAGGTGTTTGCGATGCCGCCGCCGACGATCAGCTGGTCGCAGATCTGACTCAGGCTGTTGAGCACGTCGAGTTTGGTCGACACTTTGGAGCCGGCAACAATCGCCGCCATTGGCTTGGCCGGGTTACCCAGCGCTTTGCCCAGGGCGTCCAGCTCGGCAGCCAACAATGGGCCGGCGCAAGCTACCTTGGCGAACTTGGCTACGCCGTGGGTCGAACCTTCGGCGCGATGCGCGGTGCCGAAGGCGTCCATCACGAATACGTCGCACAGGGCGGCGTATTGCTGGGCCAGCTCGTCAGCGTTCTTTTTCTCGCCCTTGTTGAAGCGCACGTTTTCGAACAGCACGATCTCGCCAGCAGCGACTTCGACGCCGCCCAGGTAGTCGACAACCAGCGATACGTCACGGCCCAGGGCCTTGCTCAGATAGGCAGCAACGGGTGCCAGACTGTTCTCTGCGCTGAACTCACCTTCGGTCGGTCGACCCAGGTGCGAGCAGACCATCACCGCAGCGCCCTTTTCCAGCGCCAGCTTGATAGTCGGCAGGGAAGCGAGGATGCGCGCGTCGCTCTTCACCACACCGTCTTTTACCGGCACGTTGAGGTCTTCGCGGATCAGCACGCGCTTACCGGCGAGGTCGAGGTCGGTCATCTTCAGAACGGTCATATATCAGTCCTTCACGGGGGCTGGAGTAGTCAGGGAAAGGAAGTGTTCAGCGACATCGAGCATGCGGTTAGCAAAACCCCACTCGTTGTCGAACCAGGCCAATAGATTGACCAAACGTGGGCCAGAGACACGCGTTTGGCTGCCGTCGACAATCGCCGAATGCGGGTCATGGTTGAAATCACAGCTAGCGTGCGGCAGCTCGGTATACGCCAGTAAGCCCTTAAGTGGGCCGTTTTCAGCCGCCTGGCGTAGCACGGCGTTAATCTCCGCTGCCGAAGTGTCGCGAGCAGTCTGCAGGGTGATGTCTAGGCACGATACGTTGACCGTCGGTACGCGAATAGCTTTGGCCTGAATGCGCCCACTCAGTTCCGGCATCAAGCGTTCGATACCACGGGCCAGGCCGGTAGACACCGGAATGACTGACTGGAAAGCCGAGCGCGTGCGGCGCAGGTCTTCGTGGTGGTAGGCGTCGATTACCGGCTGATCGTTCATCGCAGAGTGGATGGTGGTGATCGACACGTACTCGATCCCTACCGTTTCATTCAGCAACTTGAGCAGCGGCACACCACAGTTGGTGGTGCAGGAGGCGTTCGACACCAGTTGCTCGCGGCCTGTCAGGTTGGCCTGGTTGACCCCGAACACCACTGTGGCGTCGATATCCGCTTCGCTGGCCATCGGCTGCGAGAGCAACACCCGCGGTGCGCCGGCGCCGATAAAGCGTTGTGCAGCAGCGCGCGTGGTGTATTGACCGGAGCATTCCAGCAGCAGGTCAATATCCAGCGCCGACCAGTCGACACCTTCCGGGGTCGCCTGGCGCAGCACCTTCACGCAGTCGCCATTGATATGCAGACAGTCGCCATCGACACGCACCTCGCCGGGAAAACGCCCGTGGGTGGAGTCGAAGCGCGTCAGGTATTCGATGCTGGCCTGATCGGCCAGGTCATTCAGTGCAACGATCTCCAGCTGCGCCCCTGTACCGCGCTCATGCAACGCACGCAGCACGCAGCGGCCAATGCGGCCGTAACCGTTGAGGGCAATTCGATAGGGACGCTTGGACATGGCGATCTCAGTGAAAAAACAACCGTAGGATGGGTTGAGCGCAGCGATACCCATGCTGCACAGCGGTGGGTATCGGCACTACGCGCCTCAACCCACCCTACGTGCTTAGGCGTCCAGCAGCTCGGCAGCGGTTTCCAGGACGTTTTCGACGGTGAAGCCGAACTCCTCGAACAGCGCCGGGGCTGGGGCCGACTCACCAAAGGTGGTCATGCCGATGATGCGGCCTTCCAGGCCCACGTACTTGTACCAGTAGTCCGCATGCGAGGCTTCGATGGCGATGCGCGCACCGACCTGCACCGGCAGTACGGCCTGCTTATAGCCGGCGTCCTGCTGGTCGAACACGCTGGTGGACGGCATCGATACCACACGTACCTTGCGGCCTTCGGCAGTCAGCTTGTCAAACGCCGCGACCGTCAGGCCGATTTCCGAACCGGTGGAAATCAGGATCAGCTCAGGCTCGCCGGCGCAGTCTTTCAGCACATAACCACCGCGGGCTACGTCAGCCAGTTGCTGGGCGTCGCGGCTCTGGTGCGGCAGGTTTTGCCGGCTGAAGATCAGCGCGCTTGGGCCGTCATTACGCTCGATGGCGTACTTCCAGGCCACCGCCGATTCCACGGCGTCGCATGGGCGCCAGGTGTCGAGGTTCGGCGTGCCACGCAGGCTGGCCAACTGCTCGATCGGCTGGTGCGTCGGGCCGTCTTCACCGAGACCGATGGAGTCGTGGGTGAACACAAACAGCACGCGCTGCTTCATCAGCGAGGCCATGCGCACGGCGTTGCGCGCGTATTCCATAAAGATCAGGAAGGTCGCGCCGTACGGCACGAAACCGCCATGCAGAGCAACGCCGTTCATGATCGCGCTCATGCCGAATTCGCGCACGCCGTAGAACATGTAGTTGCCAGACGCATCGTCAGCCGACACGCCCTTGCAGCCTTTCCACAGGGTCAGGTTGGAGCCGGCGAGGTCAGCGGAACCGCCGAGGAACTCCGGCAGCAACGGACCAAACGCGTTCAGGGTGTTCTGGCTGGCTTTGCGGCTGGCGATGGTTTCACCTTTGGCGGCCACTTCCTGAATATAGGCAGCGGTTTTCTCGGCGAAGTCGGCGGGCAGCTCACCGGCGACACGGCGCTTGAACTCGCTGGCCAACTCGGGGAAGGCAGCCGCATAGGCGGCGAAACGCTGATCCCACTCGGCTTCAGCCGCGGCGCCAGCCTGCTTGGCGTCCCACTCGGCGTAGATATCCGCTGGAATTTCGAACGGGCCGTGGTTCCAGCCTAGGGTGGCGCGGGTCAGGGCGATTTCTTCGAGGCCCAGTGGCGCACCGTGGCAATCTTCCTTGCCACCTTTGTTTGGCGAACCGAAACCAATGGTGGTTTTGCAGCAGATCAAGGTCGGACGGTCATCGGTTTTACGCGCGGTCTCGATGGCCATCTTGATCTCGTCGGCATCGTGACCGTCGACATTGCGAATCACCTGCCAGCCGTAAGCTTCGAAGCGCGCCGGGGTGTCATCGGTGAACCAGCCTTCGACTTCGCCGTCGATGGAGATACCGTTGTCATCATAGAAGGCAACCAGCTTGCCCAGGCCCAGGGTGCCGGCCAGCGAGCAGACTTCATGGCTGATGCCTTCCATCATGCAACCGTCGCCGAGGAAGGCGTAGGTGAAGTGGTCAACGATCTGGTGGCCGTCGCGGTTGAACTGCGCGCCCAGGACTTTCTCGGCAATGGCGAAACCGACGGCGTTGGCGATGCCCTGGCCGAGCGGGCCAGTGGTGGTCTCAACGCCTGGGGTGTAACCGTATTCCGGGTGGCCCGGAGTCTTGCTGTGCAGCTGACGGAAATTCTTCAGGTCGTCGATCGACAGCTCGTAACCGGTCAGGTGCAGCAGCGAATAGATCAGCATCGAGCCGTGACCGTTGGACAGCACAAAGCGGTCACGGTCAGCAAATTTTGGGTTGCTCGGGTTGTGCTTGAGGAAGTCGCGCCACAGGACTTCGGCGATATCCGCCATGCCCATCGGGGCACCCGGATGGCCGCTGTTGGCCTTCTGCACGGCATCCATGCTGAGGGCACGAATGGCATTGGCTCGCTCACGACGGCTGGGCATCACTGAATCTCCTACGGGGCTGCTTGGGCAACTGGGGGTCGAAAAGGCGGCTATTTTCGCCCAGCGGGGGCCATGGGGGCAATCACAGATGGTCGTTGCGTCGAGACAAATGGCAATAAGCTCCTAAGCGGGCACCTCATACGGGCTTCACCGTGCATAAACAGGGTGCCTTAAACAGCTCACCATGCCAGAGGCCACGCAGGGTGTGACGCATCACCAGCAACCAGATAAGCGCCAGCTTGGCCGCCAGCAACAGCCCCACCCAGGTGAAAAACGCCAATCCGGTTAATTGCTGCAAGGCAAAGGTGGCGAGGGTGAAGACGCCCAGTGGGAAGGTAAAACCCCACCAGCCAAGGTTGAAGGGCAACTCACGGCGGATGTAATGCTGGGTGAACAAGCTCGCGGCGACCAACCACCAAAACCCAGCCCCCCACAACGCCAGCCCGCCCACCAAGCCCAGTTGCTGCGCCATTTCAGCAGCGCCCTGCAACGCGGTGCCCTGCCAGGCCTGCGGCGCCGCTTGGCCCAGACTGATCAACCCCAGGCAACCGGTGGCCAACGGCCCCAGCGGCAACCAACTGCTGGCGGCAAAATCCATGTCCGGCAGTTTGTGCAAGGCCAGACGCAGCAGCACCAGGGTGATCAGGGCAAACGCCAGGCTCAGGGACAAACCCCACAGCACATAGCCAAGGCTCAGCAGTAACTGCGCGGTTTCAGCAGGCAGATGCGGCGCCAGCACCGCGGCACCACTGGCAACCACTTCAGGGGCGACAATCGGCAGCAGCCATACACCCGTCAGGGTCTCCAGCACATGCTTTTGCCGGGTGAACATCAGATACGGCACACCCAGCGCCACCCCAAGGGCCAAGCCCAGCGCCAACCACCACAGGCCGTGCGCCAGCTGCACCACCACCGCGCCATATACGGGCTCGGCAAATAACAGCAAGCCATTGACCACCTGCACCAGCCCCATGGGAATCGCGCCCAGGAACATCGACTGCACCGGGTGATCCAGCATCGGCCACAGGGTGTCGCGAAACAGCAGCAAGCGCGCGACAAATAACAGGCTGAACAGCCCAAACAGCAGCACCGTCAGCAGCCACAGGCCTTCGGCCAGCCACAATTGCCCGGTGAACGATACGGGCAGCTTGGCCACTACCTGGGCCAACACACCGGTGCCCATGGTCATGGCGAACCAGTTGGGAGTGAATTGACGGACAAAGGCCAGCGGCTCATGCAAACGGGTAAAGGGGCGCAACATCACGGTATTCCTCACGAAGGACCGAGTCAGCGGTCTATACCTGTGAGGTTAGAGAGCAGCGTGGTATAGGTAAAATACATATAAAAGATACAAGGCATACCTTCTATTTATGAATCTACACCACCTCAAGGTGTTTCTCGCCATCGCCCAAACCGGCAGCATCAGTGCCGGCGCCGCGCGCCTATTTATCAGCCAACCTGCCGTCACGCGGGAAATTCGCGAACTGGAGGCGCGCCTGCAGCTACGCCTGTTTGATCGCCAGAGCCGCGGCGTGAGCCTGACCGCCGCTGGGCAGCGCCTGCTGCCTTACGCCGAACGTATCTTTGCCCTGGAGCAGGCTGCTGAACGCGACCTGCAGGCCTTTGCCAACCTCAGTTGCGGCGAGCTTCAACTGGGCGCCAGCGCCACCCTTGGCAGCTACCTACTGCCGCCGCTGATCGCCCACTTTCACCAGCAGTACCCCCAGCTACAGCTCAGCCTGCAGATCGGCAACACCGCCGCCAGCCTGCGGCAACTGCAAAACAATGAGACCACCCTGGCCTTTATCGAAGGCCCGTTTGAGCGCGAGCACTTTAACCACCGCCACCTCGGCACTGATGCCCTGCTGCCGGTGGCCAGCCCGCACCACCCGCTGGCCGGATGCCGCGAAGTGAGTCCCGCCGAACTGGCGGCAACACCGCTGCTGATCCGCGAGCTGGGTTCCGGCACCCGCGCCAGCCTGGAACAGGCCTACCAGGCACGCGGCCTACAACCATGCATCGGCATGGCGCTGGGCAATAGCGAAGCCCTCAAGCGCAGCCTCGTGGCCGGGCAAGCCATCGCCTGGATCTCCGAACTGGCGGTGCAGGAGGAGCTGCGTAACGGCCAGTTGTGCTGCCTGGCCGTGACCGACATGCGTATCAACCGCGACCTGCATGCGGTCTGGCGCCGCGAACACAGCCTGAGCCCGGCGGCCGAAGCCCTGCTCAGCCAAGTGCAAGCCGCCCTGAATGCCAGCAAGACCAATATCAAAACTTTTTGATATTGGTCTTGCTGGATAAAAAATGACCGACTAGACTGCCCCACCTATGAATATGCGCGCATCCCATTTGGCCTTTCAGCCCGTCGACGCCCTCGCTGCCCTGTGCAAGGCCAGTGGGGATGCGTTGCGCCTGAATATCCTGCGCGCCCTGGCCAACGACTCATTCGGCGTGCTGGAGCTGGCGCAAATCTTCGCCACCGGCCAGTCCGGCATCAGTCACCACCTTAAAGTGCTGGCGCAAGCTGGGCTGGTGGCCACGCGCCGCGAAGGCAATGCGATTTTCTACCGCCGTGCGCTGGCCCAGGCCGAGCAAGTGGGCAGTCGCCTGCACAGCGCCCTGCTGGATGAGGTCGACCAGCTGCAGCTGCCGGCCGAGATACAACAGCGCATCGCCGCCGTACACAGCCAGCGCGCCGCCGCCAGCCAAGCTTTTTTCACCCGCAGCGCCGCAAGCTTCCAGGCGCAGCAAGACCTGATCGCCGGGCTGCCGCAATACCGTGACAGCGTCCTGGCCCTGCTCGACTCCCTGGGCTTTGCCAGTGACGCCAGCGCGGTGGAAGTCGGCCCCGGCGATGGTGGCTTCCTGCCGGAGCTGGCGCGGCGCTTCCAGCGGGTGCTGGCGTTGGATAACAGCGCCGCCATGCTCGAACTGGCACGCCTGCGCTGCGCCGAGGAAGGCTTGCATAACGTTACGCTGCAATTGGCCGATGCCCTGCATGACGACTACCCAGCGGCCGATTGCCTGGTGCTGAACATGGTCTTGCACCACTTCGCCGCACCCGCCGAGGCGCTCAAGCAGCTTGCACAACACTTGCAGCCCGGCGGCAGCCTACTGATTACCGAACTGTGCAGCCACAACCAGAGCTGGGCCCGCGAGGCCTGCGGCGACTTGTGGCTGGGCTTCGAACAAGACGACCTGGCGCGCTGGGCCGCCGCCGCCGGTTTGACCACCTGCGAAAGCCTGTATGTGGGCCTACGCAACGGCTTTCAGATTCAGGTACGGCACTTCGCCAAACCTTCAACACCTTATGGCCCAAGGGCCGCAATTAACGATCACTCACAGGAACCCGAACGATGAGCGAATACTCCCTCTTTACCTCCGAGTCCGTCTCCGAAGGCCATCCCGACAAGATCGCCGACCAGATTTCCGATGCCGTGCTCGACGCCATCATCACTCAGGACAAACACGCCCGCGTCGCCTGTGAAACCATGGTTAAGACCGGTGTGGCCATCGTCTCCGGCGAAGTCACCACCAGCGCCTGGGTCGACCTGGAAGAAATCACCCGCAAGGTGATCTGCGACATCGGCTACACCAGCTCCGACGTCGGTTTCGACGGCAACACCTGCGGCATCATCAACATCATTGGCAAGCAGTCCCCGGACATTAACCAGGGTGTTGACCGCGCCAAGCCGGAAGATCAGGGCGCTGGCGACCAGGGCCTGATGTTCGGCTATGCCAGCAACGAAACCGACGTGCTGATGCCTGCGCCGATCGTGTTTAGCCACCGTTTGGTTGAGCGTCAGGCCGAAGCTCGCAAATCCGGCCTGCTGCCGTGGCTGCGCCCGGACGCTAAGTCGCAGGTCACCTGCCGCTATGACGGCGGCAAGGTCGTCGGCATCGACGCCGTGGTGCTGTCGACCCAGCACAACCCGGATGTTTCGCTGCCCGACCTGCGCGAAGCGGTGATGGAGCTGATCATCAAGCACACCCTGCCGGCTGAATTGCTGCACAAGGACACTCAGTTCCACATCAACCCAACCGGCAACTTCGTGATCGGCGGGCCAGTGGGTGACTGCGGCCTGACCGGGCGCAAGATCATCGTCGATTCCTACGGCGGCATGGCCCGTCACGGCGGCGGCGCGTTCTCCGGCAAGGACCCGTCCAAGGTTGACCGTTCGGCCGCCTACGCTGGTCGTTACGTGGCGAAGAACATCGTCGCTGCAGGCCTCGCTGAGCGCTGCGAAATTCAGGTGTCTTACGCCATCGGCGTGGCTCAACCAACCTCGATCTCGATCAACACCTTCGGCACCAACACCGTCGCCGAAGACGTGATCATCAAGCTGGTGCGTGACATCTTCGACCTGCGCCCGTACGCCATCACCAAGATGCTCGACCTGCTGCACCCGATGTACCAGGAAACTGCAGCCTATGGTCACTTCGGCCGTACGCCTGCGCAGAAGACGGTCGGCGACGACACCTTCACCACCTTTACCTGGGAAAAGACCGACAAAGCTGCCGAACTGCGCGCGGCAGCCGGCCTGTAAGGCTCGCGGCAACAACACAAGCCCCGCCCAGTGCGGGGCTTTTTATTGCGTGCACGCTAAGCGCCGGATAAAAAAGCAACTAGCCTTACATGGCCACCTGCCGAGCAAGGATGCTCATGATGAAAGCGCTGATCGCCGGCTTACTCCTACTCAGCAACCCCTTATGGGCTACCTGCCCAGACTGGCCAACGCAACGTGCCGAACGCGAACTCAGCGCCCTGGCCCAGCAACTCAACGCCTGGGACGACGCCTACCACCGCCAAGGCCAGAGCCTGGTTGCCGATGAGCTCTACGATCAAGCCAGCGCCAACCTGCAACACTGGCGCCTCTGCTTCCCCGGCGCCGGCCCGGCGGAAGCAAACCCGCTCAACAGCAGTACCGGCCCAGTCCCCCATCCCATTGCCCAAACCGGGCTGCGCAAGCTCGCGGACAGTCGCGCCGTCGCCAACTGGATCGCCAGCCGAGAAGACCTATGGATCCAACCCAAGGTCGATGGTGTGGCCGTTAGCCTGATCTACCGCCAGGGTCAGCTGGCGCAATTGATTAGTCGCGGCGACGGCCGCAACGGCCAGGACTGGACCACCCAGGCGCGTCAGCTGCCAGCCATTCCCCAACACTTGCCCAGCCGGCCTGATCTGGTATTACAGGGCGAGCTGTATTGGCGCATGCCTGCGCATATTCAACACCAGGCCGGCAGCCTGGGAGCGCGCAGCAAGGTCGCCGGATTGCTGGCCCGACAGACGCTAACAACCGAGGAAAGCGCTGGCATCGGCCTGTTTGTCTGGGACTGGCCTGACGGCCCGAGCAGCATCAACGAACGCCTGCAGCAACTCAACACTCTGGGCTTTGCCGACAACCAGAACTTTAGCCAACCGATCCGCACATTGACCGATGCCAGCCACTGGCGCGCACAGTGGTACAACAGCCCCCTGCCCTTCGCGACTGACGGGGTCGTATTGCGTCAAGGCAAACGCCCGCCTGCCGCCCGCTGGCAAGCCGAACCGCCGCACTGGGCCGTCGCCTGGAAGTACCCAGCCAGCCAGGCATTGGCCGTGGTGCAGGCGGTGGATTTTCGCATCGGCCGCAGCGGACGTATCACCCCTGTGCTGCGCGTACAGCCGGTGAAACTGGATGACCGGCGCATCGAATATGTCAGCGCCGGTTCCCTGCAACGCTGGCAAAGCCTGGATATTCGCCCCGGAGATCAGGTGGTAATTCGCCTGTCCGGGCTGACCATCCCCGCACTGGACAGCGTGCTCTGGCGCACGCAGCAGCGCGCCGAACTGCAGGTGCCAGATGCCAAGGCCTATCACAGCCTCAGCTGCTGGCGCGCCACGCCGGCGTGCGCCAGTCAGTTTCGCGCACGCCTGGTCTGGCTTAGCGGTAAACAGGGCCTGGCGTTACCGGGTGTTGGCCCCGGCACCTGGGATAAGCTACTGCGCGCCCAACAGATCAACAGCCTCACCGACTGGCTAGACCTCTCGACCGAGCAGCTCAGCCGCGTACCGGGCCTTGGACCACGCAGCGCCGCTGCCCTGCAACAGAGTTTCCAGCTGGCGCGCCAACGCCCACAACAGGCCTGGCTGCGCGCCCTGGGCGTGCCAGGCAACGTGACATTGGACGCCGACTGGGACACCCTGGCGCAACGCAGCATCAGCGACTGGCAGCACCAGCCCGGCGTCGGCCCACAGCGCGCGGCGCAGCTGCAGGCATTTTTCCAACACCCGGAAGTACAGGCTCTGCGTACACAGCTGCGCACAGCGCAAATCGCCGGTTTCTAAACTGCCGATAAACTTTGCCCCCGCTGAACTGTCAATTGCACACCCCACTACCGAGGAATAACCATGCACAGAACCTTGCTCCTGAGCGCCCTGCTGCTGACCGCCACCCTGGCCCACGCCGATCAAAGCACAACGCCGCTCACCGGCTGCGCGGCGAAAATTCAGGCCATCTCAGCGCAACTCGAAATCGCCAAAAGCCACAGCAATAGCAATCAGCAAGCCGGCCTGGAGAAAGCCCTGAAGGAAGTTGAAAACAACTGCAACGATGACGACCTGCGCGCCAAGCGCGAAGCCAAGGTGAGCAAAGCCGAGGACGAAATTGCAGAACGCGAGCAGGATCTGCGTGAAGCACAGGCCGACGGCGATCAGGACGACATCAGCAAGCGCCAGCGCAATCTGCAGGAGTCGCGTACAGAGCTGCAACAAGCCCGCGAAGAACTCAACAAATAGCGCGCGTAGTGCAGCTCAACCAAAGCCATTGCAGGCAAGGTGCGTGCCCGCCCCTGGGCACGACTCGCTTAACGTGCTTTGCGCCTGCTAAATAGAACGGCGAAGCTGGCGCAACCAGCTGTGCGCCTTGACTTAGAAGGCGCGGAACTCTTCATGGCACGCCTTGCAGCTGTCTTCAACACGCTGCATCGGTGCCGCCAGCAACTCAGGGGTTAGGGGCTGAGCCTGGGTGGCGCTAACCAGCGCCGCGGTGCTGGCTTCCATCGCGCGCGCCAGCTCCTGGAAGCGCGCCTGACGCTGCCACACTTCATCCTTGGCGCGGCTCTCGCCACCCTCTTCACGCACCTGCGGGAAGTGCTGCCAAGGCTTGCGCGTCAGCTGGTCAAGCTCGGCCGCACCGGCAACAAACGCCTCTTCCTTGAACGCCACCCGGCCGCGCAGCATGCCACCCAGGTTCTCGCTGACCTTGAGCATCTGCTTGAAAAGCGCTTGCCGCTGGCCTTGCGGCGAATTGGGATCGACACCGCCACAACCACTCACAGTCAGCGCCAATAAAATGAGGAACAGGGTTTTAAGCTTCATAACACCTTCAATACCAACAACCGGGTGGATAACGGGTGACAGTATCGCCACCCACCCGCCAACGGCCAAGCGTGGTGTTTTGCCGCAGAGAGCAGAACCTGATGTAACGGCTGGCGAGCGAGAGCCATGCAAGGCGCTACGTTAGTAACAGCCATAGGCTGGCTCGCAGGGTGAGCGCAGCAGACTTTGCACGGGTTCTTAGGCGGAGACTACAAACAGACTGATGATCAGCCCTATGTTGACGAACCACACCAGCGAACGCAGGGTCGCCCAGTCGGCCACATAAAAGATGAAATAAAGGATACGGCTGGCAATAAAGGCCATGGCCAATTGATCGAGCAATGCCTGCTCGGCACCACCTGCCAGGTGGGCGATGATCACCGCCGCAGAGAATGCCGGAGTGATTTCGAAGCTATTGAGCTGGGCATTGTTGGCGCGGCGGCCGAGACCGCTGAGGTTGTCCAACAGGGCGCGCGGGTCATGATTGTATCGGGGGCTGAAGCCGCCGCTGACGGCTTTGGCCGTCGCGGTCGACAGGTAAGGTAAAAACAGGGCAATCAACACACACCAGTAAGCAACGGTCATGGCAACTCCTAAGGTCTGAACAGCAAAGCTGTAGCTTGGCCTGCAACCCTAGCCCGCGACCATGACACTTGCCCACAAGCCACCGGATATTCAGCCAATCATGCCGCCAGTTTTCCGTTGGCCAGCGCCACCGAGGCTGCGAGCATGGCACGCAGCAACACCGCGCAACCGGCGGCGAGATCACCCGGCGCGGCATTCTCGATCTCGTTGTGGCTGATGCCGCCCTCGCACGGCACAAAGATCATCCCCGCCGGTCCCAGTTCAGCGAGAAAGATCGCGTCATGCCCAGCGCCGCTGACGATATCCATATGCGACAGACCCAGCCCCTGCGCAGCACTGCGTACCGCCTCAACGCAGCCCTGCTCGAAATACAGCGGCGGGAAGTCTGCCGTCGGTGTTAGCTCGAAGCTCAGGCCATGCTTGGCGCACGTGTCTTCGATCACCCCACGCACCTCAGCGATCATCGAATCCAACCGCGCCGGTTCCAGGTGACGAAAATCCAGGGTCATGCGCACTTCACCGGGGATCACGTTGCGCGAGCCGGGGTAGGCCTGCAGGCAACCGACCGTGCCACAGGCATGCGGCTGGTGCTCCAGCGCCACCCGATTCACCGCGGCCACCACCGCAGCCGCGCCAACCAGGGCATCCTTGCGCAGGTGCATCGGCGTTGGGCCGGCATGCGCTTCGACGCCCTTGAGATTCAGATCGAACCACTTCTGCCCGAGGGCGCCAAGTACCACGCCGATAGTCTTACCTTGGTCTTCAAGAATCGGCCCCTGCTCGATATGCGCCTCGAAATAGGCACCGACCGGATGCCCGGTCACCGCACGGCTGCCGGCATAGCCGATAGCGTTCAGCGCTTCACCGACGCTGACGCCCTCGGCATCGCGCTTGGCCAGGGTTTCTTCCAGGGTGAATTTCTCGGCGAATACCCCGGAGCCCATCATGCACGGGGCAAAGCGCGAGCCCTCTTCGTTGGTCCACACCACCACTTCCAGCGGCGCCTCGGTTTGCACGCCCAGATCATTCAGGGTACGCAGCACCTCGACGCCGGCCAGCACGCCAAAGCAGCCGTCAAACTTGCCGCCAGTGGGCTGGGTGTCGATATGGCTGCCGGTCATCACCGGCGGCAGTGCGTTATTACGCCCAGGGCGGCGAGAAAAAATGTTGCCCACGCCATCCACGCTCACCGTACAGCCGGCCTCCTCGCACCAGCGCACAAACAAGTCGCGCGCCTGACGGTCGAGGTCGGTCAGCGCCAGCCGGCAGACACCACCTTTAACCGTGGCGCCGAGCTGCGCCAGCTCCATTAGCGATTGCCACAGACGCTCACTGTTGATGTGCGGTTGAGTGGATTGCAGAACCTCGCTGACAGTGTTCATGGCGTTCTCCTTGATCGATCGTGTTTAACCCGCCTAACAGAACGGCGAGCGTGTTGAGTCGCGTTGCAGGCCAGCACGAACTGCTGCGCTGACCCGTCGGGTGGTCGATTTAGGCAGCGCTATCAACCGCCACCGGCTGCGTACTGCGCAGGCTGCAGAGACCGAAATAAATCAAGCCGCCGAAGAACGAACCGGTAAACCAGCCGTAGTCGTAGAACCAGCTGAAGGCGTTGCTGCCGAGCGACAACAGGGTCAGCGCCACGGGTACCGCGAAGGCGACAAAACCGATCCAGTTCCACGCGGGGTACACGTCATCGCGGTACAGGCCAGCCAGGTCGAGGCGCTGTTTCTTGATCAGGAAGTAATCCACCACCATGATCCCAGCGATCGGCCCGAGCAGGCTGGAGTAACCCAGCAACCAGTTGGAATAGACGCTTTCCAGGCTCAGGTCAGAGACCAGCAGGCCGAGTTTTTTCAGCAACTCATGGCCCATCAACCCCAGGCCGATCAGGCCGGTGAGCATCACCGCCTTGGTGCGGTTGATCAGCTTGGGCGCGATGTTCTGGAAGTCATTGGTGGGCGAGACGATGTTCGCCGCAGTGTTGGTCGACAGCGTGGCGACGATGATCAGCGCCATGGCCAGGGCGACCCAGCCTGGGCTCTGGATATGGCCAATCAGGGTGACCGGGTCCGACACGGTTTCACCGACCAGCGAGGCCGATGCGGCAGTCATCACCACACCGAGGGCGGCGAACAGGAACATGGTCAGCGGCAGACCAATGATCTGGCCGACGATCTGATCTTTCTGGCTCTTGGCGTAACGGCTGAAGTCGGGGATGTTCAACGACAAGGTGGCCCAGAAACCAACCATGGCGGTCAGCCCGGCCAGGAAGTAACTGGTCACACCGGCACCCTCAGGACGGTTGGCCGGCTGCGCCAGCAGTTCGCTCATCGACACATTGGGCAGCGCCCATATCAGCAAGCCGGCACCGACCAGCACCAGCAGCGGCGCGGACAGGGTTTCCAGCCACTTGATCGATTCCGCCCCGCGCAGCACCACCCACAAGTTGAGGGTCCAGAAGACCATAAAGCCGATCACCTCACCGGTGCCGCCTAGGCTTTTCCAGCCCTCGAAGATCGAGCCGAGCAGCAGGTGAATGGCCAGGCCGCCGAACATGGTCTGAATACCGAACCAACCACAGGCCACGACCGCGCGAATCAGACAGGGCACGTTGGAACCGATCACCCCGAACGACGAGCGCAGCAGCACCGGGAACGGTATGCCGTACTTGGTACCGGGAAAGGCATTCAGCGTCAGCGGAATCAGCACGATGATATTGGCCAGCAAGATCGCCAGCAGCGCCTCGCTCACCGACAACCCGAAGTAGGCGGTCAGCACGCCGCCCAGGGTGTAGGTCGGCACGCAGATCGACATACCGACCCATAGGGCGGTGATGTGCCACTTGTTCCAGGTGCGTTCGTGCACCTGGGTCGGGGCGATGTCGTGGTTATAGCGCGGGCTGTCGAGTACGTCGGGGCCTGCGACCAGTTCGTACAAGCCATCGCGCTCAGTCACTTGCGATCTGCTCTGTTGCATGGGGCCTCTCCAGTGATTGTTCTGATTATTTGCTCATCGGGATTACCAACCATTTGCCAGGGGCTGCACTGGCAAAGGCCGTTCGCGATGGCCGGAGTACGCGTTCATCTCGGCCGGCCAGCTCGATAGCGACGGCTATCAATAAGCGTGCCGGGAACCTGTTCAACTCATGCATCGCTTGCCAATAAACGCATAAATAGCTGATTAATAAGGACTTTATATCAACTGCTAGATTCTCCCCCTGCACCTCACATGCCGGCTGTTGCCGCCACCAACAAGCCTGTCTCACCCGTCAGGATTCAAAGTGGTGCAGGCAAATATTCTTTGCGCCCGCAGCGCGGACCCTGCGTCGGGTTCAAACGCCTGATTTTGCATAGGAAATCTTGCTCATATTTGGTTCTTGTCAAGTGCGTCAAAATGGTTAGGGCCTGCACCATTTTGTTTATTTCGTTATTTTTTCCTTTATTTTCAATAACTTAAAATACAAAAAGAGTATTTAAAAATATTCTTGATCAATCATTGAGCAGCGACTAGATTCAATTCCTGTCAGCAGTGACAGGAATAAAACCTCTCACCTGACAGGTCATAACACGAAGAACCGGCATGCACCGGTCAGCCTGAGAGGAACTCGCTATGTCGCTGTTGATACGCGGTGCCACCCTGGTCACCCATGAAGAGAGCTACCGCGCTGACGTGCTCTGCGCCGACGGCCTGATCCAGGCTATTGGCGACAACCTCGACGCCCCCGCCGGCTGCCAAGTACTCGACGGCAGCGGCCAGTACCTGATGCCCGGCGGCATCGATCCGCACACCCATATGCAATTGCCGTTCATGGGCACTGTGGCCAGCGAAGATTTCTTCAGCGGCACGGCTGCAGGGCTGGCCGGCGGCACCACCTCGATCATCGACTTCGTCATTCCCAACCCGCAGCAATCGCTGCTCGAAGCCTTCCACACCTGGCGCGGCTGGGCGGAGAAGTCCGCATCCGACTACGGTTTCCATGTCGCCATCACCTGGTGGAGCGAGCAGGTTGCCGCCGAGATGGGCGAGCTGGTGGCGAAGTTCGGGGTCAACAGCTTCAAGCACTTTATGGCCTACAAAAACGCCATCATGGCCGCCGACGACACCCTGGTCGCCAGCTTCGAGCGCTGCCTGCAACTGGGCGCAGTGCCCACCGTGCACGCGGAAAACGGCGAGTTGGTCTATCACCTGCAACAAAAACTGCTGGCTCAGGGCATGACCGGCCCGGAAGCGCACCCGCTGTCACGGCCCTCGCAGGTCGAAGGTGAAGCCGCCAGCCGCGCTATCCGCATTGCCGAGACCCTAGGCACGCCGTTGTACCTGGTGCATGTTTCCACCCAGGAAGCCCTGGATGAAATCACCTATGCCCGCGCTAAAGGCCAGCCGGTGTACGGCGAAGTATTAGCCGGCCACCTGCTGCTCGATGACAGCGTCTATCGCCACCCCGATTGGCAGATGGCCGCCGGTTACGTGATGAGCCCGCCGTTCCGCCCCAAGGAGCATCAAGCAGCGCTATGGCGCGGCCTGCAGTCGGGCAATCTGCACACCACCGCCACCGATCACTGCTGTTTCTGCGCCGAGCAGAAAGCCGCCGGTCGTGACGATTTCAGCAAAATCCCCAACGGCACTGCCGGTATTGAAGACCGTATGGCCGTGCTGTGGGACGAAGGGGTGAACAGCGGCAAGCTGTCGATCACCGACTTCGTCGCGCTGACCAGCACCAATACGGCGAAGATCTTCAACCTGTTCCCACGCAAGGGCGCGCTACGCTTAGGCGCCGATGCTGACCTGGTGCTCTGGGACCCACAGGGCACGCGCACCATTTCGGCCAAAACGCATCACCAGCAGGTCGACTTCAACATCTTCGAAGGCAAGACCGTGCGCGGCGTGCCCAGCCACACCATCAGCCAGGGCAAGCTGGTCTGGGTCGATGGCGACCTGCGCGCCGAACGTGGCGCCGGCCGCTATGTCGAGCGCCCGGCGTACCCGGCGGTATTCGACCTGCTGAGTAAACGCGCCGAAAAGAATCGCCCTACCGCCGTCGAGCGTTAAACCCGCGCCCAGGCACCACACATGACTTAGCCGCACCGACCCACAGAGGCCGGACGGCCGCTTATCAGCTGTTAACTGCCCAATAAAAGCCACAAAACCGTGAGGCAATAACCGTGATAGACACCCTCAGCCATTTACCACGACCGGATGCCGACGCTGCCGAACTGGCCGATCGTTTCAGCGATCTGACCCCGCCGCTTAACGCTCGCCAAGCCGCACTGGAAAGCGCCCGTTGCCTGTACTGCTATGACGCGCCCTGCATCAATGCTTGCCCGAGCGAGATCGACATCCCCTCATTTATTCGCAATATCAGCCATGAAAACGTTCAGGGCGCCGCCGAGAAAATTCTCTCGGCGAATATCCTCGGTGGCAGCTGCGCCCGCGTTTGCCCGACAGAAATCCTTTGCCAGCAGGCCTGCGTGCGCAACAACGCCCAGGAGTGCGCGCCAGTGCTGATCGGCCTGCTGCAGCGTTACGCCATCGACAACGCGCAGTTCAGCGAGCACCCGTTTAAACGCGCCCCAGCCAGCGGCAAACGCATCGCCGTAGTCGGCGCCGGGCCTGCAGGTTTGTCCTGCGCCCACCGCCTGGCCATGCATGGTCACGACGTGGTGATCTTCGAGGCGCGCGAGAAAGCCGGCGGCCTCAACGAATACGGCATCGCCGCCTACAAGCTGGTGGACGATTTCGCTCAACGCGAAGTGGACTTTCTCCTGCAGATCGGCGGCATCGAGATTCGCCACGGCCACAAGCTCGGTGACGACCTCAGCCTGAGCGACCTGCACCAGCAGTTCGACGCGGTCTTCCTCGGCATCGGCCTGGCCGCCAGCAAACGCCTCGGCCTGCCGGGCGAAGACGCGCCGGGCCTGCTCGCTGCCACCGATTACATCCGCGAACTGCGGCAGAGCGATGACCTTAGCCAGTTGCCCGTGGCCGAGCGCTGCATCGTCCTCGGTGCCGGCAATACCGCTATCGACATGGCGGTGCAAATGAGCAAGCTCGGCGCCCGCGACGTAAACCTGGTCTATCGCCGTGGTTTCGAGGAAATGGGCGCCACCGAACATGAACAAGACATCGCCAAAGCCAATCAGGTGCGCCTGCTGACCTGGGCACAGCCGCAAGACGTTCTGCTCAATGAACAGGGCCAAGTACGCGGCATGCGCTTTGCCCGTACCCGCCTGGAGAACGGCCGCCTGCAAAGCACCGGGCAAACCTTCGAACTGGCCGCCGACGCCATCTTCAGCGCCATCGGCCAGGCCTTTGACGGCCAGGCCCTGAGTGATCCGCTGGCCAGCGAGCTGAATCGCGAAGGCGAACGCATCTGGGTCGATACGCAGCAGCAAACCAGCGTGCCCGGCATCTACGCCGGCGGCGACTGCACCGCCCTGGGTCAGGACCTCACCGTACAAGCCGTGCAGCACGGCAAGCTGGCCGCCGAGGCCATCCACTCTCACCTGATGCTTAATGTGGAGGCCGCATAAATGGCCGATCTATCCATCGAATTCGCCGGTATGAAAGCTCCCAACCCGTTCTGGCTGGCCAGCGCGCCGCCGACCGACAAAGCCTATAACGTGGTCCGCGCCTTTGAAGCCGGCTGGGGCGGCGTGGTCTGGAAGACCCTCGGCGAAGACCCGGCAGCGGTCAATGTGTCGTCGCGCTACTCGGCACATTTCGGCCCTAACCGCCAAGTGCAAGGCATCAACAACATCGAGCTGATCACCGATCGCTCACTGGAAATCAACCTGCGCGAAATCACCCAGGTAAAGAAGGACTGGCCAGACCGCGCGATGATCGTTTCCTTAATGGTGCCGTGCGTCGAAGAATCCTGGAAAACCATCCTGCCGTTGGTGGAAGCCACCGGCTGCGACGGCATCGAACTGAACTTCGGCTGCCCCCACGGCATGCCCGAGCGCGGCATGGGCGCAGCGGTCGGCCAGGTGCCGGAATACGTGGAGATGGTCACCCGCTGGTGCAAGACTTACAGCTCGCTGCCGGTGATCGTCAAACTGACGCCGAACATCACCGACGTGCGCCTGTCCGCCCGCGCGGCTCATCGCGGCGGGGCAGATGCGGTGTCGCTGATCAACACCATCAACTCAATCACCAGCGTCGATCTCGATCGCATGGTCGCCCACCCTATCGTCGGCAATCAAAGCACCCATGGCGGTTATTGCGGTTCGGCAGTCAAACCCATCGCCCTGAACATGGTTGCGGAAATTGCCCGCGACCCGGAAACCCAAGGCCTGCCGATCTGCGGTATCGGCGGCATTGGCAGTTGGCGCGATGCGGCGGAGTTCATCGCACTCGGCTGTGGCGCGGTGCAGGTGTGCACGGCGGCGATGCTGCATGGCTTTCGCATCGTCGAGGAGATGAAAGACGGCCTGTCGCGCTGGATGGACAGTCAGGGCTACGAAAGCCTCGCGGATTTCTCAGGCCGTGCGGTGGGCAACACCACCGACTGGAAGTACCTGGACATCAACTATCAGGTGATCGCCAAGATCGATCAGGACGCCTGCATCGGCTGCGGCCGCTGCCATATCGCCTGCGAAGACACCTCGCACCAGGCCATCGCCAGCCTGACCCAGGCCGACGGTACGCATAAATACGAAGTGATCGACGAAGAGTGTGTGGGCTGCAACCTGTGCCAGATCACCTGCCCGGTGGAAAACTGCATTGAAATGGTGACCCAGGACACCGGCAAGCCCTTCCTCGACTGGAACCACGACCCGCGTAATCCGTATCGCGTAGCGTCGTAACCACACCACTCCATCAAATATATCGCGGGCAAGAACTAGGCGTCCCCGCCGCTCCTACGGATTCAGCGTTGTTGTAGGAGCGGGCTTGCCCGCGATCAACTACCCCACGATCACAGCCGTTAAGGCTCCAGGCCAATCCCACGCAATATCACACTGGTCACCGTCTGCACTGCGCGCTCGAACTGCAGTTCGGACAGCGCCTGGTGGTCGTTCAGCACGCTGACCTGATGGCTAAAGTCGGCGTAGTGCTGGGTTGACGCCCAAATCATATACAGCAAGGCGGACGGCTCGACGGCCAGGATGCGTTTGTCGTCGACCCATTGGCGGATCTTCGCTTCCTTCATCTTGGCCCAGCTGTAGAGACTGTCGTCGAGGGTTGCACCCAGCATCGGCGCACCATGGATGATCTCGTTGGCCCAGACTTTGGAGCCATGCGGGCGGCTGCGCGAGTGGTTCATCTTGGCGCGAATATAGGTACTGAGCACCACCCGCGGATCGTCATACATCTCGAAGCACAGCGCGTCCTGCTTCCACACCTCCAGCAGGTCGAGCAGCACCGCGCGGTACAGTTCGTCCTTGGTGCTGAAGTAGTAATGCAGGTTGGAGCGCGGCAGCTCGACCTCTGCGGCGATATCGCCCATGGACGTGCCACCATGGCCCTTTTCGGCGAAGACCTTTTCGGCAGCCAGCAGAATCTTTTCAACGTTGCGCCGGCGAATCTCGATTTTGTGATTGCCCATGACAGGTCCATAACTACGCGATGCTGCAAGGCTACCATCCGCGTCGAGGCTGGGCGACGGAAAGCCTTGGGCTAAATCCTCAGCATGGCTATAATCACCATTGCTTCACGCAACCGGCACAGCTCCGGTCGCTCCCGCCACCTGTCCGAGGGGCGCTGCAGCACGCGGTAAGTTTGTTGTGAATCCCCAGCCCTGCATTCCAGCAATGCAATCAGGCGGATTCAAAACAGACTTCCGCCTGTCAGGCTCGGATGGGGCGTTAACCATACGCATCAACGGCGCCCATTCGACACAAACGAATGGAGAACTCATTTATGAGCGCTGTACTGACGCCTGCCGGTTTCACCGATTACAAAGTCGCCGATATTTCCCTGGCTGCCTGGGGCCGTCGCGAAACCATCATCGCCGAATCCGAAATGCCAGCCCTGATGGGCCTGCGCCGCAAATACGCCGGCGAACAGCCGCTGAAAGGCGCGAAGATCATCGGCTGCATCCACATGACCATCCAGACCGCCGTGCTGATCGAAACCCTGACTGCACTGGGCGCCGAAGTACGCTGGTCGTCGTGCAACATCTTCTCGACTCAGGACCAAGCCGCTGCCGCCATCGCTGCCGCCGGTATCCCAGTATTCGCCTGGAAGGGCGAAACTGAGGAAGAGTACGAGTGGTGCATCGAGCAAACCATCCTCAAAGATGGCCAGCCATGGGATGCCAACATGATCCTCGACGACGGCGGCGACCTGACCGAGATCCTGCACAAGAAATACCCGCAGATGCTTGAGCGCATCCACGGCGTCACCGAAGAAACCACCACCGGCGTACACCGCCTGCTGGACATGCTGGCCAAGGGCGAGCTGAAAATCCCGGCGATCAACGTCAACGACTCGGTGACCAAGAGCAAGAACGACAACAAGTACGGCTGCCGTCACAGCCTGAGCGACGCCATCAAGCGCGGCACCGACCACCTGCTGTCCGGCAAGCAAGCGCTGGTCATCGGTTACGGCGACGTGGGCAAGGGCTCGGCACAATCGCTGCGTCAGGAAGGCATGATCGTACGCGTGACCGAAGTCGACCCGATCTGCGCCATGCAAGCCTGCATGGACGGCTATGAAGTGGTTTCGCCATTCAAAGACGGCATCAACGACGGCAGCGAAGCCTGCATCGACACCCAGTTGCTGGGCAAGATCGACCTGCTGGTGACCACCACCGGTAACTTCAACGTCTGCGACTCGAACATGCTCAAAGCGCTGAAAAAACGCGCTGTGGTGTGCAACATCGGCCACTTCGACAATGAGATCGACACGGCCTTTATGCGCAAGAACTGGGCATGGGAAGAAGTGAAGCCGCAGGTGCACAAGGTCCACCGCACTGGCCCAGGCGCATTCGACGCGCAGAACGATGACTACCTGATCCTGCTGTCGGAAGGCCGCCTGGTAAACCTGGGTAACGCCACTGGCCACCCAAGCCGGATCATGGACGGCTCGTTCGCCAACCAGGTGCTGGCGCAGATCTTCCTGTTCGGTCAGAAGTACGCCGACTTGAGCCCAGCGCAGAAAGCCGAGCGCCTGACCGTGGAAGTACTGCCGAAGAAGCTCGACGAGGAAGTAGCCCTGGAAATGGTCAAAGGCTTCGGTGGCGTCGTCACACAGCTGACCAAGACTCAGGCCGACTACATCGGTGTAACCGTGGAAGGCCCGTTCAAGCCGCACGCTTACCGCTATTGATGCGTAGGATGGGTTAGCCGCTCTGCGGCCAGCCTGTCGAAAACCCCGGTGGGTTATGCCTGAGGCTGACCCACCTTTCGGAATTTTCTTATGTCTCAAGAACGCCGTTACAGCTTCGAGTTCTTCCCTACCAAGACCGAAGCCGGGCACGAAAAGCTGATGAATGTGGCGCGCCAACTGGCGACCTACAACCCCGATTTCTTCTCCTGCACTTACGGTGCCGGTGGCTCCACCCGCGACCGCACGCTGAATACCGTGCTGCAGTTGAATAACGATGTCGGTGTGAGCACTGCACCGCACCTGTCCTGCGTCGGTGACAGCAAAGCCGAACTGCGCGACCTGCTGACCCTGTACCAAAACGCCGGGATCAAGCGCATCGTCGCCCTACGCGGTGATCTGCCATCCGGTATGGGCATGGCCAGCGGTGAGCTGCGCTACGCCAACGAACTGGTTGAATTCATCCGCAGCGAAACCGGTGATCACTTCCATATCGAAGTGGCCGCCTACCCGGAAATGCACCCGCAGGCACGCAACTTCGAAGACGATATTGCCAACTTCGTACGCAAGGCCAAGGCCGGCGCCGACAGCGCGATCACCCAGTATTTCTTCAACGCCGACTGCTACTTCTACTTTGTCGAGCGCGTGCGCAAGCTGGGTGTGGATATCCCAGTGGTGCCGGGCATCATGCCGATCACCAACTACAGCAAGCTGGCGCGCTTCTCCGACGCCTGCGGTGCGGAGATCCCGCGCTGGGTGCGCAAGCAACTGGAAGCATACGGTGACGACACCGACAGCATCCAGGCGTATGGCGAGCAGGTCATCACGGAAATGTGCGAACGCCTGCTGCAAGGCGGCGCTCCAGGTTTGCACTTCTACAGCATGAACCAGGCTGAACCGAGCCTGGCGATCTGGAACAACCTCAAGCTGCCGCGTTAAGTTTTAACGCCCGCTATATCGGCACCTGCGTCCTGCGGGTGTCGATGCTTTCACCCGCCATTCGGCATGCCTCGCCACGCCTCGGTTGCAGTTTTTTCCCATCCTCCCGACAAACCACGGTAGCCTTTTGCAACGCACTACCTGGTCTGCGCTTAGTCCAACGTACTCAGTCACGACCATACTTTCAGCAAGCGTTTAGCCATGAAAGGCTTACGCGATATGACAACCATGGAGCGCCGCAATGGCCGCACGAAAAACCATCAATGCCTCAGTCAATCCCAAAGGCAGCCTGGAAACCCTTTCGCAGCGTGAAGTGCAGCAGCTGCGCGAAACCGGCTCCGGCAGCGTCTATGCGCTGTTTCGTCAGTGCGCCCTGGCGATCCTCAACACCGGCTCGCACAGCGATAATGCCAAGACCATTCTGGAAGCCTACCCGGACTTCGAAATCCACATCGTGCAGCAGGATCGCGGCATCCGCCTGGAGTTGTTCAACGCCCCGGCCGACGCCTTCGTCGATGGTGAGATGATCGCCAGCACCCGCGAAATGCTGTTCAGCGCCCTGCGCGATATCGTCTACACGCAGAGCGAGCTGGAAAACAAGCGGGTCGACTTCAGCAGCTCCCAGGGCATCACCGACTACGTCTTCCACCTGCTGCGCAACGCCCGCACCCTGCGGGCCGGTGCCGAGCCGAAGATCGTGGTGTGCTGGGGCGGCCACTCGATCAGCACCGAGGAATATAAATACACCAAGAAAGTTGGCCACGAGCTGGGCCTGCGCGGGCTGGATATCTGCACCGGCTGCGGCCCTGGCGTGATGAAGGGGCCGATGAAAGGCGCGACCATTTCCCACGCCAAACAACGCAACGTGCATGGCCGCTACCTGGGCCTGACTGAGCCGGGGATCATTGCCGCCGAAGCGCCGAACCCGATCGTCAATGAGTTGGTGATCCTGCCGGATATCGAAAAGCGCCTGGAAGCCTTCGTGCGTATTGGCCACGGCATCATCATCTTCCCCGGCGGCGCGGGCACAGCAGAAGAGCTGCTGTATTTCCTCGGCATTCTCATGCACCCGGACAACCAGAACATCCCCTTCCCGTTGATCATGACCGGGCCAAGCAGTGCCGCCGCCTACCTCGAACAGTTGCATGAGTTTATCGGCGCGACCCTCGGCGAAGCAGCGCAGCAGCGTTACAGCATCATCATCAACGATCCCGAGCAGGTCGCCCGGGAAATGGCCGCAGGGATCAAGGCAGTAAAACAATTCCGCCGTGAACATAACGATGCGTTCCACTTCAACTGGCTGCTGAAGATCGACGAAAGCTTCCAGCACCCCTTCGAGCCGACGCACGCCCACATGGCCAGCCTCAAGCTGACCCGCGAGCAGCCCGCGCACGAACTGGCGGCCAACCTGCGCCGGGCGTTTTCCGGGATTGTCGCGGGTAACGTCAAGGACAAGGGCATCCGCCTGATCGAACAACATGGCCCCTACGAAATCACCGGTGACCGCGACATCATGCAGAAGCTCGATACGCTGCTGCAGGCCTTCGTTGATCAACATCGGATGAAACTGCCAGGCAACAGCGCCTATGTCCCCTGCTACCGGCTGACTAAATAGCTCTAGACCGCACGAGCAATAGGCCGAACGGCGCTGCCCATGCAGCGCCGTTCGCTGTTGTGATGGCAAGTAGCCGAGCGCAACTATTCATCGCGCCCCGACTACTCAGACTCGACCCAAGTCGCTACTCTGGCGACATGCCAACCTCCCCGCGCCAGATAATCGCTGCACTGTGCCTGATGGGCCTGAGCCTCTGCGCTCACGCCCAGACGCTGCGCATCGTCAGTGAAAGCTGGGCGCCCTATGTGTATGAAGAGCAAGGCACAGTAAAAGGTCTCGACTACGAGACCACACAAATTGTCCTGCAGCGCCTGGGCATCGAGGCTGAATGGCAGTTCCTGCCCTGGAAACGCTGCCTAGCGGCAATTGAACAGGGGCAGGCCGACGCCATCCTGGATATCTTCCGCACCCCTGAGCGCGAAATCAGCATCCTTTACCCCGACGAGCCCATGTCGCAGATCGAGTTTGTGCTGTTCTACGCCAGTGCCAGGCCTTATCCGTTCAGCCAGTTAGAGGACTTGCAAGGCCTAAAAGTCGGTGTATCCGCCGGTTACTGGTATGCCAATCGCGCGTTTCGCGAGTCCGACCTGTTCATCCGTGAGCCCGCACCCAGCCACATCGCGAACTTCGGCAAGTTGCTGCGCGAGCGAGTCGACCTGGTGATCAACGACAAACGCGGCGGCCTATTTCTGGCCCAGCAGATGGGCATCCAGAATGACATCGGCCATCACCCCCTGGTGATTAGCCGCGACCTGTTGTATCTGGGCCTACGCCGCAACGCCGGCCTGGAGGCGTTCGCCCAGCGCTTCAGTAACGAGCTGCGTCGTTTCAAAGGTGAGCCGGGGTATGCTGCCCTCAGCGCCCGCTACACCCGCTGAGCCATACCGCTGTACCTATAACCCGCGCCAAAAACCCCTGCAGCCCGTTAAGCAGGCGAATGCTGCAGATCGACCCAGCTCTGTTATACTCGGGCCTTCCCGCCAGGCTTGCGCCCGGATGCTAGCCCCCAGAGGCCAGTAGTACCGGACGGGATTGCGCCCCCCAAGCGTGATTCAAGCCAGGCAATACACCCCATAGGGCTGCGCCCTCACTAGACAGGATTACACATGTCCTTTGCCTCCCTCGGTCTCTCCGAGGCTTTAGTCCGTGCGGTCGAATCCGCCGGCTACACCCAACCCACTCCGGTGCAACAGCGGGCCATCCCCGCCGCGTTGCAAGGTCGCGACCTGATGGTTGCAGCCCAGACGGGTACAGGTAAGACAGGCGGCTTTGCCCTGCCGATCCTTGAGCGACTGTTCCCCAACGGTCACCCCGATCGCGAACAGCGCCATGGCCCGAAACAACCGCGCGTGCTGGTGTTGACCCCAACCCGCGAACTGGCCGCCCAGGTGCATGACAGCTTCAAGCTGTATGCCCGCGATTTGAAATTCGTCAGCGCCTGCATCTTTGGCGGCGTTGGCATGAACCCGCAGATCCAGGCCCTGGCCAAGGGCGTCGACGTCCTGGTGGCCTGTCCCGGTCGCCTGCTCGACCTGGCCAACCAACGTGCCATCGACCTCTCGCACGTGGAAATCCTCGTGCTCGATGAAGCCGACCGCATGCTCGACATGGGCTTTATCCATGACGTGAAAAAGGTCCTCGCCAAGCTTCCGGCCAAGCGCCAGAACCTGCTGTTCTCGGCTACCTTCTCGAAAGACATCACCGACCTGGCCGGCAAGCTGCTGCACAACCCGGAACGCATCGAAGTCACGCCGCCGAACACCACGGTCGAGCGCATCGAACAACGCGTGTTCCGCGTTCAGGCCAGCCACAAGCGCGCCCTGCTCGCCCACCTGATCACCGCTGGAGCCTGGGAACAGGTACTGGTCTTCACCCGTACCAAGCACGGCGCCAACCGTCTGGCTGAGTACCTGGATAAACACGGCCTGCCGGCTGTGGCGATCCACGGTAACAAGAGCCAGAACGCTCGCACCAAAGCCCTGGCTGATTTCAAGGCCAGCAAGGTCCGCGTATTGGTTGCCACCGATATCGCCGCGCGCGGCCTGGATATCGACCAGCTGCCGCATGTGGTCAACTTCGAGCTGCCGAACATCGAAGAAGACTACGTGCACCGCATTGGCCGTACCGGTCGTGCCGGCCGTAGCGGTGAAGCAATCTCCATGGTTGCCCCGGATGAAGAGAAGCTGCTCAAGGGTATCGAGCGCATGACCAAGCAGAAGATCGCTGATGGCGACCTGCTCGGCTTTGATGCCAGCACCGTTGAGGCCGAGCGTCCGGAAGTGCGTGAGCCGCAGAAGCCACGCCCACCGCGCGGCGCCAAGCCAGAAGGCGAACGCCATGGCGGCGGTCGTAAAGACAAAGGCAAAGACAGCGGCCGTGACAACAACAGCCGCAGCAAGCCGCAGGGCGGTCGTAGCCAGCAGCCACGCAGCGCATCATCGGCCCGCACCAGCACACCGGCCGTGCCCGCACTCCCTCCGGATCGCGCGCCGGACGAGTTCCGCGACGATGAAATCGATAATTTCGGCAACCGTGTCGACTATGTAAGCCCTAACCAGAACAAGCAGCAGAACCGTGGCCGTCGGCCCGGTGCGCCTGCTACCGGGCCAAGCGCCAGCAATGGTGTCGGCCAAGGTGCGCGCCCAGCCAATAAGCCACGCAGTAATGCTGGCGGTGCGGGTGCGGGTGCGGGCGGCCAAGGCCGTCGCCAGGGTGCGGGTTCAGGTGCCAATGCGGGCCAGGGTCGTAATGGCTCAGGCCGTGCACGCCCAGCGCGCGACACCCGTACCACCTCGCTGAACCGCGATGAGCTGCCACGCCAGGAAGCGGCAGTGAAAAGCCCACGCGATAAGCAGCCAGTAATCGTGCACAAGGGCTCACGCCTGGATCGCCTGCCAACAGCTGAGCAACTCGACGAACTGGCGAGTGCACGTCCGCGCGGCGAAAAGCCGGCCCTGCTGACACGCAACCGCGAAGAGTCATAGTCAGTTAGTCGCACACAAAAACGCCGCCCATTGGGCGGCGTTTTTGTTGGTGCTGCATTCGTTCAGCGGTGGGTTACGCCGCTGCGCGGCTAACCTATCCTACGAGCTTACTGGCGTACACCTTCAACCGAGATGATCAGCTCGACGCTTTCCGACGCCGGGCCCAGGTCCTTGGTGATGCCGAAGTCTTTCAGCTTCAGCGTGGTGCTGCCTGCAAAACCGGCACGGTAGCCACCCCATGGGTCTTTGCCTTCACCGATAAAGGTGGCGGCAATCACCACCGGCTTGGTCACGCCATTAAGGGTCAGGTCGCCGGCGATATCAGCCGTGCCTTCGCCAGTGGAGGTAACAGCCGTGGAGGCGAAGGTCGCGGTTGGGTGCTTGCTGACATTGAGGAAGTCATCGCTGCGCAGGTGCTTGTCGCGCTCAGCATGGTTGGTGTCGACGCTGGTGGTATTCAGCGTCACGTTGACCTTGCTGTCCTGCGGCTTGGCGGCGTCGAAGCTGAAGCTGCCGTCGAAGTCCTTGAACGTACCGTACAACCAGCTGTAGCCCAGGTGGCTGATCTTGAAATTGACGAAGGCGTGCTGGCCCTGTTTGTCGATGGCGTAATCAGCAGCCATCGCCTGACCAGCGCCCATCAATGCGCCACCCAGTGCCAGGGCTACGAGGGTTTTCTTCAACATCGGCATACTCCTTGTGAGTGTGGGATGGGGCCAGTCCAGCCCCGGAAACAACAAAGGTAGCTAGCGACCGAACATCCGCATCAGCGTACGGTCGCGATCAATAAAGTGGTGTTTCAACGCAGCTAGCGCATGAATGCCGGCAAAGATCACCAGCGCCCACGCCAGGTACTCATGCACCAACCCGGCCACGTCTTCCTGGTCAGGAATACTGGTCAGGCTGGCCGGCACTTCAAACAAGCCGAATACCGGGATGCCGCGTCCGTCAGCTGTAGAGATCAGGTAGCCGGAAATCATCAGCACAAACAGCCCCAGGTAGAGAAAGCTGTGACCTAACTTGCTGGCCAGGCGAGTCAGCCGCCCATGGTCGGGCAAGCTCGCCGGCGGCGGGCTAAACCCGCGCCACAGCACCCGAGCCAGCATCACAGTAAACAGCACCAGGCCGATGCTTTTATGCAGGTCAGGCGCGGTCTTGTACCAGCCACTGTAATAGTCCAGCCCGACCATCCAGTAACCCAAGGCAAACAGGCCGAACACGGCCAGCGCTACCAGCCAGTGCATCAGGATGCTGACAAGACCGTAGTGAGAAGAGCTATTGCGCCATTGCATTGCAAAGGTTCCAAAAAATAAAGGTCGGGGCCGCGAATCGAACAAGACTAGCAACAAACCTATCGACTAAAAGCGGAATTTTTCGCTTTGAAATATCGAGAAATACGATGCTTCATTCGAGTCTCTTACGCAGAGTCATTAGTCTAGCGGCGCGCCATAACGTTCCGCGACCGCTCTGCAGGCGCCATGATAGAGCCAATCGGCGGGCTGCCAGAGGAATACCGCCACGCTTGTGCCGCTCTTCGTCCACGGTGCTTCTGATAGGCTTGGCGCAGATTTTCATGGGAGACCCGCGATGAGCCTGAATGACCAGTGGATGCAACGTGACCTGAAGGTGCTGTGGCACCCCTGCACGCAAATGAAGGATCACGAGCAGCTGCCCCTGGTACCGATCAAACGCGGTGAAGGCGTGTGGCTGGAAGACTTCGACGGCAAACGCTATATCGACGCGGTCAGCTCCTGGTGGGTCAACGTCTTCGGCCATGCCAACCCGCGCATCAACCAGCGCATCAAAGATCAGGTCGACCAACTGGAGCATGTGATTCTCGCGGGCTTCAGTCATCAACCGGTGATCGAACTCTCCGAGCGCTTGGTCAATATGACCCCGGCGGGGCTCGACCGGGTGTTCTATGCCGACAACGGCTCATCCTGCATCGAAGTCGCGTTGAAGATGAGCTTTCACTACTGGCTCAACGTCGGTAAACCGGCGAAGAAGCGCTTCGTCACCCTGAGCAACAGCTACCACGGCGAAACCATCGCGGCGATGTCGGTCGGCGATGTCGCGCTGTTCACTGACATCTATAAAACCTTACTGCTGGACACTATCAAGGTGCCCAGCCCGGACTGCTACCACCGCCCCGAGGGTGTCAGCTGGGAAGAACACTCGCGCACCATGTTTGCCCACATGGAGCAGACCCTGGCCGAGCACGGTCATGAAGTCGCGGCGGTAATCGTCGAGCCGCTGATCCAGGGCGCCGGCGGCATGCGCATGTACCACCCGATCTACCTCAAGCTGCTGCGTGAAGCCTGCGACCGCTACGGCGTGCACCTGATCCATGACGAGATCGCCGTGGGCTTCGGCCGCACCGGCACGATGTTCGCCTGCGAACAGGCCGGTATCCGTCCGGATTTCCTCTGCCTGTCGAAAGCCCTCACCGGCGGCTATCTACCCATGGCAGCGTGTCTGACCACCAACGAGGTGTATGAAGCGTTCTATGACGACTATTCGACCCTGCGCGCCTTCCTGCATTCACACAGTTACACCGGCAACCCGCTGGCCTGCGCGGCGGCCCTGGCAACCCTGGACATCTTCGAGCAAGACAATGTAATCGAGGCCAACAAAGCCCTGGCCGCGCGGATGGCCAGCGCCACCGCGCACCTGGTCGACCACCCGCATGTCGCCGAAGTTCGCCAAACCGGCATGGCGCTGGCCATCGAGATGGTCCAGGACAAAGCCAGTAAAACCGCTTACCCCTGGCAGGAACGCCGTGGCCTCAAAGTATTCCAGCACGCCCTCAAGCGCGGCGCACTGCTGCGTCCGCTGGGCAGCGTGGTGTACTTCCTGCCGCCTTATGTGATTACCCCTGAGCAGATCGACTTCCTCGCGGAAGTAGCCAGTGAAGGCATCGATATCGCCACCCGTAACTCGGTCAGCGTGGCAATGGGCAACGCCAACTATCCGGGCTTTCGCGACCCGGGCTAAATACAGCAGCGGGGTGGATGACGCGCTTGTCATCCACCCTACGGATATCCATGCGCACCACGCGCCCTGCGGCTAGAATTCGCGCCTTTACTCTAGGTTCACGTCTTATGCGCCTATCCCGATTCTTTATCGACGCCCCCCTCTCCCTCGGCCAGCACGAGCTACCAGAAGCCCAGGCCCACTATATCGGGCGTGTGCTGCGTCACGCCGTCGGCGATACGGTGCAATTGTTCGACGGCAGTGGCCAGGAGTACCTGGGCGAACTGATTGAGGTTGGTAAAAAGAATGTGCGCGTCGAGTTGCGCGAGGCATTCACCGGTCAGGCCGAATCCCCTCTGCGTATTCACCTTGGTCAGGGCTTATCGCGCGGCGAGCGGATGGACTGGGCGATCCAGAAGGCCACCGAGCTAGGCGCCAATGAAATCAGCCTGATCGTCAGCGAGCGCTGTGAAGTGCGCCTCAAGGACGAACGCGCTGACAAACGCATGGCCCACTGGCGACAAGTGGCAATCAGCGCCTGCGAACAATGCGGTCGCTCGGTGCTGCCGATCATTCACCCGCCGATCAGCCTCAATGAATGGCTGGTGCAGACCCGCGCCGAGTTGAAGTTGGTATTGCACCCGGTCGCCGAACCTTGGGCCAGCCACCCGCAGCCTCAGTCCTTGGCGTTCCTGATCGGCCCGGAAGGCGGCCTCAGCGACAACGAAGTGGCACTGGCCAAGCATCACAGCTTTCATGCCGCGCGCCTCGGCCCGCGGGTGCTGCGCACCGAAACCGCGCCGGTGGTGGCGCTTAGTGTGGCGCAACAGTTGTGGGGCGACTTCTAAGCCCCTGGATCGGGTAGGAGGCGGCCTCACGGCCGCCGTCCTCCCACACCACCGTGCGTACGGTTCCGTACACGGCGGTTCAGGC
>NZ_JAPPVG010000024.1:0-53504 GCF_028680365.1 Pseudomonas sp. MIL19 | reverse complement strand
CAGCGAGATTGGCCAACTACTGCCGCATCAATGGGCACCCGCCTGAATTACGCAAGGTGAGTTCGGCAGACGCTTACGACACTTCACCTATGGCCCAAATAAAAAAAGCCACCCGAAGGTGGCTTTTCTTAAGTTAAAAAGCCTTAGGCTTTTTTAACTTCCCAACCTGTCAGCTCAGCCAGGGCTTTGCCGATGTCAGCCAGGGAACGCACGGTTTTCACGCCGGCGTCTTGCAGGGCTGCGAACTTCTCGTCTGCAGTGCCTTTGCCGCCGGAGATGATTGCACCGGCATGGCCCATACGCTTGCCCGCCGGAGCGGTTACACCAGCGATGTAAGAAACTACAGGCTTGGTCACGTTGGCCTTTATGTAGGCAGCCGCTTCTTCTTCAGCCGAACCACCGATCTCACCGATCATCACGATCGCTTCGGTCTTCGGGTCTTCCTGGAACAGCTTCAGGATGTCGATGAAGTTGGAGCCTGGGATCGGGTCACCGCCGATACCAACACAGGTGGACTGACCGAAACCGGCGTCAGTGGTCTGCTTAACAGCTTCGTAAGTCAGGGTGCCGGAACGCGACACGATACCTACTTTGCCTGGCAAGTGGATGTGACCTGGCATGATGCCGATCTTGCACTCGCCCGGTGTGATAACGCCTGGGCAGTTCGGGCCGATCAGGACCACGCCCAGCTCGTCGCACTTAACCTTGGCTTCGAGCATGTCGATGGTCGCGATGCCTTCGGTGATGCAAACGATCAGCTTGATGCCGCCCATGGCCGCTTCAAGGATCGAGTCCTTGCAGAACGGAGCTGGAACGTAGATCACGCTGGCAGTGGCGCCAGTCTGCTCAACCGCTTCACGCACGGTGTTGAACACCGGCAGATTCAGGTGAGTGGTGCCGCCTTTACCTGGGGTCACGCCGCCAACCATCTTGGTGCCGTAAGCGATGGCTTGTTCGGAGTGGAAAGTGCCCTGCGAGCCGGTGAAGCCCTGGCAGATAACTTTGGTGTCTTTATTGATCAGGACGCTCATTATTTGCCCTCCGCAGCTTTGACGACTTGCTGAGCAGCGTCGGTCAGGCTGGTTGCCGCGATGATATTCAGGCCGCTTTCAGCCAGAACTTTGGCGCCCAGCTCAGCGTTGTTACCTTCCAAGCGAACGACAACCGGAATTGTCACGCCGACTTCTTTCACTGCGCCGATGATGCCTTCAGCAATCATGTCGCAACGAACGATACCGCCGAAGATGTTTACCAGTACGGCAGCTACGTTGCTGTCGGACAGGATGATCTTGAAGGCTTCGGTCACGCGCTCTTTGGTTGCGCCGCCACCTACGTCGAGGAAGTTGGCTGGCTTGCCGCCGTGCAGGTTGACAATGTCCATGGTGCCCATGGCCAGGCCAGCACCGTTGACCATGCAGCCGATGTTGCCTTCCAGCGCAACGTAGTTCAGTTCGAACTTGGCAGCGTGGGCTTCGCGTGGATCGTCCTGGGACGGATCGTGCATAGCGCGCAGCTTAGGCTGACGGTACAGGGCGTTGGCGTCGATGTTGATCTTGGCATCGAGGCAATGCAGATTGCCGTCAGCCTTGATCACCAGCGGGTTTACTTCCAGCAGCGCCAGGTCGTAGTCCTGGAACAGCTTGGCCAAACCAACGAAGATTTGGGTGAACTGCTTGATCTGATCACCTTGCAGGCCCAGCTGGAAAGCCAGGTCGCGACCCTGGAACGGCTGAGCGCCGACCAGTGGATCGATGGTAGCTTTGAGGATCTTCTCAGGAGTGTCGTGAGCGATCTTCTCGATGTCCACGCCACCTTCAGTGGACGCCATGAACACGATACGACGGCTGGAACGATCAACAACGGCGCCCAGGTACAGTTCCTTGGCGATGTCGGTGCAGGATTCGACCAGAATCTGGTTGACCGGCTGACCGCTAGCATCTGTCTGGTAAGTCACCAGACGCTTGCCCAGCCAGTTAGCGGCAAAGGCCTTAGCGTCTTCTTTGCTCTTAACCAGCTTCACGCCGCCCGCTTTACCGCGACCACCGGCGTGGACCTGAGCCTTAACGACCCACTCGGTACCGCCAATTTTGTCGCAAGCTGCTGCGGCTTCTTCTGGGGTGTTTACCGCGAAGCCCTTGGATACGGGCAGGCCGTATTCAGCGAACAGCTGCTTACCCTGATACTCGTGGAGATTCATGCTTGTCTACCGTCTTCGTTTAGGTATTGCGCATACGGTGCTGCACTTGTGGTGCCGCACCACCTGTGACTGCTTCTAGGGCAATCCGGCTGATATTCCGCGCAGCAGCTTAAGAAGCTGAACGCGGGTCATCTGCCGTGGTTCTTCCTGTTTGAGCGGTGGACTGCGCCGGTACACAACGCCGGCGCAGGCCACCATTCAAACCAACAACGATTTAACGCTTCTTACGGTTGGCGATGTGAATGGCCTGGCCATTCACTGCCAATGCAGCTTCGTGCAGTGCTTCGGACAGCGTCGGGTGGGAGAAGACCATCATCCCCAGATCCTCGGCGCTGGTGCCGAATTCCATACCGATTGCGCCCTGCTGGACCAGCTCGGCAGCGCTCGGACCAATCACGTGGACACCCAGAACACGGTCGGTAGTGGCATCAGCAATTACTTTAACCAGGCCGCCGGTGTCGTTAGCCGCCATGGCACGACCGCTAGCTGCGAACGGGAAGGTGCCAACGTTAACGGCCACACCTTCGGTCTTCAGCTGCTGCTCGGTCTTACCGACCCATGCGATTTCCGGGTGGGTGTAGATAACGGACGGGATCAGGTCGTAGTTCATCTGGGCTTTGTGACCGGCGATGCGCTCAGCAACCATGATGCCTTCTTCCGAGGCTTTGTGAGCCAGCATCGCACCACGCACCACGTCACCAATGGCATAAACACCTGGGACACTGGTGGCGCACTGGTCGTCAACAAAGATGAAGCCACGCTCGTCCATGTCGACACCGCTATCAGCGGCCAACAGGTCAGTGGTCACTGGGCGACGGCCGACAGCAACGATCAACTTGTCGAAAACGATGCTCTGCTCGCCTTCAGCGTCGGTGAAGTTAACAGTAACCTGCTTCTTCTTCACTTCCGAACCGGTAACGCGTGCGCCCAGACGGATTTTCAAGCCTTGCTTGGTGAAGGTCTTCAGTGCTTCTTTGGCGATCTGCTCGTCGGCAGCCGGGAGGAACTTGTCCAAAGCTTCCAGCACTGTGACTTCAGCACCAAGACGCGCCCAGACCGAACCCAGCTCCAGACCGATGACACCGGCGCCAATCACGCCCAGCTTCTTCGGTACGCTCTGGAATTCCAGAGCGCCAGTGGAGTCGACGATCACATCTTGATCAACTGGAGCCGGTGGGATGTCAATCGGCTTGGAGCCGGAGGCCAGAATCACGTTCTCAGCTTCAACGATCTGCGTCTTGCCATCAGAACCGGTGACTTCAACCTGCTTACCCGCCAGCAGCTTGCCGTGACCTTCGAGCAGGGTTACGCCGTTGGCCTTGAACAGAGTAGCGACGCCACCGGTAAGGTTTTTCACGATGTTGGCTTTACGGCCAATCATTGCCGGTACGTCGATGGTAACGCCCTTGGCTTCGATACCGTGAATGGCGAAATGGTCCTTCGCTTCGTAGTATTTCCAGGAGCTGTCCAGCAGTGCCTTAGACGGAATACAGCCGACGTTCAGGCAAGTACCACCGAGGGCAGTCTTACCCTCCTTATCCTGATACTTCTCAATGCACGCTGTTTTCAGACCAAGCTGAGCGGCTTTGATCGCGGCTACATAACCGCCAGGGCCGGCACCGATGACTACCACGTCGAATTTTTGGGTCATAACGTATTCCTTCTCGAATAAACCGGACGGCCCCATTTGCAGGGCCGCCGTGGGAGAAACTGGCTGTTAGATATCCAGCAGCAGACGCGCCGGGTCTTCCAGCAAGTTTTTGATGGTTACCAGGAAGGTCACGGCTTCCTTACCATCAATCAGGCGATGGTCGTAAGACAACGCCAGGTACATCATTGGACGGATCACCACTTGGCCGTTGATTGCCATCGGGCGCTGCAGGATATTGTGCATCCCCAGGATCGCAGCTTGCGGTGGGTTGACAATCGGCGTCGACATCATCGAGCCGAAGGTGCCGCCATTAGTAATGGTGAAGGTACCGCCGGTCATTTCATCGATCGACAATTTACCGTCACGGGCCTTCTTACCGAAAGTAGCAATACCGTTTTCGATTTCAGCCAGGCTCATCAGTTCCGCATTACGCAGTACCGGTACCACCAGCCCACGATCGCTGGATACTGCGACGCCTACGTCCGCGTAGCCGTGGTAAACAATGTCGGCGCCATCAATCGAAGCGTTGACCGCTGGGAAGCGCTTCAGTGCTTCAGTAGCGGCTTTGACGAAGAACGACATAAAGCCCAGGCGCACGCCGTTATGGGACTTCTCAAACAGGTCCTTGTACTTCGAACGCAGCGCCATGACTTCGGTCATGTCGACTTCGTTGAAAGTGGTCAGCATAGCCATGTTCGACTGCGCCTCAACCAGGCGGCGGGCCACGGTGGCACGTACGCGGGTCATCGGTACGCGCTTCTCGGTACGATCACCCGAAGCGAAGACTGGCGCTGCAGCAGCAGGAGCAGCTGGCTTGGCAGCTGGGGTTGCAGGGGCGTTCTTCTTCGCGTCAACGGCGGCCACGACGTCTTCTTTAGTCACCCGACCACCTTTGCCGGTGCCCGCGATGCTGTTCGGATCGATGCCATTTTCTTCGGCGATTTTGCGCGCAGCCGGCGAAAGGATCTGGTCATCACCAGCGGCAACCGCTGGAGCAGCTGCAGGCGCAGCAGCCTGAGCGGCGGCAGCCGGGGCCGGAGCAGCAGCGCCACCCTCACCCAGCGAACCCAGCACTTCGTTACTGAGGACGGTATCGCCTTCATTTTTGATGATTTGCGCGAGGACACCATCGGCCTCGGCCAGCACTTCGATCACCACTTTGTCGGTTTCAATGTCGACGATCAGCTCGTCGCGCTTGACCGCATCGCCCGGTTTCTTGTGCCAAGTGGCCACGGTGCCGTCGGCAACCGATTCGGGGAAAGTAGGGGCTTTGATCTCGATAGCCATTGTGTGTGGTTCCTTAAATTCGGTTTCTTCTAGCAGGCGACCCATTCGGCCGCCTGCTGCACGAAGGCGTTAAACAGTAAAGGCGTCTTGCAGGAGTTTTTCCTGCTGTTCGGCGTGCATCGATGCATAACCACAGGCTGGAGCGGCAGACGCATCACGACCGGCGTACTCGAGGAACAGCGATTTTTTGTGCGCTGTTGCCACGCGACGCATGTGATGCTGGCTACAGTACCAGGCGCCCTGGTTCATCGGCTCTTCCTGACACCAGACGATGTGTTTGAGGTTCTTGTACGCAGACAAGGTCTCGGTCAAATCATCTTCCGGGAACGGATAGAGCTGCTCGATACGCACAATAGCGATGTCTTCGCGGCCTTCGTTGCGGCGTTTTTCCAGGAGATCGTAGTAAACCTTGCCGCTGCACAGGACCAAGCGCTCGACTTTTTTCGGGTCGATTGCATCGTTTTCTGGGATCACGGTCTGGAACGAACCCTCGGCGAGATCTTCGAGCGTCGAGATGGCCAGTTTGTGGCGCAACAGCGACTTCGGCGTCAATACGACCAGTGGTTTGCGCAGCGGACGGATCACCTGACGACGCAGCAAGTGGTAGATCTGTGCTGGGGTGGTCGGTACTGCCACTTGCATGTTGTGCTCAGCGCACAGTTGCAGGTAGCGCTCCAGACGCGCTGAGCTGTGCTCTGGCCCCTGCCCTTCATAACCGTGCGGCAGCAACATGGTCAGACCGCACAGGCGACCCCACTTGTGCTCACCACTGGAGATGAACTGGTCGAATACCACCTGGGCACCGTTGGCAAAGTCACCAAACTGGGCTTCCCAAATAACCAGCGCATTTGGCTGAGTGGTGGCGTAGCCATATTCAAAGGCCAGTACTGCTTCTTCCGAGAGGAAGGAGTCATACAGGTCAAAGGCTGGCTGGCCGCCATATAGGTTCTTCAGTGGCACATAGGCACTGGCATCTTTCTGGTTATGCAGTACCGCATGGCGGTGCGAGAACGTACCACGGCCGATGTCCTGGCCGGTCATGCGGATAGGATGGCCTTCAAACAACAGGGTCGCGTACGCCATTGTTTCGGCGTAACCCCAGTTGATCGACAGCGCACCCGCACCCATTTTCTGCCGGTCTTCCAGAATCTTCGCCACCTGGCGCTGGACAACCACACCTTCTGGGATTTCCAGCAGCTTGTTCGAGAGTTCTTGCAGGGTTTTCAACTCGAAACGTGTGTCGTGCCGTGCGGTCCAGGTATGCCCCAGATACGGACGCCAATCGACGAAAAGCTCCTTGTTCGGCTCTTTGACCAGACTCTTGACCACATGCTGGCCGTTATCCAGCGCAGTGCGGTACTCGTCGATCTTAGCCTGCACCTCTTCAGTCGTCTGACGCTGTGCAGCGGTCAGCGCGTCGGCATACAGCTCACGGGTGGTGCGCTGCTTGCTGATCTGCTGATACATGATCGGCTGAGTGCCGCTCGGCTCGTCGGCCTCGTTGTGACCGCGACGGCGGTAGCAAACCAGGTCAATGACCACGTCACGCTTGTACTGCATGCGGTAATCGACGGCCAGCTGCGTTACAAACAACACAGCTTCTGGATCGTCACCGTTTACGTGCAGGATCGGCGCTTGAATCATCTTCGCCACATCGGTGCAGTACTCGGTGGAACGCGAGTCCAGCGGGTTGCTGATGGTAAAGCCAACCTGATTATTGATGACGATATGGATGGTGCCGCCCGTTTTGAAGCCACGGGTCTGCGACATCTGGAAGGTTTCCATGACCACACCCTGACCGGCAAATGCCGCGTCACCATGTAGGGAAACAGGAAGAACCTTCTCACCGGATGCATCGTTACGACGATCCTGACGAGCACGCACGGAACCCTCGACCACCGGAGAAACGATCTCCAGGTGCGAAGGGTTAAACGCCATCGCCAGGTGCACTTCGCCGCCAGCGGTCATCACGTTGGAGGAGAAACCCTGGTGGTATTTCACGTCACCAGAAGACAAGCCGGCGGTTTTTTTGCCTTCGAACTCGTCGAACAAATCACGCGGGTTCTTACCGAAGGTGTTAACCAGTACGTTGAGGCGGCCACGGTGGGCCATGCCGATAACGACTTCCTTGGTGCCGTAAGAACCAGAGCGCTGAATCAGTTCATCGAGCAGCGGGATCAGGCTCTCGCCACCTTCCAGACCAAAGCGCTTGGTGCCCGGGTATTTAGTGCCCAGGTACTTCTCCAAACCTTCGGCGGCAGTCAGGCGCTCCAGCAGATGGCTCTGCACGTCGACCGAATATTGCGGACGGCTACGCACGCTTTCCAGACGCTGCTGGAACCAGCTGCGCTGCTCGGAATCGACGATATGGGTGAACTCGGCACCGATGGTGCGGCAATATGTCTGCTGCAACGCATCACGAATTTCGCGCAGAGTGGCTTCTTCCTTACCAAGGTGAAGCCCGCCGGTGCGGAATGTGGTGTCGAGATCAGCATCCGTCAAACCATAGTGATTGATCACCAGATCATCCGGAGCAGGACGTTGCCAGAGGCCAAGCGGATCGAGCTGAGCAGCCTGATGGCCGCGCATGCGATAAGCCTGAATCAGGCGCAGCACTTCGACTTGCTTCTTCTCGTGCTCACTGCTGACGCTACCAGCGGACACCGGTTGGGCGCGGCGCTGATTTTTAGCGAGCAAGACGAAATGATCGCGAATCGTTGAGTGCGATACGTCTGTAGCGGCGCTGCCGTCAGTCGGCAACTTCTGGAAGTAAGTGCGCCACTCTTCTGGCACAGCGTTGGGATCGTGCAGGTAAAGCTCATAGAGCTCTTCCACATAGGCAGCGTTACCACCGGATAGGTGGGCACTGTCCCACATGCGCTGCATCACGCTTTCTTGCATGCTTGGTCACCCTCGGTAAGGGGACACCACCGGCGAAGAAACCGTATGGCTGTCAGTCCTGAAGCAGCGACTGGTAAGCCACCACGGATCCCGCAGATAGTCCGGGCACCAGCCCGGATGCCCCTGCTGGTCGTCATATTTTTCAAGGTAGAACCACCGCTTTGTGAGCAGCAGTTCTGGCTAAAACCACGGCGCTGGATAGAAACCAGCGCCGCAGGTGTTACAGGTCTAGCAAACAATCGTGAATCAGGTACCGCTCTGCAACAGCATATTGCGTACGTGGCCAATTGCCTTGGTCGGGTTAAGACCCTTAGGGCAAACGTTCACGCAATTCATGATGCCGCGGCAGCGGAACACACTGAACGGATCGTCCAGGGACGCCAAGCGCTCTTCGGTCTTGGTGTCACGGCTATCCGCCAGGAAACGATAAGCTTGCAGCAATGCAGCCGGGCCGAGAAACTTATCTGGATTCCACCAGAACGACGGGCAGCTGGTGGAGCAGCAGGCGCACAGAATGCACTCATACAGGCCGTCCAACTTCTCGCGTTCTTCTGGGGTCTGCAGACGCTCAATGGCCGGGGCCGGTGTATCGTTCTGCAAAAACGGCTGCACCTTCTCGTACTGCTTGTAGAAGATGCTCATATCAACAACAAGGTCACGAATGACCGGCAGGCCAGGCAGCGGACGGATCACCAGCTTGCCACCTTTAAGGCCAGCAGCCGAAAGCGGCGTGATGCAGGCCAGGCCATTTTTACCGTTGATATTCATGCCATCAGAGCCACATACACCCTCACGGCAGGAACGACGGTAAGAAAACCCCTGATCCTGTTCCTTGATCAACGCCAGTACGTCAAGAACCATAACGTCCTTGCCACCGGTATCGACCTGGAATTCCTGCATAAACGGCGCAGCGTCCTGCTCCGGGTTGTAACGATAAACGCTTACTTGCAACAGATTGGCTTGCGACATATCGGCCACCCTTAGTAAGTACGAATCTTGGGTTCGAACGCCGGCACTGTTTTCGGCGTGAAGTTGACGGCACGCTTGCTGACGCGCTTCTCACCTGGGAAGTACAGGGAGTGGCACAGCCAGTTTTCGTCGTCACGCTCTTCAAAGTCTTCACGAGCGTGAGCACCACGGGATTCTTTACGAACCTCAGCGGCGATCGCAGTGGCTTCAGCCACTTCGAGAAGATTTTGCAGTTCCAACGCTTCAATACGCGCAGTGTTAAACGCCTGACTCTTATCTGCGATTTTAACGTTCGAGATACGCTCACGCAGGTCGGTCAGTTGTTCGATGCCCTTTTGCATGTACTCACCGGTGCGGAACACACCGAAGTAATTTTGCATGCAGTTCTGCAGTTCTTTACGCAGCGGCGCAACATCTTCGCCGGTTGTGCGCTCGTTGACGCCAGCCAGACGCTTGAGCGAATGTTCAATGTCCGTCTCGGACGCGCCACGCGCATCTACGCCTTCTTTCAGCGCTTTCTCCAAGTGGATACCGGCCGCACGACCGAACACCACCAGGTCAAGCAACGAGTTACCGCCCAAACGGTTAGCACCGTGTACCGATACGCAGGCCACTTCACCGACCGCAAACAGACCGTCGATGATCTTGTCATTGCCATTAGCATCCTGGGTGATCGCCTGACCATGAATATTGGTCGGCACGCCGCCCATCATGTAATGGCAGGTTGGCACCACAGGGATTGGCGCAACAACCGGATCCACGTGAGCAAAGGTCTTTGACAGCTCACAGATACCAGGCAGGCGGCTGTGCAGCACTTCCTCACCTAGGTGATCGAGCTTGAGCATTACATGGTCGCCATCAGGGCCACAGCCGTTACCGGCAATGATTTCCTTGACCATCGAGCGTGCAACTACGTCGCGACCGGCGAGGTCTTTGGCGTTTGGCGCATAGCGCTCCATGAAACGCTCGCCGTGCTTGTTGATCAGGTAACCACCTTCACCACGGCAACCTTCGGTTACCAGCGTACCGGCACCTGCGATACCCGTCGGGTGGAACTGCCACATTTCGATGTCTTGCACCGGAACGCCAGCACGCAGCGCCATGCCCACGCCGTCACCGGTGTTGATCAGGGCATTGGTGGTGGAAGCGTAGATGCGACCCGCACCGCCAGTTGCCAGAACTGTGGCCTTGGAGCGGATATAAACGGTTTCGCCAGTTTCGATGCAGATAGCGATCGTACCGACCACACCACCGTCTTGGTTCTTAACCAGATCGACCGCATACCACTCGTTCAAGAACGAAGTGCCGGCTTTCAAGTTGGCCTGATACAGGGTGTGCAGCAGAGCGTGACCAGTACGGTCAGCTGCAGCGCAGGTACGGGCTGCCTGAGTCGGGTTATCCGGCCCCTTGGACTGACCGCCGAACGGACGCTGATAGATGCGACCTTGTTCGGTACGGGAGAACGGCAAGCCCATGTGTTCGAGCTCGAATACGGCTTCTGGGCCTACGGAACACATGTACTCGATCGCGTCTTGGTCACCGATATAGTCGGAACCTTTGACGGTGTCATACATGTGCCAGCGCCAATCGTCGTTCGGGTCAGCCGAAGCGATGGCACAGGTGATGCCACCCTGTGCAGACACAGTGTGCGAACGGGTCGGGAAGACCTTAGTGACTACAGCAGTCTTGTGACCACCTTGTGCCAATTGCAGTGCAGCGCGCATACCCGCGCCGCCGCCACCAATAATGATGGCGTCATAAGAAAGAGTGCGAATGCTTGTCATGGATCAGTTACCCCAAAAAATCTGCACGCCCCAGACAAAGAACGCGAACATGGCAACGCCACACGCGGCCTGGAACAGAAAACGCACGGTAGTAGCCCACTTACCCAGCGCCATCGGCGTCAAGTAGTCGGTGGAAATTGTCCACATGCCAACCCAGGCGTGAACGCTGAGCGCCACCAGAGTTAACAGGCTAAAGATACGCATGGCGTTATTGGAGAACAGCCCCTTCCACTCGGCATAACCCAAACCTGGGTTGCACACGACAAAGCCGAGTAAAAACAGTACATAAGCCGCGAGGACAACAGCAGACACACGCTGCGCCATCCAGTCATAAAGACCCGAACGCGAGAAGTTCGTGACGTTGGTTACCATATCCACACCCCCAGTAGCACGATCACGATCGTCGATACGACGAGAACGATTTTCGAACCCAGCTTGCCGCCTTCCAGCGTCTCACCGATGCCCATGTCCATGATCAAGTGGCGAACACCTGCCACCAGGTGGTACAGCAGAGCGGACAACAGACCCCAAATCACGAACTTGGCCAGCGGGCTGGTCAAACATTCCTGCACCTGGGCAAAGCCCTCTTCGGACGCCAGCGACTTGTCGAGGCCATAAAGCAGAATGGCAATACCAACAAAGAGGATGACACCGGAGATACGGTGAAGAATGGATGTATAAGCAGTGATTGGGAGTTTGATAGTCCTAAGGTCTAGGTTTACAGGTCTTTGGCTATTCACGGCTTTTTTATCACACTGAGAGCCCCTAACTATCAGGGCAAAGTTGTAGGGAGGCGCACTGGTCAGGTACCCATCACACAAGGAGTGACAACCACCAAAATACGGGCGTACAGCCCTTGGTAGTTGGGCCAAGAGTATAGACAGTTAGGTTACTAATGACAATGCAATGCACCCTACCTAAAAGCGCATTGCAGGCCGTTAATAAAAGGCGTAAAAGGGCGATTTTTTGTATACAAACCGCCCGCAAACCCTTCTGCCGCCTAGGTTTACCTAAATTGACATTCAAATTTATGGCTCTATAGTGTGGCGGGCCCTGCGTGGGGGGCAGACAGATGATTTCAAGCATAACTAGGAGGCCACACATGGCTGACAAAAAAGCGCAGTTGATCATCGAGGGCGCAGCCCCCGTCGAGCTGCCCATTTTAACCGGCACCGTTGGTCCCGATGTAATTGACGTACGGGGCTTAACCGCCACGGGCCGTTTCACATTTGATCCTGGCTTTATGTCCACCGCCTCGTGCGAGTCGAAGATCACCTATATTGATGGTGATCAGGGCATCCTGCTGCACCGCGGCTATCCCATTGAGCAGTTGGCAGATCAATCCGATTACCTGGAAACCTGCTACCTACTGCTGAACGGCGAACTGCCGAACGCTGAAGAAAAAGCCACCTTCGTCAGCACGATCAAGAACCACACCATGGTTCACGAGCAACTGAAGACCTTCTTCAACGGCTTCCGCCGTGACGCTCACCCAATGGCCATCATGTGCGGTGTAGTAGGTGCGCTGTCTGCCTTCTACCACGACTCTCTGGACATCAAGAACCCGCATCATCGCGAAGTTTCGGCCATGCGCCTGATCGCCAAGATGCCAACCATCGCCGCCATGACCTACAAGTACTCCATGGGTCAGCCGATGATGTACCCGCGTAACGACCTGAACTACGCGGAAAACTTCCTGCACATGATGTTCAACACGCCGTGCGAGATCAAACCGATCAGCCCGGTGCTGGCCAAGGCCATGGATAAAATCTTTATCCTGCATGCCGACCATGAGCAGAACGCCTCCACCTCGACCGTTCGCTTGGCAGGTTCTTCGGGCGCCAACCCGTTTGCTTGTATCGCGGCCGGCATCGCCGCCCTCTGGGGCCCGGCACACGGCGGCGCGAACGAAGCTGTTCTAGCCATGCTTGACGAGATTGGCAGTGTCGACAACATCGACACGTTTATTGCCAAGGCTAAAGACAAGGACGATCCGTTCAAATTGATGGGCTTCGGCCACCGCGTTTACAAAAACCGCGACCCGCGCGCCACCGTGATGAAACAAACCTGCGACGAAGTTCTGAAAGAGCTGGGCATCACCAACGATCCGCAGCTGGCACTGGCCATGCGCTTGGAAGAGATCGCCCTGACCGACCCGTACTTCAAAGAACGCAACCTGTACCCGAACGTTGACTTCTACTCGGGCATCATCCTCAAGGCTATCGGTATTCCGACCAGCATGTTCACCGTGATCTTCGCCCTGGCGCGGACCGTCGGCTGGATCTCACACTGGAAAGAAATGCTCTCCAGCCCTTACAAGATTGGCCGTCCACGCCAGCTGTACACCGGCTACCCGCAGCGTGACCTGAAGAAATAATTCAGTTAATGCCGCACAAAAAAGGCTGCCCACGGGCAGCCTTTTTTGTACCTAAACACTTAGCCTTATCGTTGCTCGGCAAGCTGGCGCAGCGCCTGCAGGGTATTGAACGGCGCATCCACCACAAAGCCATTGGCCAGCCAGGCGAGCACACTACCGCCCGGTTCGGAATGCACCTGATAGATCACTTCGATTTCACCATCACGCGGCGTGAGCTGCCAGAAACCCTCGACCCTGTTAATGCGAACGAAGCCCGGCCGCACCGGCAAATAATCGGCAACGCCATGCAACTTGCGAATTACCCGCCCATCAGCCGCATGCAGCGTGGTTACTTGCACGATCGAGTCACGCGCCTTCACTGGCCAGGGCGCCTGAAAGCGACTGTAGACCCAACGCACATTTCCCTTATGCTTTAGCAGCTTCTGTTCGCCACAGGCATGCATCCAGGCACACGCTGCACTGACATCATCCTGCAAAGCTAGAAGCCTGGGCATGCTCACGCGCATCCGGGTAACGCCACGAAACGCCTGAAAACTCGACCCAGGAATGGTTTGCAGGTACACCTGAATGCCGGCTTGATCTTTGACAACGCGCCATTGCCCAGCCTGCGCAGCACTGATCACCAGCAGCGAAACAACGCCCAAGAGCAGCCTGGCCAACCGTAACATCACGCCTCCAGCAGAACCGCAATCGCGCACCAGCACATCAAACCGCAACTGACGTGCTCTGCTCCAACCAACCAATCAGCTGCAGAGCTTCTGCCGTATTACGGCCGCAAACATACTCGGCAGCCTGAAATGCCGAACAGACAGCAGGCCGCTCAGGCTGACCAAAGATCAGGCAGTGGTTATTGGCATCCAGCTGAACGCAACGCACGCCCGCAGGCTTACCGCCAGGCATACCTGGGATGGGCGAGCTGATAGAGGGCGCAATGCAGCAGGCACCACAGCCTGCACGGCAATTCATCAGGGACAAACCTCGAAACCAAGTGAAACCGAAAGAGCGGCCAAGTTTACGCCGCCTTACCTGCTTGCGGTATTCGGGCTTTTGTAGACTCAGGCGAAAGGCAATATAACGACCACACGCGACAACACTAAGAGCCGCCGCGGACCACCAACAATAAGCAGCCCTTATCGCCCCTGCAGGCGGGCCAACAGGCTGGACGTGTCCCAGCGCCCGCCGCCCATGCCTTGCACGTCGGCGTAGAATTGATCAACCAAGGCCGTTACCGGCAGTTGCGCGCCATTACTTCGGGCCTCGGCCAGCAAGATCGACAAATCCTTGCGCATCCAGTCCACGGCAAAACCGTGCTCGAACTCGCCTGCCAACATGGTTTTATGGCGATTTTCCAGTTGCCAAGACTGCGCAGCCCCCTTGCTGATCACCTCCATGGCACCCTGCGCATCAAGCCCTGCGCACTGGGCGAAATGCAGCGCCTCGGACAACCCTTGAACCAAACCAGCGATGCAAATCTGGTTAACCATCTTGGTTAGCTGACCGCTGCCGGCCTCACCCATCAGCCGCTGCATACGCGCATAAGCCTGAATCACAGGCTCAGCCTTGGCATAGGTTGCTGCATCACCGCCGACCATGACGGTCAACGCCCCGTTCTGCGCGCCGGCTTGACCACCGGATACCGGCGCATCGAGAAAACCCAACTGGTGCTCGGCGGCATAGGCGGCTAGCTCGCGGGCCACCTGCGCCGAAGCGGTGGTGTGATCGACCAACACGGCGCCAGGCTGCATGCCGGCAAAAGCACCCTGCTCACCCAATACAACGCCGCGCAAATCATCGTCATTACCGACGCAAACCATTACAAACTCAGCGCCTGCCGCCGCTTCACGCGGGGTCGGTGCATGGCTGCCGGCGTATTCGGCGGCCCATTGCTCAGCCTTAGCGACAGTGCGGTTATACACGCACACCTGATGCCCGGCGCGTGCCAAATGCCCGGCCATTGGGTAACCCATTACGCCCAGTCCGATAAACGCCAGCTTTGCCATATACACCTCTGTATTCGAACGCCATCAACAGCGCACGCTTGTGCTAAACCCCATATCAGCGCTGCACGGCTAATACGAATCCGACCGTAAGCATGCCCGCCACATGAAATCAGCGCCAGTACAGCCGCCTGGCAAAACTGTATGAATGCGCCCAGGCAACAGGCTTTACCCACAGACAACACTCATTCCATACTCGCCGCACGCTAAGGAGGGCTTATGCCGCATTGGCTGGTAATCGACCTGGAAGCCACCACCGAAGAAGGCGGCTGGCCGATCAACGAGATGGAAATCATTGAAATTGGCGCCAGCCTGGTCAACCCGGGCGGTCATGAGATCGAGCATTTCCAGCGTTTTGTAAGGCCCACCCGACGCCCGCACCTGACGCATTTCTGCCGTCAGCTCACACAAATCAGCCAGGCCGATGTCGATGCCGCGGCACCATTGAGCACGGTCTGGGTGCAATTTGAGCGCTGGTTACTGGCCCACCGGCCACAGCTGGCGGGCTGGGCAAGCTGGGGCGACTACGATCGCCGTCAGCTCGAACAGGAATGGCGCACCCATGCACTGAGCAGCTATCTGAGCGATATCCCCCATATCAACCTGAAAAAACGTTTCGCCGAAGCCCGCCACCTGCCCAGGCCAGTCGGCCTGAAAATGGCCCTCAACCTGGCCGGTTTACAGTTTCAAGGCCAGCAACACCGCGCCCTGAGCGATGCACGCAATACGGCACGGCTGCTGCCACTGGTATTGCCTGCGCAAAGCAGATGACGAAGAAATAGCGCTTGGGCATACTGGCGTGCCTTTTTATGACCGGTCTTAACGCCCCCTTCGGGCCGTTGATAGCCGCCAGCCTTTCTAATCCCCTTTCGAGGAATTGCAGATGTTCAAGGTCAATGAGTACTTCGACGGCACCGTTAAATCGATCGCCTTCGGCATGGCTGAAGGCCCGGCCACCATCGGGGTGATGGCGGCGGGTGAATATGAATTTGGCACCAACCAGCTGGAAGTGATGCACGTGGTTGCCGGCGCCCTGACGGTCAAACTGCCCGGCAGCGAGAACTGGGAAACCTTCACCAGCGGTAGCAACTTCACCGTACCGGCCAACAGCAAATTCCAACTCAAGGTCGCCGCGGACACGGCCTACCTGTGTGAATACCGCTAAGCCATAGCGTTTGCGCTGGGTGCAGAACAAATAAAACCCGATCCCTGCAGAGGGATCGGTTTTTTTATGATTCAAGGCCCAGGCTTTAAATTCACCTAGAGACGATGGCTGCACAGGTTTGCGGTTTCACTTGTAGCCGTGAAGCACAGGGCGACAGCTAGAACCTAACCGCCAGTCATGCTCATAAAACGCACGACCTGCACCTGCTCATCGGCCTGGAAGTGATGCCGCTCAGGCTTGAGCTGCAGAGCATTAAGCAAGGCCTCGCGCAGCCGCTGACTGTCACCGGGATGAGCGCGCATCAGGCCTTTAAGATCCAACGCATTTTCATGCCCCAGACAGAGCACCAACTTGCCCTCAGCGGTCACCCGTACACGGTTGCAGTCGCCACAAAAATTGTTGCTGTGCGGCGAGATAAATCCCACCTGAGTATCGCTGCCAACCACCTGCCAATAGCGCGACGGGCCGCCGGTTAACTTGCTGCTGCGCACCAAGGCATAGCGCCGCTCGATAAGCGCGCGCACCTCGTCGCTGGAACAGAAAGTCTGCTCGCGTTGATGGCTGGAAATACTACCCAGCGGCATTTCTTCGATAAAGCTGATATCCAAACCACGCGCCATGGCGAACTCAACCAGGTCGAGCACTTCGTCATCATTGCGGCCCTTCTGCACCACAGCATTGAGTTTGATTTTGTTGAAACCAGCAGCACGCACCGTCTCGATACCGTCCAACACCTGATCGAGCTTGTCGCGCCGAGTAAACGCGGCAAAGCGATCACGCTGCAGCGAGTCCAGGCTGACATTCAGCCGCTTAACCCCGGCAGCGCGCAATTGCGGCGCCAGCTCAGCCAGTTGCGAGCCGTTGGTGGTGATCGCCAGGTCTTCCAACTCCGCGCGCTGCCCAAGGCGGGCCAACAGACTGAGCAGGTTCTTGCGCACCAACGGCTCGCCGCCGGTGATGCGGATGCGCTTGACCCCAAGGCCGATAAAGGCGTCCGCCACTGCATAAAGTTCTTCAAGGCTGAGGATCTGCTCGCGCGGGGCGAACTGCATGTTTTCGCTCATGCAGTAGATGCAGCGGAAATCACAGCGATCAGTAACCGATAAGCGCAGATAGGTGATACGCCGACCGAAGGGGTCAACTAACTGATGGTTCACGGCATCTCTCCTGAGAACCTACGCAACGTCTGCTGCGCGTCGGCCCTGCTGCGTTAAGTACAGGTTTTGACGCGCAGTGAGGCGAGACGTTTTGTTATGAATACACAGGCAAGGATAAAAACAGAAAAGCCAAACCTTGTACACAACTACCTGACCCAGTAGTCAGGTAGGTCGCCAAGACCCAGCCCACTCGCCTTGAGCGCCCCGCAAAGCCGGTGCTACCATGCCGGCCGCTGCCCTGCGCCGGGCGAACGACAGAAGCAACGAGGCTTATGACCAGTATTCGCGAACGTAACAGAGCGCTGATTTTACGCGCAGCCAGTGAGGAGTTCGCCGACAAAGGTTTTGCGGCCAGCAAAACCAGCGATATCGCCGCTAAGGCCGGGGTGCCAAAACCCAACGTCTATTACTACTTCAAGTCGAAAGAAAATCTCTACCGCGAAGTGCTGGAAAGCATTATCGAACCGCTGCTGGAGGCCTCTGCGCCCTTCAACCAGCCAGGCCAGCCTGCCGACGTGCTGCGCGCCTACATCCGCTCAAAGATCCGCATCTCCCGCGAACTGCCATCAGCCTCCAAGGTATTCGCCAGCGAAATCATGCACGGCGCGCCACACCTGTCCGCCGATCAAGCCGCGCAACTCAATGCTCAAGCCAAGCACAATATTGCCTGCATCCAACGCTGGGTCGACCAGGGCCTGATGGCCAAGATTGACCCGCACCATCTGCTGTTCAGCATCTGGGCCGCCACCCAGACCTATGCGGATTTCGATTGGCAGATTTCCACCGTCACCGGCAAAGCCAGCCTCGATGATGCCGATTACGAAGCGGCCGCACAGACCATCATTCGCCTGGTCATCAAAGGCTGTGAGGTGGATGAAGGACAAGCCAGGCCGTCGGCGCAGATCATCAGCGCTTAACCCTGCCCCTCAAACGGCACCCATAAAAAACGGTGAATGCCTGCACAGCATTCACCGTTTTTATTTCTGTTTCACATACAAAAGACCTGTGCGAGGCGCTTTAGCGACGAGTTGTTAGTCGTCACAGTCGCGGCTACGACTGCATGGATGCAGGAGGTAGGGCGAAGCAGGATGCCAGAGCCGAAAGCCCCTCCTACAAGCCGCGCCCTATCAAGCGGCGATGCCTGCATCCGGCGTGAACCCAACCGACTCCACTGCACTGATGGCGCACTGTTCATCGATGTCCGAGGTATCGCCAGTGATACCTACCGCGCCGATCACCTCGCCCCGCTCATTGCGAATCAACACGCCACCCGGTGCCGGCACCAACTGGCCGCCAGCCAAGTTATTCACTGCACCGATAAACGCCGGGCGTTGCTGCGCATCTGCGGCGATCAACCGTGAGCCCTTGCCCAGCGCCAGTGCGCCCCAGGCCTTGCCGATAGCTATTTGCGGGCGCAGCAGGCTGGCGCCGTCCTCACGCTGCAAGCTAATCAGGTGACCACCGGCGTCCAACACCGCCACTGTCAGGGGCGCGGCTGATATTTCCCGGGCGACGGCCAGTGCATGGCTACTGATGCGGGTTGCGATCTGCAGATTCAACGTACTCATAGTGATGACTCCTCAAGGCTGATAAATCCGACGAAGCACCCGCGCTTAGCCGCTTGCAGAGCCTGCGGGCAAACAACGGGTAATCCAAAGCTCAGCACCACTATCCCACTAGAGACAAAAAACTCAATAGAGGAATACAATTTATTATTTTTTTGTATACATAGATAATAGCTACTGGCCACGACTTACCTGGCGCGCTCGCTAAAACGCTTGTTTTAAAAGATTTTCCGCTGAGCGAGCGCTGCTTGAGAAAACTTATTGACCAGAAGGTCAAGCCATGAATAGAATCCTAGCCAGCTGTTTTGTATACAATCTGATAAAAAACGAGGCACAAGACAATGGCCAAAATGAGAGCAATCGAGGCCGCCGTACTGGTGATGCGCCGCGAAGGCGTTGAAACTGCGTTCGGCGTTCCCGGCGCCGCCATCAACCCCCTGTACGCTGCACTGGAAAAAATCGGCGGTATCGACCACGTCCTGGCTCGCCACGTCGAAGGCGCCTCGCACATGGCAGAGGGCTACACCCGTACCAATGCCGGCAACATCGGCGTGTGCATCGGCACATCCGGCCCGGCGGGTACCGACATGGTCACCGGCCTGTACTCGGCCAGCGCCGACTCCATCCCAATTCTGTGCATCACCGGCCAAGCGCCGCGTGCCCGTATGCACAAGGAAGACTTCCAGGCCGTCGACATCACCAGCATCGTTAAGCCGGTGACCAAGTGGGCGACCACGGTGATGGAGCCAGGCCAAGTACCACGCGCCTTCCAGAAAGCCTTCTATGAAATGCGCAGTGGCCGCCCAGGCCCTGTGCTGATCGACCTGCCGTTTGACGTGCAGATGGCCGAAATCGAATTCGATATCGACGCCTACGAGCCTCTGCCACTGGCCAAACCAGCCGCCAACCGCGTCCAGGCTGAGAAAGCCCTGGCTATGTTGAACGACGCCGAGCGCCCATTGCTGGTAGCCGGTGGCGGTATCTTCAACGCTGACGCGGCTGACAAACTGGTCGAGTTCGCCGAACTGACCGGCGTACCGGTTATCCCAACCCTAATGGGCTGGGGCGCAATCCCGGACGACCACAAGTTGATGGTCGGCATGGTCGGTCTGCAGACCTCGCACCGCTACGGCAACGCCACCCTGCTGGAATCCGACCTGGTATTTGGTATCGGTAACCGCTGGGCCAACCGCCACACCGGCAGCGTCGATGTGTACACCGAAGGCCGCAAATTCATTCACGTGGACATCGAGCCGACGCAAATCGGCCGCGTATTCAACCCGGACCTGGGCATCGTTTCTGACGCCGCCGCCGCTCTGGATGCGTTCATCGAAGTGGCCAAGGAATGGAAAGCCGCTGGCAAGCTGAAAAATCGCAGCGCTTGGGTCGAGTCGTGCCAGCAGCGCAAGCGCACTCTGCAGCGTAAAACTCACTTCGACAACGTGCCGGTCAAGCCGCAGCGCGTGTACGAAGAGATGAACGAATTCTTCGGCAAAGACACCTGCTACGTCAGCACCATCGGTCTGTCGCAGATCGCTGGCGCGCAGTTCCTGCACGTTTACAAGCCACGCCACTGGATCAACTGTGGTCAGGCTGGCCCGCTGGGTTGGACCATTCCAGCAGCGCTCGGCGTGGTTAAGGCCGACCCGAGCCGCAATGTCGTGGCGCTGTCCGGCGACTATGACTTCCAGTTCATGATCGAAGAAATGGCCGTGGGCGCGCAGTTCAACCTGCCGTATATCCACGTCGTGGTGAACAACTCCTACCTGGGCCTGATCCGTCAGTCGCAGCGCGGTTTTGATATGGACTACTGCGTGCAGTTGGCCTTCGAGAACATCAACGCGCCAGAACTTAACGGCTACGGCGTTGACCATGTTGCCGTGGTAGAAGGTCTGGGTTGCAAGGCCGTCCGCGTGTTCGAACCGAACGATATTCAGGCGGCACTGGCCAAAGCCAAGGCACTGATGGAAGAGTTCCGCGTACCGGTGATGGTTGAAATCATTCTGGAGCGCGTGACCAACATCTCCATGGGTGTCGAGATCAACGCAGTCAACGAGTTCGAAGAACTCGCCGAACGTGGCGTCGATGCACCCACCGCGATTTCCATGCTCGATTGATCCAGCCGTAGGGTGGCTGTCACTTAGCACATCCACCCTACGCAAATGATAAAGGAGCACACCATGCCCCGTTTTGCCGCCAACCTGTCCATGCTGTTCACCGAAGTGGACTTTCTGGAGCGTTTTGACGCCGCCGCTACCGCTGGCTTCAGTGGTGTCGAATACCTGTTTCCCTATGACTTCGCCGCCGAAGTGATCAAGGCGCGCCTGGAGGCCAACCAGCTTGAGCAGGTGTTGTTCAACCTGCCAGCCGGCGATTGGGCCAAGGGCGAGCGTGGTATCGCCTGCCACCCTGACCGCGTCGAGGAGTTCCGTGCCGGCGTCGACCAGGCTATCGCCTACGCCAAAGTACTGGGCAATACGCAGATCAACTGCCTGGCCGGTATCCGCCCGCAAGGCTACGACTGCGCAACGATTGAGCAAACCTTCGTTGACAACCTCAAGTTTGCTGCCGAGAAGCTGCAAGCCGCCGGCATCAAGCTGGTGATGGAGATGATCAACACCCGCGACATCCCCGGTTTCTACCTGAACACCACCAAGCAGGCCCTGGCCATTCGCGACAAAGTCGCCAGCGCCAACCTGTTCCTGCAATACGACATCTACCACATGCAAATCATGGAAGGTGACCTGGCACGTACCGTCGAGGCCAACCTCGCTGTGATCAACCACGTGCAGCTGGCCGATAACCCGGGCCGCAACGAGCCGGGCACGGGCGAGATCAATTACCGCTTCCTCTTTGAGCACCTGGATCGCATTGGTTACCAGGGCTGGATTGGCTGTGAATACAAGCCAGCCACCACCACCGCTGCCGGCCTTGGCTGGATGAAAGCGCACAACGCCATCTAATCGGAGGATCTCTCACATGGCTAAAATCGGATTTATCGGCACGGGCATCATGGGTAAGCCCATGGCGCAAAACCTGCAAAAAGCAGGTCACACCCTCTTCCTTTCCGAACACCACGACAAAGCTCCGGCTGATCTGGTCGCCGAAGGCGCTATCGCCCTGGCCAACCCGCGTGAAGTGGCGCAGGAAGCCGAATTCATCATCATCATGGTGCCGGACACCCCGCAGGTTGAAGACGTGCTGTTCAGCAAAGACGGTGTGGCTGAAGGCGCCGGCGCTGGCAAAATCGTCATCGACATGAGCTCGATCTCGCCGACCGCCACCAAGGTGTTCGCCGACAAGATCAAAGCCACAGGCGCTGCGTACCTCGACGCGCCGGTTTCCGGTGGTGAAGTGGGCGCTAAAGCCGCCACCCTGTCGATCATGGTCGGCGGCTGCCCGAAAGCCTTTGAACGCGCGCTGCCGCTGTTCCAGGCCATGGGCAAGAACATCACCCACGTAGGTGGCAGTGGTGACGGCCAGACCGCTAAGGTGGCCAACCAGATCATCGTCGCCCTGAACATTCAGGCTGTCGCTGAAGCCCTGCTGTTCGCCGCCAAGAACGGCGCCGATCCAGCCAAGGTGCGCGAAGCGCTGATGGGTGGTTTCGCCGGCTCGAAAATTCTTGAAGTGCACGGCGAGCGCATGATCAAAGGCACCTTTGACCCGGGCTTCCGCATCAGCCTGCACCAGAAGGACCTTAACCTCGCCCTCGCCGGCGCCCGCGAGTTGGGCCTTAACCTGCCTAACACCGCTAACGCCCAGCAAGTGTTCAGCACCTGCTCGGCCATCGGCGGCAGCAACTGGGACCACTCGGCGTTGATCAAAGGCCTGGAACACATGGCCAATTTCAACATCCGCGGCGAGTAAGCCCCAGCAGCGTTGCTCACTGCATCAGCGGGTTGAGCCAAGGTAGGTTGGCTCAACCTGATCGCCCCCACGCGCAACACGGGTGCGGCGCTTAGGACGCTCCAGCGTCAAACGTTATGATGCAGCAGCGCAAACGCTGCCCCACGCTGGAGCGTGGGGACGATTACCGTTCTGAGTCGGGGTCAGCCGCCTCAGAATGCCCCTTTCGATCTGCCCGGTAAAACGGTGTCACGGCCTGTTTGCCGGGTGGATCGATTCTAGTGCAGAGGGCCTTCCAAGAAGGCCCTGCGCACTAGAATTGAAGTTGGTCCAGACCTAGAGAGATCGCCATGTCCATCGATCCGCAACGCCTGCTGCGCGACTTGTTCGCCAGCGCCATCGAAGCCGCCCACCCGCGCCAGGTTTTGGCCAATTACCTCCCCGCAGACCGCAGCGGCCGCGTCATCGTCATCGGTGCCGGCAAGGCCGCCGCGGCCATGGCCGAAGTGATCGAGCAGGAATGGCACGGTGAGGTCTCAGGCTTAGTGGTGACCCGCTACGGACACGGCGCCAATTGCCAGAAAATCGAAGTCGTCGAAGCCGCGCATCCAGTGCCCGATGATGCCGGTGAGCGTGTCGCCCGCCGCGTCTTGGAGCTGGTGAGTAACCTCAGCGAAAGCGACCGGGTGATCTTCCTGCTCTCCGGCGGCGGTTCGTCCCTGCTCGCCCTGCCCGCCGCAGGCATCTCGCTCGCTGACAAGCAGGCGATCAACAAGGCGCTGCTAAAATCCGGCGCCACCATTGGCGAGATGAACTGCGTACGCAAGCACCTCTCGGCGATCAAGGGCGGGCGTTTGGCCAAGGCTAGCTGGCCGGCCAGTGTGTACACCTATGCGATTTCTGATGTACCCGGTGATGAAGCAACCGTGATCGCCTCCGGCCCGACCGTGGCCGACCCCACCACCTCCGCCGAAGCCCTGGCGATTCTCGCCCGCTATAACATCGAGATCCCCGCCAACGTGCGCAGCTGGCTGCAAAGCCCCGAGTCGGAAACGGTCAAACCCGGCGATCCGCGCCTGGCGCGCAGCCACTTCCAGCTGATCGCCCGCCCACAGAAATCGCTGGATGCCGCTGCTGCGGTGGTGCTCTCCGCCGGGTTGCCGGTGCTGATTCTCGGCGACCTGGAAGGCGAGTCGCGCGAAGTGGCCAAGGTCCACGCTGGCATCGCCAAACAGGTGGTGTTGCATGGCCAGCCGATCAAGGCACCCTGTGTGATTCTCTCCGGTGGCGAAACCACTGTGACCGTGCGCGGCAACGGCCGTGGCGGGCGCAATGCCGAATTCCTCCTTAGCCTGACCGACAGCCTCAAGGGCTTACCGGGTGTGTATGCCCTGGCCGGTGACACCGACGGCATCGACGGTTCCGAAGACAACGCCGGGGCAATCATGACCCCCGAGAGCCACGCCCGCGCCGCCGCACTGGGCCTGAGCAGCAGTGATGAGCTGGACAACAACAACGGCTATGGCTACTTCGCCGCCCTTGACCAGTTGATCATCACCGGGCCGACGCGCACCAACGTCAACGATTTCCGCGCCATTCTTATTCTCGAAGGTTCTGCCCAATGAACGCCGATAAAAAAGTAAAAATTCTCGCCACCCTTGGCCCTGCCATTAAAACCATCGACGACATCCGTCAGTTGGTGGAAAACGGCGCCAACCTGTTCCGCCTGAATTTCAGCCACGGTGAGCACGCCGATCACGCCGAGCGTTACAACTGGGTGCGTGAAGTTGAGAAACAGCTGAATACGCCAATCGGCATCCTCATGGACCTGCAGGGCCCGAAACTGCGCGTCGGCAAATTTGCCGAGGGCAAGGTCATGCTTGAGCGCGGGCAAAGCCTGCGCCTGGATCTGGACAAGACCCCAGGCAACAGCGAGCGGGTCAACCTGCCGCACCCAGAAATCATCGAAGCGCTGCAGCCGGGCATGAGCCTGCTGCTCGACGATGGCCGCCTGCGCCTGCAAGTCACCGCGAAACACAGCGATGCCGTCGACACCCAGGTGATCGCCGGTGGCGAACTGTCCGACCGCAAAGGCGTTAACGTCCCGGAAGCCGTGCTGCAACTCAGTCCGCTGACCGAGAAAGACCGCCGCGACCTGACCTTTGGCCTGGAACTGGGTGTGGATTGGGTCGCACTGTCGTTCGTGCAGCGTCCAGAAGACATTATCGAAGCGCGCGAGCTGATCCAGGGCAAAGCCTTGCTGATGGCCAAGATCGAGAAGCCCTCGGCCGTGGTGCACCTGGAAGAAATTACCAAACTGTGCGACGCGATCATGGTTGCCCGTGGCGACTTGGGCGTGGAAGTGCCGGCAGAAAACGTCCCACGTATCCAGAAAGACATCATCCGTACCTGCCGCCAGCTGGGTAAGCCGGTGGTGGTGGCCACACAGATGCTTGAATCCATGCGCTTCTCCCCAGCACCGACCCGCGCCGAAGTCACCGACGTGGCCAACGCCGTGGCCGAAGGCGCCGATGCGGTCATGCTCTCGGCGGAAACCGCTTCCGGTGATTACCCGCAAGAAGCCGTACAGATGATGAGCAAGATCATTCGCCAGGTGGAAAGCGGCCCGGACTTCCAGGCCCAGCTCGACGTTAGCCGGCCGGTCGCCGAAGCCACCTCCTCCGACGCCATCAGCTGCGCGATCCGCCGCATCAGCACCATTCTGCCGGTCGCCGCGCTGGTCAATTACACCGAGTCGGGCAGTTCCAGCCTGCGCGCCTCACGCGAGCGCCCTGCTGTGCCGATCCTCAGCCTGACCCCAAGCCTCAACACCGCCCGGCGCCTGAGTGTGGCCTGGGGGGTGTATTCGGTGGTCAACGCGCGCTTGAGCAAAGTTGAAGACGTTACCCGTACGGCCCTGGAAACAGCCCGCAGCACAGGCTTAGCCAAGACCGGCGACACCGTGGTGATTACCGCAGGCGAGCCGTTCGGCCAGCCCGGCAGCACCAACAGCCTGCGTATCGAAATTCTCCACTGAGTCCTAACTGCAGCGGGTTCTAGGCCCGCTGCATCAGAGCTCCCCCTGGCTTTGCCAGTTTCAAGGCACCCTCTGTTCCCGCAGTGGGTGCTTCTTTTTTATGCCCCGCGCCCCAGGCATGCATCACTTGGGCCGTCGCTGCGTGGCGTTAAAAAGAGCCCGGTCATTTATTCAGGTTCGTCTGCATGTCGTCACTCCCGCTCTCCATCAGCACCCGGCAAGGCTTGCGCATCGTGCTCAACGGTTTCAGCCAGATTTTCCTGCAAGCGCATCCCGGCTGCGGCCTGCTGGTGGTGCTGGCCATTGCCGTTGGCGCACCGCAGTTACTGGCAGGCGCATTGCTCGGCGGCTTCAGCAGCACGTTGACGGCGCAGCGCCGCGGCTTTACTAGCGCCGATATCGAACTGGGCCTGTATGGCTACAACGGCATATTGCTCGGCATGCTGATCAGCCTGCAGTTCACCTGGTCACTGTTACTGCCACTGTTGATCATCGCCATTGCCGGGCTGTCCAGCCTGTTGCTGGAACCCTGGATGCGGCGCATGCGTCAGCAGCAGTGGTTGCCGGCCTTCACCTTACCCTTTGTGACCCTAAGCTGGCTGGTGCTATGGCTGGCCCCGGCCCTGCAATTGCAGCTGCAACAGCCGGTACCGAGCCAGCTACTGCCGCTCGATTGGCTGGCCAGTGTGCTGGCGATGGCGCGCGGTGTGGGCCAGGTGATTTTCCTCGATCACCCCATAGCCGGTGCCTGCATATTAGTTGGCCTGCTGTTGGCTGATCGGCGCGCTGCCTGCTGGGCGCTCGTGGGCTCCGCCGGCGGCTTGGCCCTGGCGCTGAACCAAGGTCTGGGACAACAAAGCGCACTTATCGGCCTGTATGGCTACAACGCTGCGCTGGCCGCGATCGCCATTAATCAAGTGAACCACCAGGTGTGGCTGCCCGCATTGGGCATTGTGCTGGCGTTGGCGCTGCAACCTGGCTTCAGCGCACTGGGGCTGCCCGCCTTGACCATGCCCTTTATTCTTACCTGCTGGCTGGTGAGCGCCAGCCAACGCCTACTGCGTAAAGCCTTAGACGGCTCCACACCTCGGCCGCCGCGTAAGGGCAAAAGCTTGCATCGTCAGGATAAAACTCCCTAGGCTGCACGCTCAGTCGTGCGCTTGATATAGGGGCGACGTCAACGGAGCAGCCAGAACACCATGGACACGCCGCACACCCTGCGTCAGCAGCTATACCGCATCATTTTCTTTACTGACACGCCAGCCGGGCAGCGCTTCGACCGCTACCTGCTGCTGGCCATTTTGGCCAGCCTGGTCGTGGTGATGCTCGACAGCATCGATACGATTCGCAGCCAGTATCAACCGCTGCTGACCGGGATTGAGTGGGCGTTTACCCTGCTGTTCGCCATCGAATACGCCGTGCGGTTGTACTGCTCACCGAAGCCACTGCGCTACGCCTTTAGTTTCTTCGGCCTGATTGATCTGCTGGCCATCCTGCCGGGCATCTTGGCGCTGTTTTATGGCGACGCGCAGTACCTGATGATCATCCGCGTGATCCGCATGTTGCGGGTGTTCCGCGTACTAAAACTCAGCCCCTACCTGCGCCAGGCCAACTTTCTACTGACCGCCCTGCGCGGCAGTAAGCAGAAGATCATCGTGTTCTTCGCCTGCATTGCCACCCTGGTCACGGTGTTCGGCACCCTGATGTACGTGATCGAAGGCCCTGCCCATGGCTTTACCAGCATTCCCAAAGGCATCTACTGGGCTGTGGTCACCCTGACCACGGTGGGTTTCGGCGATATCGTGCCGAAAACTCCGCTGGGTCAGGCGCTCTCAACCCTGGTGATGATCACCGGCTACTCGATCATTGCCGTGCCCACCGGCATCTTCACCGCCGAACTGGCCAGCGCCATGCGCGACGGCGACCAACTGAGACACGACTGCCCCAGCTGCGCGAAAAACCTCCACGAACAGGGCGCCTCCTTCTGTAGCCGTTGCGGTAACCCCTTGTACACACGCACCACCGAGCAAAGCTGAGCAACACTCAGGCAATAAAAAACCGCAGCGAACTGCGGTTTTTTATTGCCTGGCGGCGACCTTCAACCGCGCTCAGCGGCGCTTGAAGTCAGCTCGAACGGACTGTTGCTGCGCCGCTGGTTGCGGTCTTCACGCGGGGTGGCGCCGAAGAAATTACGGTAGGCGCTGGAGAAGTGCGGCCCGGAAGAAAACCCACAGGATAAGCCAATCTGGATGATCGACTTGCTGGTTTGCATCAGCAGCTGCCGCGCCTTGTTCAGGCGCAACTCCAGGTAATACTGGCTTGGCACGCGGTTGAGGTATTGCTTGAAAATGCGCTCCAGCTGACGCCGCGACACACAGACGTGTTGAGCGATTTCGTCGGTGGTCAGCGGCTCTTCGATATTGGCTTCCATCAACAGCACGGCTTGAGTCAGCTTGGGGTGGCTGGAGCCCAGACGGTTTTGCAGGGGGATGCGCTGACGTTCGCCGCCTTCGCGGATACGCTCAACCACTAACTCTTCCGACACCGCGCCCGCCAGCTCAGCGCCATGGTCGCGGGCCAACAAGGCCAGCAGTAAGTCGAGGACCGCCAAGCCACCACAGGCACTCAAGCGATCACGGTCCCAGTCAAACAAGTGGCTGGTGGCAATTACCTTGGGGAAGCGCTCACTGAAATCATCCTGCCAACGCCAGTGCACCGACGCGCGGTAACCATCAAGCAGCCCCAGTTGCGCCAGGGGATAGACGCCAGCGGCGATCGCCCCGACCACACAGCCGCCGCGTACCACGTGTTTGAGCGCTGCGGATAACGCCACCGGTATCGGCCCAGGCGGCTCATCCGCCAGCAGGAAAAGCTTCTGGCAACCTTCAAGCTTGCCCACCCAAGACTCACCCGGCAGTTGCCAGGCCCCTGCAAGGGGCGCTTCAGCCTGCAGAAACACCAGCTCGTAGACCACCTCGGGGTGGACGCGCTGAGCGACACGCAGCGCTTCTTCGGCCAAGGCCAGGGTCAACGGCTTGGTGGAGGGCCAAAGCAGAAAGCCAATTCGGTGGGAGTTCATGAGGGGCAGTTTAGGCTCAGTTGGCAATTATGGGCATAGCAGAAATGGCTACAGCAGTTGCCACTGGTTATTTGAGACTGCCCGAGAGGAACTGCTGCAAACGCTCGGATTGTGGATTGGCCAACACCTCACGCGGGCAACCGCGCTCTTCCACCACGCCTTTGTGAAGGAACACCAACTGGTTGGACACTTCGCGGGCAAAGCCCATTTCGTGAGTCACCACCACCATGGTACGGCCTTCCTGGGCTAAGTCCTGCATTACCTTGAGAACTTCGCCAACCAATTCCGGGTCAAGGGCCGACGTCGGCTCGTCGAACAGCATCACCTCAGGCTCCATCGCCAAGGCGCGGGCAATCGCCACACGCTGCTGCTCACCACCACTCATGTGCGCGGGATAGGCGTCTTTGCGATGCGCCACACCGACCTTGTTCAGGTAGTGCTCGGCTTTTTCGAGGGCGTCCTTCTTGCTCATGCCGAGCACGTGCACCGGGGCTTCCATCACGTTTTCCAAGGCGCTCATGTGCGACCACAGGTTGAAGTGCTGGAACACCATCGACAGCCGTGAGCGCATGCGCTGCAGTTGCTTGGGGTCACCGGCCTTGAGGCCACCGTCCTTGTTGGCGACTAACTTCAGCTCTTCGTTGTTGAGAAGAATCTTGCCGCTGTGTGGCTGTTCCAGCAGGTTGATGCAACGCAGGAAGGTACTCTTGCCCGAGCCACTGGAGCCAATGATGCTGATCACATCGCCGGCCTTGGCGGCCAGCGACACGCCCTTCAATACTTCATGGCTGCCGTAGCGCTTGTGCAGATCCTGAACTTCAAGTTTGTACATGGTTTCCACTCTCTTGAATCAGTCGCTGAGCAAGCGACCCTGGCGAATAGGGGTACGACCGGCCACCTTGGCCAACCACAAACCGGGCTGGGCAAAACGCAACCGCTCACGCGCATAGAGCACACCCTCGGTGACCGCACAGACGGTGGTGTGGCGATCATCCAGAGGGTCGATTACTTCAAACAATGGATCGCCGGTTTTAACGGTTGCCCCCACGGGTTGCAGAAAACTCACCACTCCAGCGTGCGGCGCATAGGCATATTGCGCACCGTTAAACGGTGTGGCGGCGCAGCTTTCAGCGGGCGCATGCGGCCAATCACCGGCAATCAGCCCTTGTTCAGCGAGAAACGCCAAAATGCTTTCGGCACTGGCTTGGGCATCAGGTTTGCCAGTATCGGCCATGCCGCCCAACTCGACGGTCACCGCCAGGCAGGCCAATGGCACAGCGGCCTGAGGAAACTGCCGCGCCAGCTGCACCCAGGGCAAGGCGCAGGCCTCATCGAAGGAGCTGCCACCGGAATCCTCAACGGTCAGTGCCGCACCGGCCTGCAACCGTGCGGCCAGCGAACGTAATTGCGGCCACTGCTGCGGCAGCAGGTACAGATGCACCGCCGCATCAAAATCACAGTGCAGATCGAGTACTACATCGGCATCGCAGGCATGCTTGAGCAGCAGGCGCTGCATGCCTTGCAGCTCTGAGCTGGCTGGCGGCAAGGCCTCCAGCGCGGCCTGCATGGCGGCGCGAATCAGCCTCACATTGCTCGGGCCATCACTGCCCAGACAGTCTTCCAGCGCTGGCGCGATGGCAGCAGCCAGATCAAAGAAATCGCGGTTGAAGTTCTTGCCGCTGCCCAGCTCGAAACGGCCCTGATGGGTTGCCTGAAACATCTGCCCCAAACCAATCGGGTTGGCCACGGGCACCAGCTCGATCACCCCGGCCAAACGACCCTGGGCTTCCAACTCACGCAAGCGGCGCTTGAGCTCAACCGCCACACGCATTCCTGGCAGCTCATCGGCATGCAAGGAGGCTTGGATATAGGCCTTGCATGGGCCATGGCCGAAACGAAACACGCTCAAGCGGCGTTCGGTTCCGGGGAAACCCCAGGGCAGTGGATGATCAATACGCTGCATGGCTTGTTCCTCAGGCTTTGCGCGGCGCCAGGTAGGCCAACCAGCGGCGCTCGGCCAACTTGAACAGACGGACGAGGATAAAGGTCAGGCACAGGTAGAACAGACCGGCGGTGATAAACGCCTCAAACGGCAGGTAATACTGCGAGCTAACGGTGCGTGCCGCGCCAGTGATGTCGATCAGGGTGACGATCGAGGCTAGCGAGGTGGTGTGCAGCATCATGATTACTTCGTTGCTGTACTGCGGCAGCGCACGACGCAACGCCGAAGGCAGGAGGATCCGCCGGTACAGCTTGAAACGCGACATGCCCATGGCTTTCGCCGCTTCAATCTCACCATGCGGCGTGGCCTTGAGGCTGCCCGCGAGAATCTCTGCGCTGTAAGCGCTGGTGTTGATGGCGAACGCCAGGCAGGCACAGAAGGTCGCGCTGGAGAAATATGGCCAGAGGAAACTCTCACGTATCGCTTCGAACTGGGCCAAGCCGTAATAGATGAGAAACAGCTGCACCAGCATCGGGGTGCCGCGAATCACATAGGTGTAGAGCCAGGCCGGGAAATTAACCCATGGCGATTTTGAAACACGCATCAGCCCCAGGGGAGTGGCCACAGCCAGACCACATGCCAGGGAAATCAGCAGAATTTTCAGGGTGACCAGTACACCGCCCAAGTACAGCGGCAGGTTTTCCAGGATTACGTTGTAGTCAAAAATCATCGCTGCGCTCCCCCGCTTACAGATCAGCGGCTTTGATGCCGACCGAGTAACGTTTTTCCAGGTAACGCAAAGCCAGCAGCGACACGCTGGTCAGCACCAGATACAGGGCGGCAACCGCCAGGTAAAAGGTGAAGGGCTCGCGGGTGGCATCGGCGGCACTTTTCGCCTTGAACATCATGTCTTGCAGGCCAACCACGGAGATCAGCGCAGTAGCCTTGGTCAACACCAGCCAGTTGTTGGTGAACCCGGGGATGGCGAAGCGAATCATCTGCGGCACCAGAATGCGGAAGAACACCTGCATGCCACTCATGCCGTACGCGGCACCGGCTTCGGCCTGACCTTTGGGAATGGCCATAAAGGCCCCACGGAAAGTCTCCGACAGGTAAGCACCAAAGATAAAGCCCATGGTGAACACGCCGGCAATAAACGGGTTGATGTCGATGTAATCGTCGTGACCAAGCATCGGCGCCAGACGGTTCACCATGTCCTGACCGCCATAAAAGATCAGCAGGATCAGCACCAAATCAGGAATACCGCGAATCACCGTAGCGTAGGTTTCCCCCAGTAGCGCCAGCCACTTGATGGGCGACAGGCGAAACGCCGCACCCAGCAAGCCCAACACGATGGCCACCGCCATCGACGTCAGCGCCAGAATCAGGGTGAGCCAGGCACCCTCTAAAATGGTCGAGCCGTAGCCGTTGAGCATGCTCTGAATACCTCATGCAAACGCCGGGCGGCGCCTGGGAGTACAACGAAAAAGTGGCGTAAACCTCAAATAAAGGCGGGTTTACGCCACTTTCAGTGAAGACGACCGAGCGAACTCAATCAGTCGCCGTAGACGTTGAAGTCAAAGTACTTGTCCTGCATTTCCTTGTACTTGCCGTTGGCACGGATGGCCAGAATGGCAGCGCTGATCTTGTCAGCCAGTGCTTTGTCGCCCTTGCGCACGGCAATGCCCTGACCTTCGCCGAAGTATTTGACGTCGGTGAAATCCGGGCCAACAAACGCAAAGCCTTTACCGGCGTCAGTTTTCAGGAAGCCGTCGTCGATATTCACCGAGTCAGCCAGGGTGGCATCCAGGCGGCCAGAGTTCAGATCGAGGAAGATTTCGTTCTGCGAGCTGTAACGCACGATCTCGGCACCTGCCGCCGCAAATACATCCGTGGCAAAACGGTCGTAAACAGAGGAGCGCTGCACGCCAATCTTCTTGCCTTTGAGATCTACCGCAGGGTCTTTCATCTCGGTACCGGCTTTCATCGCCAGCTTGGCCGGAGTGGCGTAGTACTTACCGGTGAAATCTACGGACTTCTTGCGATCGTCAGTAATCGACATGGACGACAGCACGGCATCAAACTTGCGCACTTTCAGTGCCGGGATCAGGCCGTCGAACTCCTGCTCGATCCACTTGCATTCAACTTTCATCTCTTCGCACAGGGCGACGCCGATGTCGTAGTCAAAACCGCTAATGGCACCTTCTGGAGTTTTGAAAGCAAACGGCGGGTAAGCCGCTTCGATACCAATACGCAGAGGCTTAGCCTCTTCAGCCATGGCCAGCGGCGACAGCATGGACAGCGCCAGTGCGCCGAGAAGTGCAATCTTCTTCATCTTATGACTCCTTCGAATGGGTATGGCTTTAAGGGGTATCAAACAGCAGGCCGGACATTGACCGTGCCTGTTGTGGCGCATTCAGGCTGCATAAATTGTAGTGAGTCGGCGTCAAGCTGCGCAGTGCACAGTGCTCAGACGGCCTCAGCCGAGTGAGCGGCATTCTAGCGACAGCTCGAAAGTCGATATTTCTTCAATGCGACAAGTAATTACAAAAGACCCGAACAAGCACCGCGGGGATATTGACAGCCCCGAAAAAACATGGGGACAGAAAGATAGCAAACCTGTTTGTAAAGCAATTAGCGCGCCGCATTTTATTCAGGCCCTTATTTTGGCGACCTGGCCACACATTTTATCTTCTCTAGCGCAGTAGCGGCGCGCCATTTTGGCGCAAAACGTTCCCGCACACCTCATAAAAGTGCGCGGTGTTACGCCAGGGTGACAGTCGGCTACCCAGATGAAAATCGATCACTGCGACTTTGCACTGATTTTCGACCAGAAAGCACAACGCCCTGCCCGGCTTGTGGCCGAAACAGGGCGTTGCTTGCAGGTGCTTTAACGGCTGTTAGGCAGCCTGCATCTGGCGGTGGGTGTCAATGAGGTGCTGCACCACGCCAGGATCGGCCAGCGTGGAGATATCGCCGAGTCCATCGTATTCGGCGGTAGCGATCTTGCGCAGGATACGGCGCATGATCTTACCCGAACGCGTTTTCGGCAGGCCTGGGGCCCACTGAATAACGTCCGGTGTAGCAATTGGGCCAATTTCCTTACGCACCCAATTCTTAAGTTCTTGTCGCAGCTGCTCGGACGGCTCCTGCCCCTGGTTCAAGGTCACGTAAACGTAGATGCCCTGGCCCTTGATGTCGTGCGGCACACCGACCACTGCGGCTTCGGCGACTTTCGGGTGAGCGACCATGGCGCTCTCCACTTCGGCGGTGCCCATGCGGTGACCGGAAACGTTGAGCACGTCATCCACCCGGCCGGTGATCCACCAGTAGCCGTCTTCGTCACGGCGAGCACCGTCACCGGTGAAGTACATGCCTTTGAAGGTCTTGAAGTAGGTATCGACGAAGCGGTCGTGGTCGCCATACAAGGTGCGCGACTGACCCGGCCAAGAATCGAGGATAACCAAGTTACCTTCGGCCGGCCCCTCGATGATGTTGCCCAAGTTATCGACCAAGGCTGGCACCACACCGAAGAACGGACGAGTCGCCGAGCCGGGTTTGAGCGCTGTGGCACCCGGCAACGGGGTGATCATGAAACCACCCGTTTCGGTCTGCCACCAGGTGTCGACAATCGGGCAGCGCGACTGGCCGATCTTCTCGTAGTACCAGTGCCACGCTTCAGGATTGATCGGCTCGCCCACCGAGCCAAGCAGACGCAGGCTGGAACCATCAGCGCCCTCAACAGCAGCATCGCCTTGGGCCATCATGGCGCGAATTGCAGTCGGCGCGGTGTAGAGGATGTTGACCTTGTGCTTGTCGATGATCTTCGACACACGGGTCACATCGGGATAATTCGGAATGCCTTCAAACATCAGCGTGGTCGCGCCGTTAGCCAGCGGGCCGTAGACGATATAGCTGTGGCCCGTGACCCAGCCAACGTCGGCGGTGCACCAGTAAACGTCGCCCGGCTTGTAGTCGAATACCCGCTCATGGGTCAGTGCGGCATAAAGCAAGTAGCCGCCGGTGGTGTGCAGTACGCCTTTAGGCTTACCAGTGGAGCCGGAGGTATAGAGGATAAACAGCGCTTCTTCGGCACCCATTTCTTTGGGCGCGCAAACGCTACCAGCCACTTTCAACAGGTCGTCGTACCAGATATCGCGATGCTGGTTCCACTTGATCTCGGAGCCGGTGCGCTTGACCACGATGACCTTCTGAATGCTGCGCGTCTCAGGGTTGGTCAGGGCATCGTCAACGTTGGCCTTGAGTGCAACCTTCTTACCGCCACGCAGGCCTTCGTCAGCGGTGATCACCACCTTGGACTGGCAATCGATAATGCGCCCCGCCAGCGCTTCCGGAGAGAAGCCGCCGAACACCACCGAGTGAATGGCACCGATGCGGGTACAGGCCAGCATGGCGACCACGGCTTCGGGGATCATCGGCATATAGATGGTCACCACGTCGCCGCGATGCACATCCTGGCCGCGCAGGGCGTTGGCCAGTTTGCAGACTTCTTCGTGCAACTCGCGGTAGGTGATGTTGCGGCTTTCAGACGGATCATCGCCTTCCCAGATAATCGCCACCTGATCACCGCGCTCGGCCAAATGACGGTCCAGGCAGTTGTAGGAAACGTTCAAGGTGCCATCGGCAAACCACTTGATGTCGACACGGTGATCGTCGAAAGAGGTTTGCTTGACTTGAGTAAACGGCTTGATCCAGTCCAGGCGCTGAGCCTGCTCACGCCAGAAACCATCGGGGTTGATCACCGACTGCTGGTACATGGCTTTATAAGTCGCCTCGTCAGTCAGCGACTGGGCCGCCGCCTCAGGGGACACGGGATACAAGGACGCAGCACTCATTAGAAACACCTCGGTGGGTAGTTGTTGTTCTATGCCCCATTTTGTAGCCAGCACGCCACTGCAGGGCCATTCGACCATGGTCTTAACGCTCTAAGACGATAGTCTCACGGGCTGGCCGGAGCTTTTTTGCGGGCAAAAAAAAGCGACCTAAACAGGTCGCCACCCAAATCATTCCGGGGGAGGAATGGAGAAACGCTTGAATTCAAATCACGCAGAATTTGAATGCAAGCAGTCTCCCCCGAAACCGCGCGCCCAGCTATTGCACCTTGGTCGTAGGCACGCTCACCTCAACAAACCAAGGTTCTAGACGCCGGCCAAAGGCGACATTAGCAGTAAAGCGCGGCTGATCAGCCGGGTAATCCATACCGGACAACTCGTCCTGCTGCGGCAAACTGTCGAACGCCGCATGCCAGCGTCTCGGCAGGTCAAGGCTGTACAGCCCGGGGGTACTTGCCGAACCACCCAACAGCCAGGTAACACGCTGGCTTTGCGGGCGCGGATCCTGGCCTTCTCCCGTCCACTCACTGACCACGCTGCCGACTCGCGCTTCGACAATGCCGCGAACGATGGCGTATCGCTGTCGATCCGGATAACGCGCGCGCAACGCCTGCTGATCAGCGCCAACGTCCACGACCAGCAGCCGGCTGGCGCGCTGCTGCTCATATTCCAGAGCGTTGCCGGCGTTCTTTGCCGCATCCTGCAGCTCTTTACTGTCCGGCACAGACGCTTGCAGACGCAGGGCTTCAGCATGTGCTGCCCGCTGTAACGCCACCTCACGCTGATAGGCCGGGCCATCAAGCTCCAGCACCAGCAGCGCCTCGCGGTCCAGCTGACGGCGATAGCGGCTTACTGCCGCCTCACTCACCTGCGCGGGTACCTGGAAACCCAGTGCTGCCATCTTTTCAGCACTGATCGACAAGCCGTATTGCTGATTATCGGCCTGACTGGGCCAGCGATAATCCAGGCGCAGCGCAAGGCTGCTGTTGTCCTTACGCCAATAGGTGTGGGTGCTGCCCAACTCGCGCTCGGATAACAGTAATTGGCTCTGCGCCGGTGGTTGGCGGTTCCAAGCCACACTCGCCAGGATGATGGCGTTCACCAGGCCAATCAGTGCCAGGCCAACAATCAGGTATCGCAGACGAAAGCCCTTCACTGCGCACCTCCCAACAAGCCATGGCGACTACGCAAGCGCCGCAGCACCAGCAAAATCAATACCGCACACAGGCCCAGCATCAGGAAAAACAGGTACTTGGGCATGCTCTGCCACCACCAGTCGAACAGCTTGCTGTAGAGGAAAAGTACAAAGAAAGTCAGCCCAGTAGTCACCGTATCCGGCCACTCACGGCGTACGCCCAGCCAGATCACCAAGGCTGCCAGAATAAAACCCGCGAACTGGTAAGCGCTCTCGATGTACTCAGGCGGAAAATCGAAATAACTGCCGTCGCCCCAATGCGCCAATAGCAATACGGGCAGGAACACCCCGAGCAGGCCGCTAACCCGGTAAATCAGCGCAAAACCATCAAAACGGCGTTGATCGAGCCACAACGGCAGCACAAAAATCAGCAACGCCGGGGCAATAAAACTCTCCGGGCGCTGAGCAAAACCCAGCCAGTAGATGCCATCCCAACTGCCGATGCGCATGGCGAAAAATGCCAGCAAACAACTCAGCCCAACAGCCAACAACAAGCGAGTACCACAGGCATACGCCAGCAACAGCGCATAGAGTGCCCAGGGCAACAGCGCATTAGCCGAAGGGGTGATATTGAAGACTTGCCCGAGCATGACGATGTTCAGCACAAAACAGGTAAACGCCACCAAGGCCGCCAGTTTGCTGAAATATCCGGCGCCATCACGATGCCGTACCCACAGCGTCAAGCCAAACGAAGCAATGCTCGCCGTTAACAGAACCGCCACCTGCCCCGCCGTGCTGAAAAAGCCCCAGAACTGGTAGAACAGAAAAAACACACTGGCCGCCAACGTTAATGCGCCCAGAAACGACGCAATGCGCATACCCAGCGACAGTTGGCGGGTTTGAGTGTCGTGATCAATATCAAAAGCGGCCCGGTAGCGATCAAGCAATTGCTGTTGGTATTCCTGCAGGTTGGCGCGCTGACTGTCGCTCAGGCATAACACCTGCTCAGCCTCTAGGCGTGCCAACTCACGGTTAAACACGCCGATATCGTCGGCACGTTGTTGGGCATCGCTGCGGTTCAAACTTGGCATAGCAATCCTTACTGCAGTTACATTGACCCGATCCGTCAGCACACTCTAGCGCTAATGCCTTTGCGTTGCTCTGCACCAGCAAGTCTTTACAAAGCCTATAACCTTCGAGCGCCTAACGCCCTACTGGCCTCATCTATTACCAGCCACAGCTAAGCTGTAACGGCCAACACAGCACATGCCACGGACGCCGCGATGAACGAACAGCATGCCGCCCTACTGCACCATGCCCCGCACAGCCAAAAACCTGCCGACACCTGGGCCAGGCTGTGCTGCGAACAGGCGATTCTGGCGGTGGAACACGGTTGTTATGGTGTAGGTGCCGTTCTGGTTAACCAGGCGCACGAATTGCTGTGCAGTGCACGCAACCATGTGTTTGTCGATGACCATTACAACAGTTCCGGGCATGCTGAGATGCAGCTGCTCGACACGCTGGAGGCCGAGCACCCACAGCAAGACCGCAGCGTTCTCACGCTGTACGTAAGTTTGCAGCCCTGCCTAATGTGCTATGGCCGTATCTTGCTGGCGGGCATACCCCGTGTGCGTTACCTGGCCGTCGATAAGCCCGGCGGTTTTACCGGCAAAGGGTTGCCGCCGGCATGGGCCGAGCTGGCGGCCCACACCTCAATCCACCAAGCCCGCGTGGACAGTTACTGGATCAATTTGGCAGAACAGGCAATCAGCACCCTGCAAGATCGCCAGGTGATGCGCCAACGCGTCCTATCAGCCTGGCGCGGCACATTGCAGCCTTGAGCGCACTACTCCTTCCCCAAGCGATGCTGACGCAGTTTGTTGGCGATGGTGGTGTGTGACACACCGAGGCGCTTACCCAGCTGGCGGCTACTGGGGTGATCGTGAAACAAACGCTCCAACACAGCCTTCTCGAAACGCCCGAGAATCTCATCCAGCCCGCCTTCAACTGAGAACTCACCCAGCGGCTGCGGCGCACCATAGTCCGGCAGACGGATATGCTCGGCCTTGACCATGCCGCCGTCACACAGCGATACGGCCTGAAACAGCACGTTCTCCAGCTGGCGCACGTTACCCGGCCAATGGTAATGACTGAGTTTGTCCAGCACAGCAGGCGCAAGCGTGGGCAGCGGGCAACTTATTTGCCGGCTGGCCTGATCGAGAAAATGCTCAACCAAGGGCGGCAAGCCGTCCAGACATTCGCGCAGCGGCGGAATGTGCAGGCTCAGCACGTTAAGCCGGTGATAGAGGTCCTGCCGGAACTCGCCCTTGGTGCACAGTTCGGACAGATCAACCTGGGTGGCGCACATCACCCGCACATCCAGATAGACCTCCTCGTCACTGCCCACACGGCGGAAGCAGCCATCCTGCAAAAAGCGCAGCAGCTTGGCCTGTAAGCGTGGGCTCATCTCGCCCACGCCATCGAGAAACAGCGTGCCACCGGCTGTCAGTTCCAGCAGGCCGAGCTTGCCTTCTGGGCGCGCGCCTTCGAAGGCACCGGGGCCGTAGCCAAACAGCTCAGTCTCGGCCATGGACTCCGGCAACCCGGCGCAATTAAGCGCCATAAAGGGCGACTGTCCACGCGGGCTGGCCAGGTGGCAGGCACGTGCCAGCAGCTCTTTACCGGTGCCGGTTTCGCCCTCAATCAACAGCGGAGCATCCAGCGGGGCCATTCGCCGCGCCTCGCGCACCACTGCCGCCATCACCTTGGAGCTTTGGAAAATACTGTCAAAACCGCGCAGTTCCTGTTTGCGTACGTTGTAGATGCGCTCACCAACACGGTCCGCCCGGTGCAACGTCAACACCGCACCTGCGAGGGCGTCGCTTTCATCGTGCTCGGTTTGCAGCGGCGCGATGTCTGCGAGAAACACGTCGCCTTTGATCTTCACGCGCAAGCCATTGATCCGCGATTTATTGCTGCGCACCAGTTCGGGCAGGTCGAAATCCTCGGCGTAGCGCGACAGCGCAATGCCCGGCACTTCATCCACCCGCACGCCCAACAGCTGCGCGGCGCTGCGGTTGGCGGCGACAATCGAGCCGCCCATGTCGATGGACAACACAGGAAAATCCAGCGCACCGAGCAAGGCGTTCAACTCAAGATGACGCCGCTCGCTGGGCATCAACCCAACGCGTTTCACCCCAAACACCCCGGCAATGGCCTCAAATTTGGGCCGCAGCGACTGGAACTGCAGGTTGATAAGGTTCGGGCAGTGCAGGTAGATAGCATTGCCCTGCTCGCCGCCCACCTCCCCTCGAGCGACGTTAATCCCGTATTCGACCAGCAGGTTGAGGATGTCGCGCAGGATGCCAATTCGGTTCTGACAGTGGACTTTGATACGCATAGCAGGGCTCTGATCAGGCTTCTTATTAGACCGCTGCGCAAAAGAATCAACGCTGGCGGCGGATTGTTCGTCAAGAATATGTGACAGATCAGCGCAGCAGCAAGGCGATAGTTCGCCACGCCGGCAGCCACGTAATCAATTCTTTACAGAAAATCACCCTAAACCCGTGCTGCGCGCGCGCCAAAGCGCTGCGCCCGGGCACCAAGCGAGGTATTTCTAGCTCAAATACAACAACAAAGCCCCAGCAGGAGGCTGCAATGAAGAGCACGCACTACACAGCGCGCGAACCGGATGACAGTGGTTTTATTGCTTACCCGGAAGCTGAGCATCAGGTGTGGAATACCCTGATCACCCGCCAGCTAAAGGTGATTGAGGACCGTGCCTGCCAGGAATACCTGGACGGCATCGAACAGCTCGGCCTGCCCCATGAGCGCATCCCGCAGCTGGGTGAAATCAATCAGGTGTTGCAAGCCAGCACCGGCTGGCAGGTGGCGCGGGTGCCGGCGCTGATTCCGTTTCAGACCTTCTTTGAATTACTGGCCAGTAAACAATTCCCGGTAGCCACCTTTATCCGTACGCCAGAGGAGCTGGACTACCTGCAGGAACCGGACATCTTTCACGAAATATTCGGCCACTGCCCACTGCTGACCAACCCCTGGTTTGCCGAGTTCACCCACACCTACGGCAAGCTCGGCCTGGCCGCCAGCAAGGAAGAGCGCGTGTACCTGGCGCGGCTGTACTGGCTGACCATCGAGTTCGGCCTGCTCGACACCAGCCAGGGCCGCAGGATTTACGGCGGCGGTATTCTCTCCTCACCGAAAGAAACCGTGTATTGCTTGTCCAATAAACCTGAGCACCAGGCCTTTGACCCCATCGAGGCGATGCGCACGCCTTATCGCATCGACATTCTGCAGCCTGTGTATTTCGTCCTGCCGGAGCTCAAGCACCTCTTCGAACTGGCCCATGAAGACATCATGAGCATGGTCCGGCAGGCCATGCGCCAGGGCTTGCACGCCCCAAAATTTGCGCCAAGAGCTGCCTAACCTTTGTAGGATGGGTAGGGCCGCGCAGGTCGAGCGATGCTCAACAGACCGCCGTCCACCCCATCCTACGGCCCACCTTTGCCCCAGGAGAAACCTCATGTCCCTTGCCCAAGCCCAATGCGAAGCCTGCCGTGCAGATGCGCCGAAAGTCAGTGATGACGAGTTAGCGGAACTGATCCGTGAGATCCCCGATTGGAACATCGAAGTACGCGACGACCACATGGAGCTGGAGCGGGTTTACGCGTTCAAGAACTTCCGTCATGCCCTGGCCTTTACCAACGCCGTAGGAGCCATTGCTGAAGAAGTCGGCCACCACCCAGCGCTGCTAACCGAATGGGGCAAGGTCACCGTGACCTGGTGGAGCCATGAAATGCGTGGCCTGCACCGCAACGACTTCATTATGGCCGCGCGCACTGATGTACTGGCCGCCAGTGCCGAGGGCCGCAAGTGAGTCATTTCCAGCACATTGCCCGAGTGCCGGGGGACCCCATTCTCGGCCTGATGGACGCCTATCGCGCCGACCGCAACCCCGCCAAGCTCGACCTGGGTGTCGGGGTTTATAAGGATGCCCATGGCCTGACGCCCATACCTCGGGCAGTCAAGCTGGCGGAGCTGACACTGCAACAAAGCGAAGCCACTAAAAGCTACATCGGCGGCCATGGTGATGCGCTGTTCGGCCGCCTGCTGAGTCAGCTGGTGCTGGGCGCAGACAATCCTTTACTGGAAGACCGTGCAGCAGCCACGCAAACCCCTGGCGGTACTGGCGCGCTGCGCCTGAGCGCGGAGTTTATTGCTCACTGCCTGCCGGGCCGCGGCATCTGGCTGAGCGACCCGACCTGGCCGATCCACGAAAGCATTTTTGCTGCCGCCGGTTTACGCGTCGGCCATTACCCCTATGTGGGCGCGGACAACCAGCTGAATGTCGAGGCAATGCTCGCCGCCCTCAGCCATGTACCGAAAGGCGATGTGGTGCTGCTGCATGCCTGTTGCCACAACCCCACCGGGTTCGACCTCACGGCAGACGACTGGACGCGCGTGCTGGCGGTGGTCAAGGCGCGCGAGTTGTTGCCATTAATCGATTTTGCCTACCAGGGCTTTGGCGACGGCCTGGAAGAAGACGCCTGGGCGGTGCGTCTGTTTGCGGCTGAGTTGCCTGAGCTGTTAATCACCAGTTCTTGCTCGAAAAACTTCGGCCTTTACCGCGAGCGCACGGGCGCGTTGATCGTCTGCGCTGAAACGCCGGCAAAACTGCAGGATGTGCGCAGCCAACTGGCGTTTCTGGCGCGCAACCTGTGGTCTACGCCGCCCGCCCATGGCGCGGCCGTGGTCGCCAACATTCTCGCCGACAGCGAGCTGCATACGCTGTGGATGGACGAACTGGACAGCATGCGGCAGCGGATTGTCAGCCTGCGCGCGGGCCTGGTTGAAGCATTACAAGCCCATGGGCTGGCCGAGCGCTTCGCGCACATCAACCAACAACGCGGGATGTTCTCCTACACTGGCCTTAGCGCCCAGCAGGTGCAGCGCCTACGTGATGAATTCAGTGTGTACATGGTCGGCAGCGGCCGGGCCAATATGGCGGGGTTGGATGCCAATCGCCTCGACCAGTTGGCCAATGCCATCGCCCGCGTATGCCTGGACTAAAGCGCCACCGAGCGCCTTAACCAAAGCGCTCGGCCTCAAGCCACTGCACACAAACCCAGGCTTGCTATAGTCGGGGCACACCCATCATCTCGAGATGCCTGTGTCCCGCCTTTCTAATATCGTGTTTCGCGTGTACCAACGCACCCTGCACAGCCTGGCACTCTATCCAACGCTGATCGCCGTGGGCTTTTTTGGCCTGTGCCTGCTAGTCATGAGTATCGAGTATCAGCCCTGGCTGATGTCTCTCAAGCGCAACGTCGATGTGGGCCTGGTGCGCAACGCCGAAAATGCCCGTTTGATACTCAGCACCCTGGTAGGGGGCATCCTGTCGTTGACCGTTTTTAGCTTCTCCATGGTTATGGTGGTGCTGAATAACGCATCCGCCGCCCTCTCACCCCGTGTGCTACCGGGCCTAATCAGTGACAAGGGGCACCAGAAAACTCTGGGTTTCTATCTCGGCACCATTCTCTATTCGCTGTTACTGATCACCAGCATCGAGCAAGGTAACTCCAGCCAGGTGCCCAGCCTTGGGGTGCTGATAGCACTGGGCATGGGCATCGCCTGCCTTGGCCTGTTTGTTCACTTTATCCACTCGATTTCCCGCTCGATTCAAGTCGAATACATCCTCAACAACCTCTACCAGACCACCCTGAAGAAGCTCGCCGCACGCGAAGCCAAATTGGCCAGCGTCGATACAATCCCCAGCTGGCCCGATGACCAGCAATGGCAACAGGTTCGCGCCCAGCGCAATGGGTACTTCAAAGAACTCAATATCAACGCAATCAACACCCTATTGATTGAACACGACCTGCGCATGACGGTAATGATCCACCATGGTTTCTTCGTGACGAGTGGTCGCCCACTATTCAAGTTGGATCGGCAAGTGGATGAGGACATATCCAGCGCCCTGCTCGACTGCTTCGACTTTTTTATCGAAGAGTACGCCCACGCCCATTACCTGTTTGGCTGCACGCAAATCTCTGAAATCGCCGTCAAGGCACTCAGTCCAGGGATCAACGACCCAGGTACCGCGCTCACCGCCATCGATTTACTCAGCGTGTTATTGAGCAAACGCTTGGCTTTACCCGACTTGGATTTCGCGCTGCTGGATGATGAGCCGCCGCGCCTGTTCCATTACGAATTGTCGCTGGATGAATTGCTGCTGCTGGTTTTTGGCCCTATTCGTAACTACGGCCGGGCAGATGCCAGTGTGCTGTTCGGGTTGCTACAGGCTTACAAAAACCTGCTTTACCATCCCCTACGCGCGCAGCAAAAAACAGATTTACTCAAGCATGTTCACAGCGTCCAAGAAACCGCGGACCACTGCCTGCATAACAGCCGTGAGCGTGAGGCCATTAACCAGTTGATCGAACGCATTAACCAGAACAACGACCTCCAAGAACCTGTTGCGTTGCTGGCAGTACCTAGGAAAACCGCCGCTGAAAAATAATTAGCACGCTCATATACGAAAATAAAATCAATTAAAACAATAACTTAAAAACCAAGTACACCTTCCTAAACGCCGCCTGTGATTTGCCATGCGTGGCTGTTTTGCTTAGGGTAGGTCGCTATGTGGTCCTTAATTGCCCCAATCAGCTCGTTGCTGGGGGGGGTGGCATTACTCCTCCTCGGCAATGGCCTGCTTAACACTCTACTGACCCTGCGTGGCGTCGCCGAAGGCTACTCCACCTCGATGCTCGGGCTGATTATGTCTGGGTACTTTGTCGGTTTTCTCCTTGGCACCTGGCTAGCGATTCCGCTGGTTCGCCGCGTTGGGCATATCCGTGCGTTTGCCTTTTGCGCCGCACTGGCTGCCATCACCGCCCTGCTGCATGTACTGATCGTCGACCCCTGGGTTTGGCTGGGTTTACGCGTGCTTTACGGCCTGGCGCTGGTCAGCCTGTACATGGTGATCGAGAGCTGGCTTAACGCCCAGGTGCCGAACGACAAGCGTGGCCAAGTGTTCGCGGTGTACATGGCGGTCAACCTCGGCGCACTCGCCGCCGCGCAGCAGTTGCTGAACCTAGCATCGCCAACTGACTTCGTGCTGTTCGTGCTGGCTGCCATGCTGATCAGCGCGGCCTTGATGCCCATTACCCTGACCCGCCAAATCCAGCCCAGCGTACCCGAGACCCTGCACACCAACCTGCGCCAGATTGTCGGCATTGCACCGCTGGCCATCGCCGCAGCAGGCTTATCCGGCTTAGCGCTGGGTGCGTTCTGGGGCATGGCACCGGTGTATGCCAGCTTGAATGGCTTTGATGCGACAGGCGTGGGCCTGCTGATGAGTAGCAGCATTCTCGGCGGCGCACTGCTGCAATGGCCCATTGGCATCTACTCCGACAAACACGACCGCCGCGTGGTGTTGCTCTGGGTCGTCACGCTGTCAGTCGTGGTGGCCCTGCTGATGAGCCTGTTGCCGGCAGGTTCATTGCTGCTCGGGCTGATGTTTATCTGGGGCGGGCTGACCTTTGCCATCTACCCGATTGCCGTGGCGCAACTGATCGACCAGTTGCACAGCGATGAAGTTCTCGCCGGTTCCAGCAGTTTGCTAATGGTTAACGGCATCGGTTCGGTCTGCGGGCCGCTGCTTGCGGGCCTGTTGATGCAGCATCTGGGCGCCAAGGCGCTGCCGCTGTATTTCGCGGTAACCCTCGGCCTGCTCGCGGCTTACACGCTGTACCGCCTGCGCCATGTCAGCGATCTGGTCAGCGCACCCGCTGGGCACTTCATGCCTATGCTACGGACCAGTCATACGGTGCTTGAGCTAATGCCCGACGCACCAGCAACAGATGCCACAGACTCTAACGAGGAACCGCATAACCCGGCGCCGCAGACGCCGGGATAAAAAGAAGAGGCGAACGCAGCATTGCGCATTCGCCCCACACAGCTCGTCGGCCTATGTCGGCGCGTCACTGCACCCACTTAACTGGACAGGAAGACAGCGCATGTTACTTGCCACCGATCTCGATGGAACCTTTCTCGGCGGCGATCCCAAGGATCGTCTGAGCCTCTATCAGACCATTGCCGCCCACCCAGAAATTCGTCTGGCCTATGTCACCGGGCGCAGCCTGGAATCGGTTTTGCCCCTGCTGGCTGACCCCACCTTGCCGCAACCTGACTTCATCATCTCCGATGTCGGCGCCAGCCTGGTGCATGGCGACACCTTGCAGCCAATCCAACCCTTGCAAAGCGCGGTAGATGCGCTCTGGCCCGGCGACAGCCAGGTCGCCAGCGCCATCGAACACCTGGCCCTAGAGCGCCAGGACGTGCCGCAAGTGCGCCGCTGCTCCTACTTCTGCAGCCCTGAAGAAGCCGGCAACCCGGAACTGCTGAAAATCGCCGAAAGCCTGGGCTGCGACCTGCTGTATTCCGCCGAGCGTTATCTGGACTTCCTGCCCAAAGGCGTCAACAAGGGCAGCAGCCTGCAAGCACTGATCGACTGGTTGGAACTGGACCATGACCAGGTGCTGACCGCCGGCGACACCTTGAACGACCTGAGCATGCTCAGCGGGCAGTTCAAGGGCGTATGCGTTGGCGAATCCGAAGACGGCTTGCTGCAAGCCACGCGTCAGTACTCACGCGTGCTGCATGCCGAGCGCGCCGGTTGCGGTGGCATCCTCGAAGCCTTTGTGCATTTTGGCTTTCTCGGTAAACAAGGCATCGCCGCCGAGGGCAAACAAGTCGCTGAACCCGGCAAAGCGGATCTGGTGATGGTTTACCACCGCCTGCCCTATGAGGAGTACCGCGGCAAGGATGGCAAGTTGCAACGCCGCCGCCCGACCTCACCCAACGGCATTATCCCAACCCTGCTGAGTTTTTTCGGCGATGGCCGTGCGGGCTCTTGGGTGGCCTGGGCCGAACATGACGCTGCCGGCGGCGAAACCTTTGAAAGCCACACCACCGTGGATGCCGAACGCTACCCCACGCTGACCGCTGCACGGGTGGCGTTGAGCAAAGAAGAAGTCGACATCTTCTACAAACGCTTCTCCAAAGAGGCCTTCTGGCCAACCCTGCACACTTTCTGGGAGCGTGCACAGTTCCGCGAAGACGACTGGCAAGTATTCCTCAAGGTCAACCGCGCCTTTGCCGAACGCACCGCGCTGGAAGCTGCCGAAGGCGCTACCGTGTGGCTGCATGATTACAACCTGTGGATGGTGCCGGGCTACTTGCGCGAACTGCGTCCCGACCTGCGCATCGCCTTTTTCCACCACACTTACTTCCCTTCGGCCGATGTGTTCAACGTGCTGCCGTGGCGCCGGCAGATCATTGGCAGCCTGCTGCAGTGCGACTACATCGGCTTCCACATCCCGCGTCAGGTGGAGAACTTCGTCGATGCCGCGCGCGGCGTGATGCCGCTGCAAACCATCAGCCGGCAGAACTGCGCCCCGCGCTTTATCACCTATGGCTGCGCCGTGGGCCTGGAGCGCATGACCACGGCCGTGGACACCGGTACGCGGGTGGTCAAACTCGGCGCGCACCCGGTGGGCTTGGACATCAACCGGGTCAGCAGCGCCCTGGAGTCACCTAAGATCAAGGACATGATGGAGCGCCTGCGTACCGAGCTGAGCGGAGTCAAACTGATTCTCTCGGTCGAGCGCCTCGACTACACCAAAGGCATCCTGGAAAAACTCAACGCCTACGAGCGCTTGCTGGAAGAAAACCCGGAGCTGCTGGGCAAAGTCACCCTGGTCACGGTCTGCGTCCCGGCGGCCAAAGAAATGACCATCTACGACGAACTGCAAGGACAAATCGAGCAAGCCGTGGGCCGGATTAACGGCCGCTTCGCGCGCATCGGCTGGACGCCGCTGCAGTTCTTCTTCCGCAGCCTGCCATTCGAAGAAGTCAGCGCCTGGTATGCCATGGCCGATGTGATGTGGATTACCCCACTGCGCGACGGCCTTAACCTGGTGGCCAAGGAATTCGTCGCCGCCCAAGGCTTGCTCGGTGGGCGTGGCGTACTGGTACTGTCGGAGTTTGCCGGCGCGGCCGCTGAGCTCAAAGGCGCGCTACTGACCAACCCGCACGACCCCATGGATATGGTGCAAACCTGCTATGTGGCACTCAACATGCCCAAGGCGGAAGCCCAGGATCGCCTGCGTGAACTGTTCGATATCGTCAGCTATAACGATATCCGCCGCTGGGGCGATGAGTTCCTTGCGGCCGTCAGCGACCCGGAAGAAAAGCTCGACCGCGCACTGGGCTTAGTCGTTTGAACTGAGCCTGTATGCAAACAGCCCGGCCCATGGCCGGGCTGTTGCGTATTGGCTTAGTGGCTTAGCCCATCTGCGCATCAATGTTGCAATTGATCATCCAAGACACGCCAAAGCGGTCCGTGAACAGGGCAAACCGCGTGGCCCAAAACGTTGGCTGCAGCTCCATCTGCACCGAGCCCTGGGCAGACAGCGCTTCGTACAGGCGCTCGGCCTCGGGCACGTTCTCCACCTGCAGAGAAATCGAACAGCCCTTGATGCCCTCATACGGCGTGCCCATGCCTGGGCAGGTGTCGGACGCCATCAGCAGCTGATCACCCACGGCGAGGCTCACATGCATGACCCGATCGTGGAATTGCGCTGGAACACTGCCTGCCTCCGGGCCCTCACCGAAACGCATCAACTCCAGGCTTCCGTTCAGGCAATCGGCATAGAATTTAAACGCCGCCTCGCATTGGCCATCGAAGGTTAAATAGGCATGAATTTTCATCTGCTTACTCCTTTGCGTTAACAGTCGTTATGCATCGGTCACAGGTAGATTAGCCCAGGTACAGCAGCGTCCACCCTTTAAAGCAGACCCCACCCGGCCAGCGAGGTTCGCCTTGCAAAGGCCCTGGCAGTGCCGAAGATGCAATGCCGCGTGCCATGCAACGAAAGCCCTGCCGCTCAGGCGCAACGTTTAGAAATCGACTTTCCCTCTACCAGCCTTGATCGCCCCGTGCTTGGTTTTACCTTCCAGGCGGCGCTTTTTCGAGCCCAGGGTAGGCTTGGTCGGGCGGCGGACTTTCTCGGTTTTGCCGGCGTTACGGATCAGCTCGGCGAGGCGTTCCAGGGCATCGGCGCGGTTCTGCTCCTGGGTGCGGTACTGCTGGGCTTTGATGATCACCACACCCTCGGCGGTGATACGGCTGTCGCGCAGCGTCAGCAAACGCTCCTTGTAGAACGGCGGTAAGGATGACGCCTGGCTGTCGAAGCGCAAATGCATCGCGCTGGAGACCTTATTGACGTTCTGCCCGCCCGCGCCCTGGGCACGGATGGCCGTCAGTTCGATTTCGTCATCGGGGAGATGAACGCTGTTGGAAATAACCAGCATGGCCAGGCTTCAACACAAGAAAGGCCGCTCAGGATAACGCGAACGCTGCCTGACTGCCGCCATTAGCCCGGTCTTTATCAGGCCGCGTGCCGTGACGCTGGCCGAGCTAAGCCCATACATACCCGACAAATGCCCCCTGCATGAGCGCACTCAGCAAGCATGCGCAGGATTACGAAAATGTAACCCCAGCTTCAGCTTACTGACGGGGTGCCCTGGTTAATCTTGTTTCGAACGCAACACTCAACGCCCGCTGTTAGCAGGGGCTTACCGAAACAATGAGGAATACCTAAATGAAATCGCTGAACACCCTTCTCGTACTGGCTGCTCTAAGTGTCTCCAGCCTGGCCATGGCCGAAGGCGGCTCTGATCGCACCTTCGCACGTATGGAACAAGCCCGCGAAGCATCGCTGCAAGCGTTCCAGGCCGCCAAGCAGGAACAGGCTGACGCGTCCGTGAACACCGATCAGAGCAACGGCTGAAGCAATACTGTATCGCCCTAATGGTTGAAATAGCCGCTGCCTGCAGCGGCTGTAGACCAGGCGCAACGCCTACCAACCGAGGCAGATGCCAGAACACTCTGGCGCAAAACAGCTACTTGCTCGCGGCGATAAGCGAGCACCATCTTGCCGCCGAATTCTGCAACCCCACATCCGCCGCCATACATCCCCCCGCCTCTCGTCCGGATCTGCTGATCACAGCGCAAGCCGACGCCCGCATATATCGCCTATGCGTTTGCCGTTAACGCTGCGACAAATAATACGCAGCAGGCCCATGACCCACTTGTGCGAGGCTACGTGACAGGAACGGTCAATGCTCGGCTGTTGCTGACACGACACACGGCGCCCGCAAACTTAAGTCGGGCGCTGCATCTCGTCTAAGGTAAATACACGGCCTAAAGCAACCCGGACGCCGCTTGCTTGAGTGAGCGCCCTGCAGCAATCGCAAGGTGTTCGAGCACCAAGCCGCTGAAATCACTTATCGGGCGCTCTGCGCGAAGTGTTAATCCACGACCAAGCAGCCCAGTGCCGTTACCTGAATATCATGTGGAGGCTACATGAACCTCGCTCACTGGCCCTTTGCCGGGCTGCTTCTGGCGCTAGCGCTGCCTACCCACGCAGCCGATGCGGCCACTGTCTATAGCAAAGGCGGTAGCAACCCGGCGGCGATGGCCTGCGTCACCTGCCATGGTGCCGAGGGTGAAGGCCTGGCCGCTGCCGGGTTCCCGCGGCTGGCTGGCCTGTCCGCCGGTTATCTGAAAAAACAGCTGGCTGATTTTGCTTCCGGCGCACGCGCCAACCCGATCATGCAACCGATAGCAGCCGCCTTGACTGCCGAAGAAGCAGACGCGGTAACGGCGCTGCTCGCCAACAAGCCGTCACCACAGGTCGAGCGCATTAGCCGCGCCGCGCCGGCGGCAGAGTTAGGCGCCGTGCTTGCATTGCGTGGTGCCTGGGAGCGCAATATTCCTGAGTGCGTGTCTTGCCACGGGCCAAGCGGTGTAGGCGTTGGCGAGACCTTTCCGCCCCTTGTCGGGCAGTCCGCCCAGTACCTGTCTGCGCAGCTCGTCGCTTGGCAGCAAGGCACTCGCAAGAATGACCCCAACGACCTGATGGGGCACATCGCCCGCAGCCTCAGCCAAGACGAGGTCAATGCCGTGTCGCAGTACTTCGCCACCCTGACCGAAACAGGAGCCGGCCAATGAACGCCCCCACAAGCGCCTTGTTGCTAATCGCACTGGCCACCCCAGCGCATGCAGCGGACATCGCCATGGATGATCAATCACAAATCACCACCGCCGCAGCGGTTCCTGCCAGCAACGCGGCCTTCCAGCCACCGCTGGAAAGCCAGCTTGAAGATAACGCCTTTGGCAAGCTGGTACAGCAAGGCCGCGCCATCTTCGTCGACACTAAAACACACGCGCCAGACTATGTAGGTAATAGCTTGGCCTGCACCAACTGCCACCTGGAGCAGGGCCGCAAAGCCAACTCTGCGCCGCTTTGGGCGGCGTACACCATGTACCCGGCGTACCGTAAGAAAAACGACAAGGTCAACAGCTACACCGAGCGTTTACAGGGCTGCTTTCAATTCAGCATGAACGGCAAAGCCCCTGAAGCCAACGGCCCGGTGATCGCCGCGCTCACCGCCTACTCCTATTGGCTTGCAACCGGCGCACCCACCGGGCAAGAGCTGCCAGGCCGCGCCTATCCATCAGTGTCAGAGCCCAAGGGCGGATTCGACCTTGCCCAAGGCGAGAAGGTTTACGCAGCACAGTGCGCGGTATGTCACGGCAAGAATGGCGAGGGGCAGAAAGCCGGCGAGGATTACGTGCTCCCCCCACTGTGGGGGGCAGACTCGTTCAACTGGGGCGCCGGTATGCACCGGATCAACACCGCCGCAGCGTTCATCAAAGAGAACATGCCGCTGGGCAAAGGCGGCACCTTGTCCGATGAGGATGCCTGGCATGTGGCCGCCTTTATGAACAGCCACGAACGCCCGCAAGACCCGCGTTTGATCGATGGTTCAGTCGAGAAAACCCGCGACAAGTACCACGCCAATGACGGCGTCAACTTATACGGCAAAACCATCAACGGGCAGATGTTGGGCAAGGGCCTCTAGCTCAGCCTCGCCCGCCCTGCCCCTGACTGGGCACTCCTCGCCCAGTCATATGCTTGAGTGCTCGGCCTTACTGCTTGGCCGGCAGCTGCTGGTCATTCATCAGCTTCATCATCATGTCCATCATCTCCGTGCGCCGGTCCGCGCCGGCGCAGTCCATCGGCATACCGTTGGCCATGCCCATGCCACCCATATGCTTGCCCATAGGCATGTCGCCCCCCATAGGCATCTGCTTCATCATCGTCATGCCATCCTGCATGGCAGCCATGCCGGTTTGACGTAACGCATCACGTTCTTCAGGTGTACGGGCTGCCATAAATTGTTGGTGTATGGCCTGCATCGCCTTGATGTGCTGATCGAATTTACCAGCGTCGAACTGTGGCGCCACAACTGCAGCAGCGCCATCAGCCGCCTGCTGGCCCGGCATAGCAGGCGTCGCGGCCTGCGCACCGGCCACAAAGGTGAATGCCAGGGTGGCGATAAGCTGTTTAGTGTTCATGCGAACCTCCAATGATTAGGTCGTAAATCTACGTCTGTGTCATCGGCGCGTATTGATCAATATCAATGCACGGCGTTGCCCCGGCTCAGCTACAGCAGCAGCCACCGGCCTTCTTGGCCGGCGTACTGATGGCCGGCTCGCCAGTCAATAAAACCGGGCTATAGCCCGCCTGCACAATGGCCTGGCTGAGTTCCGCCTCGCCGGCAACCGACTCAATTTGTACCCGCTGTGACGGCAGGTCGACCTGCACCTTGGCAGCTGCATCCACGGCCAGCACTGCTTGGGTAATCGCCTTTATGCAATGTCCGCAGGTCATGCCTTGTACGTCGAAAGTAATCATCGCGTGCTCCTTAAAGGGCAGTGGTTGTTGACTCACCCTCACCTTCAGCCTTGCCATTGTGGCAAGGTCAAGCACATATCGGCACGCCGTCCCGCCACCACAGCACCACCACCCGTGGACACAACGCCTTGCGCACCAGTAATGTGCATGTAACTCATGTCGCGTTTACCCATCGCAATCTCGTGCGTGCAGACTAAATAGTTAGTCTGCGCAGTATTTACAGATAAATAGGGAGCGCTATACGACGCTCTTTTCGACGTTATGCGACAGCATGTCGCTTAATTAATAGTTAGGCATTCGGAGGTAAAGTGGAAAGTTGGCTCACTCAGAACTGGCTTGCGTTACTTGGTGCTGTTACTGGCTCGTTTGCTCTACTCATCAACTATCTTTCATATCGGCATAGCCGCAAAAAAGAACACATTAGTTTAGTTTTGTCCTGTGCTGCACACCATCAGCAAGTAGAAAATCTTCGCACTCTAGAGGAAACCAAAAACAAAGAAGCATGGCATGGGCCTAGCATGGTTGAGTTTTATACCGTGACTGTTAGAAACAGTGGCAGCATCAATGCCCCATTGGCTAAAGTCGGTGTTGTAACTCAGTCCGGTACAGAGCGAACTGCACATGTAGTTAAGGGGCAATATTAACCTGGCAAATAAATAGGGCATATTGGGTAATCTGTCCCTATGAAAACAGATGCCCGCAAACTCAGCCCCC
>NZ_JAPPVG010000023.1:0-56502 GCF_028680365.1 Pseudomonas sp. MIL19 | reverse complement strand
CTTTTGATCGATTTGCCGCTTTCAAAATCGGCGGAGGCTGAAGTTAGCCAGAAATACATGACTACTTCAGACCATCCCTAATGCGCACACCCGCTCGCGCATTAACCAAGAGCCCATAAAAAATGCCCGCATTGCGCGGGCATTTTTGTGTGCGGTAGAACCTGCCTGAGTTGACGCGGGTTAGACCACACCCTGCGCCAGCATGGCATCGGCAACCTTAACGAAGCCGGCGATGTTGGCGCCTTTAACGTAGTTGATCCGACCGTTCTCTTCGCCATAACGCACGCAGGCGCTGTGGATGCTTTGCATGATGCTGTGCAGACGCTCGTCCACCTCACCGGCGGTCCAGCTCAGACGCATGGCGTTCTGGCTCATCTCCAGACCACTGGTGGCAACACCACCGGCGTTCGAGGCTTTGCCTGGGGCGAAGCAGATGCCGGCGTCGATAAACAGGTCCACCGCTTCCAGGGTCGACGGCATGTTGGCCCCTTCGGCCACGCAGTAACAGCCATTACTCAACAGCGTGCGCGCGTCGTCGGCATCCAGTTCGTTTTGTGTGGCGCATGGCAGGGCGATGTCGCATGGCAGGTGCCACGGGCGCTGGCCAACCAGGAAGTTGAGGTTGAACTGCGCGGCCATTTCGCTGAGGCGACCACGGCGCACGTTCTTCAGGTCCATCAGGTGCTGCCACTGTTCTTCGGTCAGGCCGTCCGGGGTGTGCAGGGTGCCTTCGGAGTCCGACAGGGAGACCACCATGCCGCCCAACTCCATGACCTTCTGCGCGGCAAACTGGGCAACGTTGCCAGAGCCGGAGATCGCCACGCGCTGGCCGTCAACGCCACGATGAATGCGCTTGAGCATTTCCTGGGCGAAGTACACGCAGCCATAACCGGTGGCTTCCGGACGAACCAGGCTGCCGCCGTAGCTGATGCCCTTGCCGGTCAGCACCGAGGTGAACTGGTTAGCCAGGCGCTTGTACTGGCCGAACATGTAGCCGATCTCGCGGCCACCCACGCCGATGTCGCCCGCGGGCACATCCAGGTCGGCACCAATGTGGCGATACAGCTCGCTCATAAAGGCCTGGCAGAAGCGCATCACTTCGTTGTCGCTTTTGCCCTTTGGATCGAAGTCCGAACCACCCTTGCCGCCGCCCATGGGCAGCGAGGTCAGCGAGTTCTTGAACACTTGCTCGAAGGCGAGGAATTTGAGTACGCCCAAGTTGACCGACGGGTGGAAGCGCAGCCCGCCCTTGTAGGGGCCAATGGCGCTGCTCATCTGCACGCGGTAACCGCGGTTGACCTGCACGCGCCCGGCATCATCGACCCAGGACACCCGAAACATAATCACCCGTTCCGGCTCGACCATGCGCTCCACGATGCCCGCCTGCAGGTAACGCGGGTTGGCTTCCAGAAACGGCCAAAGTGTACGCAGGACCTCTTCCACAGCCTGATGAAACTCAGGCTGATCAGGGTCACGCTGCTTTAGGCGGGAGAGGAAAAGCTCGACGGATTCGCTCATGTGGATATCCCAACAATGCCCATTTAACCGGGCAGATCAACTGAAAAGTGCGCGGCACTTTAACAGCCAACAATGCACTTCGACAGCGCAAAATGTCGCCTTAATGAATCTTTTTAGTGCATTGATATAAAACAACAGTTCTAAAACGGGCATTTCCGCCGGCAGCATATCGCCCATATTAAGGGCGCTTGCGCACAGCCTTAAGGCACGCAGTCTTTCCCACGGAATCAATACAGGCGCTGGAACCGTTGCCAGGCGATCGCACACGCAAGCGCTGATACCCGCGCAATGGGGGCAGCGAGAATCAAGGCAGGCGATTAAAAGCGTACAGAGGTAAAGATGGCGTTCCCAACTGGATTCGAACCAGTATCTAGCCCTTAGGAGGGGCTTATTCTATCCATTGAACTATGGGAACCAAGGCTGGATAGGCGGGCTACCAGCGGGCGGCATCTTAGCGAGCCTGAGCGCGTTTGTCATGCCGCTGCCATTTTCGCCGCGCCATACTGCCCACTGGCGGCTAACCGGCCGTTATCAGGAGAGGAGATCGCCATGCGCCCCGCTGCTTCGCAGTCTTTGCCCGACTCGCCCTTTGCCGACTATCACCTGCGCGCCGCCAGCGTCACCGATGCCGCCGCCCTCGCCGCCTTGCTACAACAATTGGCGCCCGATGAACCGCGTGCCGATGCCAAGCTGCTGGCCTTGCGCTTGAGTGAGCTGCCAATAAGCCGGGTGGTGCTGGTGGCCGAGCGCGACGGCAAGTTGCTGGGCACCTGCACGCTCAACCTGATTGAACACCTGGCGCACAACTTCGCCCGCTCGGCGATTATCGAAGACGTGGTAGTGGACGCAGACGCACGTGGCCTGGGGATTGGCCAGGCGCTGATGGGCAAAGCCATCGAACGCGCCCGCGCCTGGGGCTGTTACAAGCTCGCGCTATCCAGCAGCCAGAGCCGCGAGGCGGCCCATGCTTTTTATGCGGGCCTCGGATTCAAACCGCATGGCATTAGCCTGGCACTGATGCTGGACTGAGAGGCCATTTCTAAAGCTATATCTGCTGTCGACAGGCCACTGCTTTTGTAGGAGCGGGCTTGCCCGCGAACCGAGGTCAGCGGAAAAGCATCGCGGCCAATAACTAGGCGTTCCCGCCCCTCCTACGGGTTTTGCGCAACGTGCTTGTAGTGCGGGCAACCCTTAGGCGTTTTTAACGGCCAAAACGTTCTTCGGCCAACTGATCGGCAATCTCGACGGTGGTTTTGCTCGCCGCATCGGCGCGCTGGAAGATCTGCTCCAAGGTCGCGCCAATGCCTTCGATGTGCGCATTGAGTTGCGCGGCGCTGCCGCCACTGCGGCCGTAGTACACATCGATAATGCCGCCGGCATTGATCGCGTAATCCGGCGCGTACAGGCACTCGTTGCGGCGCAGGGTTTCTGCCAGGCTGGGGTCGGCCAGTTGATTGTTGGCGGCCCCGGCGATAATCGGTGCGCGCAAGGCTTCCAGGGTGTGTTGGTTGATGATTGAGCCCATGGCGCACGGCGCGAACACATCAACATCCAGACCGAAAATCGCCTGCTGGGTAACAGCGGTGGCGCCCAACTGTTCGACCGCGCGACGCACATTGGCTTCGACGATATCGGTGACCCACAGCTCGGCCCCGGCGGCCTTCAACTGGCGCGCCAGGTCGAAGCCCACCTGCCCTACCCCTTGGATCGCCACCTTCAGGCCACGCAGGTCATCACGGCCCAGGCGGTGTTTGACCGCCGCCTGAATACCGATAAACACGCCATAGGCGGTGGACGGTGACGGGTCGCCATTGCGTTTACCGCCAGCTAAAGCCTCGCGCAGTTCAGCGCCGGATACATGGCGGGTGCGCTCGGCCATGATCTGCATTTCCGCCACGCCGGTGCCTGAGTCGGCGGCGGTGATATAGCGCCCGCCGAGGCTCTCAACAAAATCGCCCATGGCCTGAAACAGCGCCGTGCTCTTACCGGTATGCGGGTCGCCGATGATTACGGCTTTACCGCCACCCAGCGGCAAGTTAGCCAGGGCCGATTTATAAGTCATGCCGCGCGACAGGCGCAGCACATCGCGCAGCGCTTCATCGTCATTGGCGTAGGGCCACATGCGGCAACCGCCGAGGGCCGGGCCAAGGTTGCTGTTGTGAATGGCGATAATCGCCTTGAGGCCGCTGGCCTTGTCGTGGCCATAGACCAGCTGTTCGTGGTGGTCGAAATCGATATGGGAAAACACGGACATAAGTGCCTCGTTTTTTTGTTGTAAGTAGTCGCCCTCTCCCGCTTAAGGGAGAGGGTCAGTGTGATAAACGTTTGTTGGCGTTAAGCCGCTGGTTCAAACAGCTGTACCGCCGCAATCTCGCTGACGACCATGCGCGCTTTTAGCTGGCTGCACTGCTCGCGCACCTTGGCCAGGCTGCGTTCCTTGACGTGGCCATAGCCGCGAATCTGCTCGGGCAGTTCGGCCAGGGCCAGCGCGGTGCGGTAGTTGTCGGCGTTGAGTTCCTTGAGCAGGTAGTCCAGGTTCTGCTCGTAGTCGTCGATCAGCTGCAGCTCCAGCTTGCGCTCCGCGCTGTAGCCGAATACATCCAGCGGTGTGCCACGCAGAAACTTGAACTTGGCCAGTACGCCGAAGGCTTTGAGCATCCAGGCGCCGAACTGACGCTTGCGCGGCTCGCCAGTGCTGGCATCCGGCTTACTTAGCCAGCTAGGCGCCAGGTGGAATTCCAGGCGGTAATCGCCGCTAAATTGCGCTTCCAGCTGACGAATAAAACTGCCGTCGCTGTACAACCGCGCCACTTCGTACTCGTCCTTGTAGGCCAGCAGTTTGAAGTAGTAACGCGCCACGGCCTTGCTCAGTGCCTGGTCAGCGCTGCTATCAACCTGCTGCACCCGCGCCACCTGCTCGCGGTAGCGCTCGGCGTAAGCGGCATTCTGGTAGGCAGTCAGGCGCGCCATGCGGTCGTTGACGATTTCTTCCAGGGTTTGGCAATGCGGCGCCTCGTTCACGTCTGGCTTGGCTAAGCGCTCGACGGCAACCGCATCATGGGCCGCACGACGGCCCCATAGAAACGCCTGCTGATTGAGCTGCACGGCCACGCCGTTAAGCTCGATGGCCTGATTGATGGCTTCGGCGGACACCGGCACCAAGCCCTTCTGGTAAGCGAAGCCGAGCATAAACAGGTTGGTGGCGATGCTGTCGCCGAGCAGGCGCGTGGCCAGGCGGCTGGCATCAACAAAGTGGGTTTTGCTCGCCCCAACAGCCTCGACCAGCGCTTCACGCATGGCCGCACCGGGCACCTGAGCATCCGGGTTGCGGGTGAACTCAGCCGTAGCGGCTTCATGGCTGTTGACCACCGCATGGGCGATCTTGTCATTCAGCTTGGCCAGCGACTCTTCACTGGCGGCCACCACCAGATCACAACCGAGCAGCAGGTCCGCTTCACCGGCGGCGATACGCACGGCGAAAATATCGTCCTGCTTGGCGGCGACGCGGATATGGGTGATCACCGGGCCGAATTTTTGCGCCAACCCGGCCTGATCGAGCACCGTGCAGCCCTTGCCTTCGCTATGCGCCGCCATGCCGAGCAAAGCGCCAACGGTGGTTACACCGCTGCCACCCACGCCTGGTAGAAGGATATTCCAGGGCCGATCCAGCGCGGGCTGCCGGGGTTCCGGCAAGGCAACGAACAACGCGCCATGCCCCACGGCGCTGGGTTTACGCAACGCCCCGCCATGCACGGTGACAAAGCTTGGGCAAAAGCCATCAACGCAGCTGAAATCCTTGTTGCAGGTGTTCTGGTCAATCTCGCGCTTGCGCCCCAATTCGGTTTCCAGCGGCAGCACGGACAGGCAGTTGGACTTCACGCCGCAATCGCCGCAGCCCTCGCATACCGCCGTGTTGATAAAGGCACGTTTTTGCGGATCAACCAGCTTGCCGCGCTTACGCCGGCGGCGCTTTTCGGTGGCGCAGGTTTGGTCATAGATGATCACCGAACAGCCTTTGAATTCACGCAGCTCACGCTGCACGGCATCCAACTCGCGGCGATGGTGGAAGGTGACGATGGGCGCGAAGGTGGCGCGGGTCGGGTACTTCTCCGGCTCGTCAGTCACCAGGGCGATGCGTTTCACCCCTTCGGCATACACCTGCTGGCTGAGTTGATCGACGCGCAGTTCGCCGTCGATGGGTTGGCCGCCGGTCATGGCCACGGCGTCGTTGTAGAGAATCTTGTAGGTGATATTCACCCCAGCAGCCACGGCCGCACGCAAGGCCAGTTGGCCGGAGTGAAAGTAGGTGCCGTCACCGAGGTTCTGGAAGATATGCGGCGTGTCGGTAAACGGCGCCTGGCCGATCCAGGTCGCGCCTTCGCCGCCCATTTGGGTAAAGGTGTCGGTGCTGCGGTCCATCCATTGGGTCATGTAGTGGCAACCGATGCCGCCTTGGGCGCGGCTGCCTTCGGGGACTTTGGTCGAGGTGTTGTGCGGACAGCCGGAGCAGAAGTGCGGCGTACGCGCCGTGTGATGTTTCGGCGCCGCCAGGGAGGCTTCCTTGGCCGCGAGAAAGGCCAGGCGCTCTTCAATTTGTGCGCTGCTGTAGATCGGCGCCAGGCGCTTGGCAATGGCGCGCGCAATCATTGCCGGGGTCAGCTCGGAGAGGTTCGGCAGCAGCGAATGGCCAGCTTCGTCAAACTCACCGACCACCACTGGGCGCTTGCCCACCGGCCAGTTGTACAGCTGGCCGGTGAGCTGGTCTTCGATAATGCTGCGTTTTTCCTCGACCACCAGAATCTCGTCCAGGCCCTCGGCAAACTCATGCACCGAGACTGGTTCCAGCGGCCAACTCATGCCCACCTTGAGCACGCGCAGGCCCACCTGAGCGCACAGCGCCTCATCCAGACCGAGGTCATCCAAGGCCTGGCGCACATCCAGATATGACTTGCCGGCAGTGATGATGCCCAAGCGCGGGGTGGGCGAGTCGAGCATCACCTTGTTCAGCTTGTTGACACGAGCAAAGGCCCGCGCGGCATAAATCTTATAGGTGTTGAGGCGCGCCTCCTGCGCCAGGGGCGGATCTGGCCAGCGAATGTGCACGCCGCCTTCCGGCAGTTGGAAGTCTTCGGGGATGGTCAGCTGCATGCGCAGCGGGTCGACCTCCACCACGGCGGAGGAATCGACGTTTTCGGCGATGGTTTTCAGCGCCACCCAGCAACCGCTGTAACGCGACAGTTCCCAGCCGATGATGCCGTAGTCGAGGATTTCCTGAACGTTGGCCGGGTTGAGCACCGGGATCGACGCCGCGATAAACGCATGCTCGCTCTGATTGGCCAGCGTCGACGACTTGCAGCCATGGTCATCACCGGCCAGCAGCAACACGCCGCCATGCTCGGAGACCCCGGCTGAGTTGCCGTGTTTGAACACATCGCCGCAGCGGTCCACGCCCGGCCCCTTGCCGTACCACATGGCAAACACGCCATCGTAGCGAGCCCCAGGAAACAGATTGGTCTGCTGGCTGCCCCACACGGCGGTGCCGGCCAACTCTTCGTTGACCCCGGGCTGAAAGTGGATGTGGTTATCTTTGAGGTACTGCTTGGCGTCCCACAGGCTCTTGTCGAGGCCGCCCAGTGGCGAGCCACGGTAGCCGGAAATAAAGCACGCGGTATTCAAACCATGGGCTGCATCGCGTTGCTTCTGCAGCATGGGCAGGCGGGTCAGCGCCTGGGTGCCGGTCAGGTAAAGGTGACCGGTCGCAAGGCGGTACTTGTCATCCAGGCGGATCTCGGCCAGGGACATATCTGCGCTCCTTTTATTATTTTGGTGAGCTGCGGGGCAACGGTTAGTGCCGCCGCTTTAAGCCTGGCACGGGATCACCGCAGCAGACGTATGGCTAAGAATATGACCGAGCGGTACTGAGATTTTCTTTCTATTTGCTGGACGCTTTGCCGATACTGCGCATGATTAATCCAACAAGAACAAAAAATTGGAAACAGTCATGCAAGAAAAACTCAGCCCCATCGACCGCAAGATTCTCCGCCTGCTGCAACACAATGCCGACCTCTCCGCCGCCGAAATTGCCGAGAAGGTCGAGTTGTCACAATCGCCCTGCTGGCGGCGGATTCACCGCATGCAGGAAGAGGGCATCATCGAGCGCAAGGTCGCCCTGCTCAGCCACAAGCAGCTGGGCTTCAGCATCACGGTATTCGTCGACATCAAACTCTCGGCCCACGGGCGCAGCAACTTGGAAGAATTTGAGCAGGCGGTGGTCGGTTACCCCGAAGTGCTGGAGTGCTTCACCATGGCCGGCGGCTCGGATTACCTGCTCAAGGTAGTGGCCAAGGACATCGCCAGCTATGAGCGCTTCCTGCGCGACCACCTGCTGCAACGCCCGCACGTGCACGAAGCGCACTCGCACATCGCCATGAGCGAGGTCAAACGCACCACCGAGTTGCCGCTGGATTGAAGACCACCGGAACACCGTGGGAGGGGCGATGCCTCGTAGGGTGGGTTAGCGACGCCGAACACTGCACGATCATCCAACCTCGCTAGCAGCGCGGCGCGTAACCCACTAAACAATCGTACGCGGGGCGCCGGTGGCGGGTTACGCCGCGCCCTACATCGCATGACGCCTAACAAATGCGGTAGGCGGCTAACCCACCCTACGAACGGCATATCGCGGCTAAAGCTCCTGCCACAGCACCAGCAACGCAAGTCATAACACTTGCCCATCCACGGCCAAACTCACGCCGTGCGGCAAGGCATTTGGGTTATCCAGCAGCCAGGCATCAAAGCTGTGGCCAATATGGGTGAGCACGGTCTGCTGCGGTTGCAGCTGCTCGACCACCTCCAACGCGCGGGTCAGGTCATTGTGGTTGCGCGGCGCGATGGGTTGTGGCGCGGTAGTGCAATCCAGCACCAGCAGATCCAGCGGCTGCTGGCGCAGCACCTCGGCGCTGGCCTCCGGGATGCCGAGGGTGTCGGTGAGGTAGGCAATGCTCCGGCACTCACCATTAACCGTAGGGCCTTGCAGCAGGTAGCCAAAGGTCAGCTTGGAGTGATTCAGCGGCAACGCCGTGACACTCAACTCGCCTAACGGGCGCCGCTCGAACGCCGCAAAAGGTTGGCTAAAATCAAGAATGCCGGGGTGTTTGTACAGGTCGGCCAGCCCATCAGGATCATCCGGCCCATGCACCGGAATAATCAACCCTTGGCCCCAGCGCAGGTGCAGCAAACCCTGGGCGTGGTCGGCGTGATAATGGGTTTGCAGAATGCCACTCAGGCTATGGGGCGGGAAACGCTCGCACAGATCGGTCAGGCCCGAGTCGATCAGCCAGCGCTGCGTGCCGCATTCGATCAACGCGCTGCAAGGCCCGCGACGGCGCGACGGATAGACCCGCGCACTGTCGCAGGCAGGGCAGCTGCAGTTGTACACCGGTACCTGCCGCGCATCGCCGGTACCGAGCAAGGTCAAGCGCATGTGCGGCTGGCCCCGATCAGCGCCAGTAGGTTGTCCCGCGCCCGCTCAATCGCTCCCGAGTTATCCAGCAGATGCAGGCCATCACGCTCAGCGCTCGCGGCGTCGAACTGGGTATTACGCGCCAGCCGCTGCTCGATCTGCTCAAGGCTTTCCCGCCCGCGCCTGAGCAAACGCTCACGCAATACCGCAGGCTCGACTGTGAGAAACACGCCGATCAAGTCGGGATAACGCTGCCGCGCCTGCGGCAAATAAGCGCGCGAGCCGTTGACCAGCACATCCTGCCCCGCCGCCAGCCAGTCATCTATCTGTTTGGGGATGCCATAGGCCAAGCCATTGGCGCGCCAGCTCAGGGCAAAGCCGCCGGCCGCCTCCTGCTGATCAAACTCGGCAGGTGTAACGCCAATGGCGTCCTCGCCCACAGCCTCCGCCGAACGGGTGATCTCCCGCCGCGCGATCACACAATTGCGCTCAGCCAAACGCTCACGCGCGGCCTCCAACAGGCTGTCCTTGCCCGAGCCCGAAGGCCCCATCAAATAGATCAACCGGCCGCTCATCAGAACACCCTATTGGCTTGTCGCCACACTTGCTGGATCACCGCTTGGCCCTCATGCAGCCGTGCCTGGAGCAGATCAGCACGCAGGCCTACACGAATTTCACCCCGATCATGCAAACCCGCCGCATGGGCTGGCAGGCGGCTGACGGTGGCAATTGCCCGGGGCAGATCATAGCCGTTGTCTTGCGCCGCCAGGAGAAAAGCCGCCTGCAACAGGCTAGCCGGATAGTAGTCGCTGGAGAGGATATCCAGCACGCCATGCTGGGCCAGCTCAGCGGCGGCGATATTGCCCGAGTGCGAGCCGCCACGGACGATATTCGGTGCACCCATCAACACCATCAGCCCCAGCTCGTGGCTGGCCTTGGCGGCCTCCAGGGTGGTGGGAAACTCGGCGATGGACATGCCATAACCGGCCGATTCCTGCACATGGGCCAGGGTGGCGTCATCGTGGCTGGCCACCGACAGGCCGCGGGCGTGGCAATCCTCGACAATTGCCCGGCGATGACGGTCACTGAACTCGATGGAATTGGCCACCTGCTCCTTGATGAAGGCATCCATCTCGGCAGTGCTCAGGTGGTACTTGCCCATGTAGTACTCGCGGTATTTGTCCTCTTTAGCGAACTGACGCTGACCCGGCGAGTGATCCATCACCGACACCAGCGCTACCTGCGGGTGCTCCACCAGATCACGGAACACCGCCAGGGTATCGGGGTGGCACAACTCGCAGCGCAGGTGCAGGCGATGATCGACGCGGGTAAGCCCGGCACGACTCGCCTCGGCGATGGCTTCGAGCATGGCCGGCAGCTGCTGCATACGTTTGCCGCGCGGGTTGATATCGCCAATCGACAGCGCATCAAACACCGTGGTGATGCCTGCCGAGGCGATCTGCGCATCGTGGGTCAGCACCGCCGAGGCCGAGGGCCAATCCACCCCCGGCCGTGGGCTCATATATTTTTCCAGGTTGTCGGTGTGCAGCTCGACCAGGCCGGGCAGCAGGTAATCGCCGCCGAGGTTCTGCGCCTGGGGCAAGCCGCTGACGCCCTCTTCCACCTGGGCAATCAGGCCGTCACGCAGCACCAGGGTACCGACGAACTCCTGCTCGGCGGTGACGATCCGCGCGTTGGTCAGAATCTGTTCAACCGGCATATACATACTCCTGCTGCGCGGCAGCGCTCATATCAAGAAAGCGATCGGCCACGGCTTCACGGGCGGCGCGGTCGTGGAAGATGCCGATCAGCGCACTACCGGCGGCCTTGGCTTCATCAATCAGCTCCAGCACCACCTGACGGTTGGCGTCGTCCAGCGAGGCGGTCGGCTCATCCAGCAGCATCAGCGGCCAGGTGACCATAAAACCGCGGGCGATATTCACCCGCTGCTGCTCACCGCCGGAGAAGGTGCCCGGCGCCAACTGCCACAGGGCTTGCGGAATATTCAGGCGGCTCAGCAGACTTTTCGCCCGTGCCTCGGCATCGCTCTTGCTACAACCACGAGCCAAGGCCGGCTCCATCACCACATCCAGGGTCGCGACACGCGGGATCACCCGCAGAAACTGGCTGACATAGCCCAGGGTCTGCCGACGCACGGCCAGCACCTGGCGTGGTTCAGCACCGACCAGATCAACCCAGGCGCCGTTATGCAGTATGCGAATACTGCCGCCAGCGGCCAGGTAGTTGCCGTAAAGGGTGCGCAGCAGGGTCGACTTGCCCGCCCCGGACTGCCCATGCAGCACCAGGCATTCGCCAGCCCGCACGTTGAAATTCAGCCCGCTCAGTACATTCAGCACCACGCCGTGCTGCTGATGCAGGGTGAAGGTCTTGCTGAGGTTGGAGACCTCGATAAGCGTATTCATGACTTACCTCTTTTATCCCTGTAGGAGCGGCCTTGGCCGCGAAAAGCTGATCGCGGCCAAGGCCGCTCCTACACAAGGTCTCGTTAAGGCTGCAGCACCGAAGACACCAGCAGCTGCGAATAGGGATGCTGCGGGTCATCGAGAATCTGGTCGGTGAGACCGGCCTCGACCACATGGGAGCGGCGCATCACCATCAGCCGATCAGCGAGCAAGCGAGCCACCGCAAGATCGTGGGTGACGATCACCACCGCCAGGTCCAGCTCGCGCACCAGGCCGCGCAACAGGTCGAGCAGGCGCGCCTGCACCGACACATCGAGGCCACCGGTGGGCTCGTCCATAAAGATCAGCCGTGGGCTGGAAACCAGATTGCGAGCGATCTGCAAACGCTGCTGCATGCCGCCAGAGAAGGTGCGCGGCAGGTCGTCGATGCGCAGCGGGTCGATTTCCACCTGGCTCAGCCAGTCGATGCCCGCCGCGCGCAACTCGCCGTAATGGCGCACGCCCTGGGCCATCAACCGTTCGCCGATATTGGCGCCGGCCGACACGCCCATGCGCAGGCCGTCACGCGGGTTCTGCTCGACAAAGCCCCACTCAGTGCGCAGCAACGTGCGCCGTTGCGCTTCACTGGCGCTGTACAGATCAACCCAGTTGCCGCCGCTGTCGCGATAACTGACTGAACCGCGATCCGGCGGGCAGCGCCCGGAGAGCAGACTGAGCAGGGTCGACTTGCCCGAACCGGACTCACCGACGATGCCCAGCACCTCACCCGGATACAGGTCGAACGACACGCTCTGACAGCCCTTCTCCAAGCCGTACAGACGTGTCAGGTCACGCACGCTGAACAGCGGCTGCGCCGTGTCGGTGTGCAGGTGCAACTTCTCGGCCGCACTCATTGCGCGCCCTCCTCTTCAAGGTCACGGCGTTGCATGCAGTAGTCGGTGTCAGAGCAGACGAAGCGTTTGGTCCCCGCGTCGTCGACGATCAGCTCGTCGAGGTAGGAATCGTGGCTGCCGCAGAAGGCGCAGCACTCGTCCCAGCGCTGGATCTCGAACGGGTGGTCTGCGAAGTCCAGGCTGACCACCCGGGTATACGGCGGCACGGCATACAGGCGCTTCTCGCGACCGGCACCAAACAGCATCAACGCCGGGCTCATGTGCAGCTTGGGGTTGTCGAATTTAGGGATCGGCGAGGGGTCCATCACGTAGCGCTCATCGACCGTCACCGGGTAGGCATAACTGGTGGCGATATGGCCGAAGGTGGCGATGTCTTCGTACAGCTTCACGTGCATCACGCCGTAATCCTCCAGCGCGTGCATGGTGCGGGTCTCGGTTTCCGACGGTTCGATAAAACGCAGCGGCTCAGGAATCGGCACCTGATAGACCATGATCTGATCATTGCTCAGCGGAGTCTCCGGGATGCGGTGGCGAGTCTGAATCACCGTTGCTTCGGGCGTGCGGGTGGTGGTTTTCACCCCCGCTGTACGGGCGAAAAAGCGCCGGATCGATACAGCGTTAGTGGTGTCATCCGCGCCTTGGTCGATCACCTTGAGCACATCCTCGGCACCGAGAATCGCCGCGGTCAGCTGCATGCCACCGGTGCCCCAGCCATAGGGCAGCGGCATCTCGCGGCCACCGAAGGGCACTTGATAACCAGGGATGGCCACAGCCTTGAGCAGGCCACGGCGGATCATGCGTTTGGTTTGCTCATCGAGGTAAGCGAAGTTGTAGCCAACCTCAGTCGCGTTTTGTGTGTGGGCCTGGGCATTCATGCGCGTTGCTCCTCGGCGGCGGGCTGCTCACGCTCCTGCTTACGCAGCTTGCGGATCAGCTCCAGCTCGGATTGGAAGTCGACGTAGTGCGGCAATTTCAGGTGCGAGACGAAGCCAGCTGCCTCGACGTTGTCGCAGTGCATCAGCACGAACTCTTCCTGCTGTGCTGGGCCTTCCACCTCTTCGGCGTACTCAGCAGCGCGCAACGAACGGTCGACCAACGCCATGCCCATCGCCTTGCGCTCGGCATAGCCGAAGGCCAGGCCGTAGCCGCGAGTGAACTGCGCATCGATGCCTTTACCGCCGACGAACTGGTTGACCATCTCGCACTCGGTCACCTCGATATCGCCCAGCGGCACGGCGAAGCCGAGCTCCTCCGGCTCCAGCCAAACCTCGACCGCACCGATGCGAATCTCCCCGGCGAACGGGTGATTGCGCCCGTAACCGCGCTGAGTGGAATAGCCCAGCGCCAACAGAAATCCTTCATCACCACGGGCCAGCGCCTGCAAGCGCTGAGCACGGTTAGCGGGAAAATCCAGCGGCTCACGGGTGATATCTGGCACCGCGGCGCCATCGTCTACTTCGCGGGCCATCAGGCCTTCCTCGGAAAGGAACTCCAGTACCCGCGGGCACTCGCTCAACTCTGCGTCAGGCTTGACCTGTGGGCCGGGGTGCTCACCTTCCGCAAGCAAGGCAAAATCCAGCAGGCGGTGGCTGTAATCGAAGGTCGGGCCAAGTAATTGGCCGCCGGGCAAATCCTTGAAGGTCGCAGAGATGCGCCGAGTCAGCTGCATCTGCGTGGTCTCCAGCGCAGCACTGGCACCAAAGCGCGGCAGCGTGGTGCGGTAAGCGCGCAGCAGGAAGATCGCCTCCATCAAGTCGCCAGCCGCCTGCTTGATCGCCAGCGCAGCCAATTGCGGGTCGTACAGCGAGCCTTCGCTCATCACCCGGGCTACGGCCAGGGGCATTTGTTCGCGCACCTGGTCGACGCTGAGTTCGGGAATGGAAGTATCGCCACGGCGCTGTTTGGCCAGCAGCAAATGGGCATTGTCGATGGCGCGCTCGCCACCCTTAACGGCAACGTACATCAGGCAGCCTCCTCAGCATTGAGCAGTACGCGGGTACTGCGTGGCAGGCCGATGACCTGCTCGCCTGCCGCGAAGAAGGCATCCAGGCCGCGGGGGAAGGCACTGCGCGCTTGGCGTTGCTGCCAGAACACAGGAGCCAGCGGCAGTTCAACGCTGCGCACATCCTTGATCCCCGGCCCGCGCCAGCGCAGGGGCTCGCCGCCGCTCAGTGCATCGAGCTGAACCAGCAAGGTGCAGGACTGGTCGGGGTAACGCTCGCTGCCGTTATCGAAGGCGGAGAGGTCAGCGGCGCCCGCCTCATCGAGCAAGGCAAACAACGCCAGTTCACGCTCGGCGACGATCGGACAACCGCAGTGGAACGACAGGTTGGCGCGAATCGCCGGGGTGTCGAAGCACGGCGCCAACCATAGCGGCGTGTCGCCATCGAGAAAGGCCAGGCACAGGGCGTAGGTCGCCGGCTGCAGATTGCCCAACGCCAACGCACGATCCATGGGCTGTAGCAAACCCGGCTCCGACAGGGCTTTAAGCGCAGTGCGGAAGCTGGCCTGGGCATCCAGTACAGGATTGTTGAAGGCCGGTTGCAGCCATTGCGAGCTGTTCGCCGCGTTCATCAGTCTTCTCCTCTGACCAGGGTGAAAAATTCCACCTGGGTGGTTGCGGTTTCGGCGGCTTTGGCAGCCTGTTGGTGCTGTTGCGCGGCGGCCAGTGGTTCAATCAAACGGCTCAGCCAATGCGGCTGCTCGACGCCCTGCAAGTGCGCGTCGGCCAGGGCGGCCAGCTCGGCGTGCTGTTTGTCGCGACCGGCCACATAGCTGTATCCGGTACGGCCATCGGTCAGGCGCACCACGCAGCGGGTCACGCTCATTTCACCGAGGTTGAACGGGCTGCCGGTCCCCCCCATGCGCCCACGGACCAGGGTCATGCCGATTTCGGGCGCGCGGATCAGGCTGTACTCGGTTTCTTTCAAGGCTGACTCATAGGCCGCCAAGCCGTTACCGGCGCGGGCAAGTACGCCCATCCAGCGTTGACGTGCAGCAATGTGCGGGTCGCTGTGCAGCAGGTTGCGGTTCATCACAGGCCTCCATCAAAGAGCGAGCTGGTACTGGAAACGGTCGGCGCGGCTGGTCGATAACGACAGCTCCACCGGCTGGCCAGCCAGATCGCGGGAAAGGGTTTGCACACTCAGCAACGGAGCGTGTTTGGGCATTAATAAGCGCGCCGCTTCTTCACGGCTGGGCAGACGCGCGCCGATCAAGCTAAAGGTGCGGGTCAAGGGCAGGCCGCGCTGGCTGAGGTACTGGCGCAGCGAACCACCCTGGTAAGCCGCCAACAGCTCGGCGTATTGAGTACTGAATGCATGGCGAATCAGGCTGACGGGCTGCCCCTCGATTAAACGCAGGGTGCTCAGTACCAGCACATGCGCCCCCGGTGGCAGCTGTAGATAATTGCGCTCCTCGTGACTGGCCGGACGCACGTGCCGCTGCAGTAACTGCGCTTCCACCTGATGGCCGAGCGCCGATAACGAGGCGCTGTAAGCACTCCCCGCTTGCATGGGGTAAATCAGCGGTTTAGCCAGCACCCGTGTGCCTTTGCCCTGCTGGCGCAGCAGGCGGCCTTCGAGCACCAGCTCATCCACGGCGCGGCGCAAGGTGTGGCGATTGACCGCAAAACGCGCGGCCAGCTGTACCTCGGCTGGCAGGTAATCACCGGGGCTCATGCGCTGCAGTTCATCGCGCAGCACGCCCGCCAGTTCGCGGTAGAGCGGCTCGGGTTGTCTAGACAAGTGCATGGCTAAAAAAGGCATCCGTAGACGCCTATCTCCGTCAGATAAATTGCTTACGCAGACGCTGAGAAATGATGTCGAGCAGGCTCACCACCAGAATGATCACCAGCAGCAAGGCGCAGGTTTGGGCGAACTGGAAGCCGCGAATCGCTTCCCAGAGAATCACCCCGATCCCGCCCGCCCCAACCATGCCGACCACGGTGGCCGAGCGCACGTTGGACTCGAAGCGGTACAGCGAGTAGGAGATCCACAGCGGCAGGACTTGCGGGACCACCCCGTAGATCACTTCCTGCAGGGCGCTGGCACCGGTGGCACGCACGCCTTCAACGGGACCAGGATCAATCGCCTCCACCGCCTCGGCAAACAGCTTGGCCAGCACTCCAGTCGTGCCGATGAATAGCGCCAGCACCCCGGCGAATGGCCCCAGACCGACCGCCACCACGAAGAGCATGGCGAAGACCATTTCGTTGATCGAACGGCAGGCATCCATCACCCGGCGAACCGGCTGATAAACCCACCAGGGCACAATGTTCTCGGAACTGAGAATGCCTAGCGGGATGGCGCAGACAATCGCCAGCACCGTGCCCCAGAGGGCGATCTGCACAGTGACGATCATCTCCTTGAGGTACAGCTCCCAGTTGCTGAAATCCGGCGGGAAGAAGTCCGCGGCGAAGGTTGCCATGTTGCCGGAGTCACGGATCAGGCCGAGCGGGTTCATCTCCGCGCCCTGCCAGGACCAGGCCAGCACAGCGATAAACAGCCCCCAGCCAATCAGCTGCGGCCAGGAACGCTTGGCTGAAAAATCAGGCGCAGGTGCGGTAGTTAGGGTGGTCATAACGGCGTCTCGAATGGAGCAACAAAGAACATCGGCTCGCCCTTAGGCCATGCAGGGCAAGGCGAGCCGACTCAGGCCATCAACCCGCGCTGGCAGGGCTGTGCTTGGCAATTTCTGCCAGACGCTTTTCCAACTTGGCCAGCTCGGCATCCAGCGCCTTAAGCTGGGCTTGCTTGTCACTGTCGGACAGCGTGTCGCTGTTCGCCACTTCGGTGCGCTTCTTGAACAGCTCCAGCTGGCGAATCGGCAACAGCTGATCGTCATCCGAGGCTTTGAATTTGGCCCACTGCAGCCCAGCGAGTACCTTCAACTCAGCCGGCTTGTCGCCGTAAGTCATAAAGAACTCGCGCAACTTGTTCTTGGTGGCGTCATCGAGGTTCTTGCGCCATACCAGCGGGTCGGACGGAATCAGCGGCGAGGTCCAGATCACTTTCAGCTGGGCGGCCTTATCGGGCGCGGTCACTTCAAGGCGCTCCATGCCTTCACTGTTGAAGGTGCCGATATCAATCTGCTTGTTGGCCACCGACAGCGCGTTGACTTCATGGCTGCCATTGAGTGAGCGCTTGAAGATCTTGTTGGCGTCCGCGTTGTTCTGCGCAAACACGTAGTAGCCCGGCACCAGATAACCCGAGGTGGAATTCGGATCACCGTTGGCGAAGGTCAGGCTCGAGGCGTTTTTCAGCATGTCCTCGATCGAATTGATCGGGCTGTCCTTGTGCGCCACCATCAGGCTGTAATAGCCCTGAGAACCGTTGGCCGCGACGGTTTGCGCAAACACCTGGCCGCCGGCACGGTCCACGGCTTCCATCGCCGACTTGTTGCCGTACCAGGCCATGTCGACCTTGTCGAAACGCATGCCCTGGATGATCCCCGCGTAGTCAGGGGCGAAGAAGGCGTTGATCTTCAGCCCGGTCTGCTGGCTCATGTCGGCCAGAAAGGGATCCCACAGGGTCTTGAGGTTCTGCGAGGACTCGGTGGAGATGATGCCGAAGTTGATTTCCTGCTCAGCGGCTTGAGCAGCGCCCATAACCGAGCCTGCCAGCAACGTGGAGGCGACAAGAACGCGACTGATACGTTTGAACATGCAAAGCACTCCTAGTGCGGATGGACAGATAAGAATTGGCCTAACAGGCGTAACTCAAGCCTTAGCCAGAGCCAGCGGTACTTTCTGTGTGCGTGCGCGGCGGGCTTTCTCGATGGGCAGCGGCGCTACTTCAAGCTCGGCGCCATAGAGATCGTTAAGGAAGTTGGGGTGCAGCTCGGCGGCGGCGCCATCGAAATGAATCCGCCCCGCTTTCAACGCCACGGCGCGCTGGCAATAACGCATGGCGTAGTCGACCTGATGCAGGGTGACCACCACGGTGGTGCCGTCTTCGCGATTGATGTCGGCAAGGATCTGCATGACCTTGCGCGCAGACTCGGGGTCGAGTGAGGCGATGGGCTCATCGGCCAGAATGACCTTGGCGCGCTGGCACAAGGCACGGGCAATCGCCACACGCTGCTGCTGCCCAACGGACAGGGTCGAGGCGCGCTGCTGGGCCAAGTCGGCCAGACCTACTCGACCGAGTGCCTGCAACGCGCGCTGTTTTTCTTCAGCGCTGAACAGGCCCAACGTGCCGCGCCAGCGCGGCATACGGCCCAGGCACCCGAGCAGGACGTTCTGCAACACGCTGATACGCCCCACCAGGTTGAACTGCTGGAAGATATAGCCAATATCCGATCGCAGCCGGCGCACATCGGCATTCAAGCGGCCTTCAGCCTGCACGTCGCGGCCCAGTACCTGAATGCTGCCGCCGCCTGTGCGATCACAGCAGGCGAGACCTGCGACATGGCGCAGCAGGGTTGATTTGCCAGAGCCCGACGCCCCAATCAACGCCACCATTTCACCGGGTTCAACGGACAGCGCCAGATCAAACAGCGCCTGTTTACGGCCGAACGTTTTGTTCAGGCGCTCAACCCGGATCACTGCACTCATGGAATGCCTCCTTTATTAACGGTTACACCGCGGCTTGGGGCCGCCTTCTGGTGTAGACCAAGGTAGGCAAATCCTGTGTCAGGGCTATTAATGAGCAGTGACACTTACATGACGATTACTGGAAATTATCTCGATGCCGGGATTTGGTGCTTTTTGCACAGTAGGGCGCATTTCTTTCAGACGTAACCGACGAAGCGGCTACACCCATCGCCAAATAAAACATATAATTGACGCCAATTTATTGCCTACCCAGCAAGCGAGTCACAAGTAGATACCTAATCTACTTTCTGGCGGAACGGTTAGCGCTGGCGCTGGTCAAAACGCTGACTATGCTATAGCCCATTGCCAGTATCGCTTTCCTGAACTAACCGGTTTAATGTACGCGCCCTATGAAACAAGCACTCTATTCCAGCCGTACCGCTGACAAGTTCGTAGTTCGCCTGCCCGACGGTATGCGCGAACGTATTGCGGATGTCGCACGTAACCATCACCGCAGCATGAACTCGGAGATCATTGCTCGCCTTGAGCAAAGCATGCTCCAGGAAAGCGCCCTGGGTGATGACCTCAACATGCGTCTCGACAGCCCTGAGCTGTCGCTGCATGAACGTGAGTTGCTGCAGCGCTTTCGCCAGCTGTCACGTCGTCAGCAAAATGCCCTGGTGGCATTAATTGCTCACGATACCGAGATGGCTAACGAAGAAAACTGATTACAGCTTCGACTGAAAACCGGCCATGGCCGGTTTTTTTGTTGCTCATAAGTCACCCAAAACGCCAAATCACGCCCATAAAAAAACCGCCTACTCAGGCGGTTTTTTAAGGCGGTTTTTTATTGCAGTGCGAACTCAGCCGACAAAGTTGAGCAACACACCCGCCGCAACGGCCGAACCGATCACACCCGCCACATTCGGGCCCATGGCGTGCATCAACAGGAAGTTCTGCGGGTTGGCTTCCAGACCGACCTTGTTCGATACCCGCGCCGCCATTGGTACCGCAGACACACCAGCCGAACCGATCAACGGGTTGATCTTGTTGCTGCTGAACAGGTTCATCAATTTAGCCATCAACACCCCAGCTGCCGTGCCCGCGCAGAACGCGATCATGCCCAGGCTGAGAATACCCAGCGTCTTCAATTGCAGGAACGATTCCGCCGAGAGCTTCGAGCCAACCGTCAGCCCGAGGAAGATGGTGACGATATTGATCAGCGCATTGCGCGAGGTATCCGCCAGACGCTCGACCACACCCGCTTCACGCAACAGGTTGCCAAGGGCAAACATCCCGATTAGCGGCGCAGCGTCAGGCAGCAACAGGCCAATCAACAGACACAGCACGATCGGGAAGATGATCTTCTCGCCCTGCCCCACCGGACGCAGTTGCTGCATGACAATGGAACGCTCTTCCTTGGTGGTCAGCGCACGCATAATCGGCGGCTGAATCAACGGCACCAGCGCCATATAGGCATAAGCCGCCACAGCAATGGGGCCGAGCAAGTGCGGTGCCAGCTTGGAGGTCACGAAAATCGAGGTTGGGCCATCAGCACCGCCAATAATCGCAATCGAAGCCGCTTCCTTGAGCGTGAACTCCAACCCCGGAATGCCCAGCGCCGTCAGCGCCAGCGCCCCCATCAGCGTACCGAAAATCCCGAATTGCGCCGCCGCACCGAGTAGCAGGGTCTTTGGGTTGGCCAGCATCGGCCCGAAGTCGGTCATGGCGCCGACCCCGAGAAAGATCAGCAACGGAAAGATACTGGTGGGCAGGCCCACCTCGTAAATCATGTGCAGAAAACCGCTGCCTTCGGCCATATTGGCCACCGGAATGTTGGCCAACAGGCCGCCAAAGCCAATGGGCAGCAGCAGCAAAGGCTCAAAGCCCTTCTTGATCGCCAGGTAAATCAGCAGGATGCACACCGCGATCATAAACAGCTGACCGGCTTCGATGTGGTACAGGCCCGTGCTGTGCCAGAGCTTGAGGAGCTTATCCATTACTGCGCTCCCTTAACCGATGGCCAGCAGGCTGTCGCCCACCGCTACCGCGTCACCCACTTTTACGTTGACCGCAGCGACAGTGCCGGCCTTGAACGCGCGAATTTCGGTTTCCATCTTCATGGCTTCGAGGATGATCACCAACTGCCCTTCTTCTACAGCCTGACCAGGCTGCACCAATACCTTGAAGATATTGCCGGCCAGCGGAGCATTCTGCGGCTCACCAGCACCAACCGGCGCCGCTACCGCTGCAGTCGCAGAAGTCGCGCCGCCAACAGCTTTGAGCCCTTCGATATCACCACCTTCGCCCACCTGCACCACATAGGACTTACCGTTCACTTCAACGGTGTAAACCTCGGGCTTGCCAGCCTCGCGGACCAGTTGTTCCTTACCCGTCGGCACCGGCTCAAAGGCTGCTGGATTGCCGCGGTTCTCCAAGAATTTCAGGCCAATCTGCGGGAACAGAGCATAGGTCAGCACGTCGTCGACTTCATCGGCGGCCAGCTTGATGCCCTTCTCTTTAGCAATGCCTCGGAGCTCGGCAGTCAGCTTGTCCATTTCATCATCAAGCAGATCGGCCGGGCGACAGGTGATGGCCTCAGCACCATCGAGCACCCGCGCCTGCAAGGCTTTATTGAACGGCGCCGGCGCTGCGCCGTATTCGCCTTTCAACACTCCAGCCGTTTCCTTGGTGATCGACTTGTAGCGCTCACCGGTGAGCACGTTGATCACCGCCTGAGTCCCTACGATCTGCGAGGTCGGTGTTACCAGCGGGATAAAACCGAGGTCTTCGCGTACCCGCGGGATCTCGGCCAGCACTTCGTCGAACTTGTCCTGCGCGCCCTGCTCTTTCAGCTGGCTTTCCATGTTAGTCAGCATGCCACCCGGCACCTGAGCGACCAGAATGCGCGAGTCGACACCCTTGAGGTTGCCTTCAAATTTGGCGTATTTCTTCCGCACATCACGGAAGTAAGCCGCGATCTCTTCGAGCAACTCTAGGTTCAGGCCGGTATCGCGCTCGGAACCCTGGAAAATAGCCACCACAGACTCGGTTGGCGAGTGGCCGTAAGTCATCGACAGCGAGGAAATCGCCGTATCGACGTTGTCGATGCCCGCTTCAACCGCCTTGACGATGGCGGCGGTCGACAAACCTGCAGTGGCATGACAATGCAGATGAATCGGGATCGACAGGGTCGCCTTCAGCCGCGTGACCAAATCAAACGCGACATAAGGATTAAGAATGCCGGCCATGTCCTTAATCGCGATCGAGTCGGCGCCCATGTCCTCGATCTGTTTAGCCAGATCGAGCCACATATCCGGGGTATGCACCGGACTGGTGGTGTAAGAGATGGTGCCCTGAGCATGCTTACCCTGCTGTTTTACGGCTTTCAGCGCGGTCTGCAGGTTACGCGGGTCGTTCATCGCATCGAATACGCGGAATACATCGACGCCATTGAACGCGGCGCGCTCGACGAACTTTTCCACTACGTCATCAGCGTAATGGCGATAACCGAGCAGATTCTGCCCACGCAGCAGCATCTGCTGAGGCGTATTGGGCATGGCCTTTTTCAGTGCACGAATACGCTCCCACGGGTCTTCACCCAGGTAGCGGATGCAGGAGTCAAAGGTAGCGCCGCCCCAGGTCTCTACAGACCAGAAACCGACTTGGTCGAGCTTGCCAGCGATCGGCAGCATGTCCTCCAGGCGCACACGAGTGGCCAGGATCGACTGGTGCGCGTCACGCAGCACCACATCAGTAATTCCGAGGGCTTTCTTTACGGCAGTCATGCAGATGCTCCCTGTCGAACCTGGCTCACCCACGGCGGGCGCGGTGCTGGTGAATAGCGGATTGAATGGCGGCGAGCACATCGGCACTCGGCTCGTCCAAGGACGGCTTGACGGCCAATGGTGCAGCGAGGGGTATCGGTGTCTTCGCGGCAAACTGCCCAATAACCCACGACATCACGCGGATTACCAACACCAACAACACTAGAAAGAGAAATACGAAGCCCAGGCCGAATAGCATGAGCTCGACACCCTCGAGCAGGAGTTCACTAGGGGTCATCTTGGCTCCAATACCCGCTCGTGCGAGCTGCGTTAATTATTAGATAAGAGCGCCCGGGACCCTGTCCCAGGCAAAGCTGGCAAACCTTAGCGTGAAACGAACGTTTGAAGCAAACTCCATACGGACTACTTGCGCGATTTGCCAGCCACAGGCGCAGCGGGCAAAAACCAGCTCACTAGAGCAGGAACAGACTGGCCAAACCCAGGAAGATAAAGAAGCCGCCGCTGTCCGTGACCGCAGTAATCATCACGCTAGCCCCCAGGGCCGGATCGCGCCCCACGCGCACCAACGTCATAGGAATCAGCACCCCCATCAGCGCCGCCAACAGCAGGTTGAGCAACATCGCAGCGGTCATCACTACGCCCAGCGACCAGCTGCCATAGAGTAAATAGGCGACCACGCCAATAACCCCGCCCCAGACAATACCGTTGATCAAGGCGACCCCCAGCTCTTTGCGAATCAAGCGCGAGGTATTGCCAGTGCTCACCTGGTCCAGCGCCATGGCCCGAACGATCATGGTGATGGTCTGGTTACCCGAGTTCCCACCAATCCCCGCAACGATCGGCATCAGTGCAGCCAGGGCGACCAATTTCTCGATGGAATCTTCGAACAGGCCAATCACGCGCGAGGCCATAAACGCGGTCACGAGGTTGATCGCCAACCAAGCCCAGCGGTTACGCAGGGACTTCCACACCGAGGCGAAGATGTCTTCTTCCTCGCGCAAGCCGGCCATGTTGAGGACTTCGCTTTCGCTTTCCTCACGAATCAAATCGACCATTTCATCGATGGTCAGACGGCCAATCAGCTTGCCGTTCTTGTCCACCACCGGCGTGGAGATCAGGTCATAACGCTCGAACGCTTGAGCGGCGTCGTAGGCATTTTCATCCGGATGGAAGCTCACCGGATCGGTGGCCATAACCTCACTGACCAACTTCTCTGGATCGTTAACCAGCAGCCGCTTAACCGGCAACACACCCTTGAGCACACCGTCGTAATCCACCACAAACAGCTTGTCGGTGTGCCCCGGCAACTCCTTGAGGCGACGCAGGTAACGCAACACCACTTCCAGGCTGACATCTTCGCGGATGGTGACCATCTCGAAGTCCATCAACGCGCCGACCTGGTCATCCTCGTAGGACAACGCCGAACGCACGCGCTCGCGCTGCTGCGCATCGAGGGTTTCCATCAGCTCATGCACGACATCACGCGGCAGCTCGGAAGCCAGGTCGGCCAATTCGTCGGCGTCCATTTCCTTGGCTGCCGCGAGAATCTCATGGTCGTCCATGTCGGCGAGCAGGGTTTCACGCACTGCATCGGACACTTCGAGGAGGATGTCGCCGTCGCGCTCAGCCTTGACCAGCTGCCAGACAGTCTGGCGGTCATCCAGCGGCAACGCCTCGAGGATGTGGGCAACGTCAGCGGAGTGCAGGTCATCGAGCTTGCGTTGCAACTCGGCCAGGTTCTGCCGGTGCACCAGGTTTTCCACCCGGTCGTGGTGCTGGCCTTCCTGACGATGAGTCAGGTCTTCAACCAGCTTATGCCGATGCAATAGCTCGACCACCTGAGCCAGGCGGTCCTGCAGGCTTTCTTGCGGCTTTTTTGCTTCTACTTCAGTCATGGCGCACTCCACCCCCAGCGGCAGCGCACGCCAAAGAGGGTCAATCAGTCAACACGTGATTGCACAATCGAGATTCAACGTAACTACTGGGTAAGTCCATGGTGGTAATCCACAAGCCCCGGCGGGGCTGACGCGGCGAATGATACCACCGCACCGGCGCTTTGCATGCGGCAAACAAATAATCCAGGAACAAGCGCTTACAACACATATTTAAACGCGCCTGCATCGCTCATTGCGACGTGCCGGGCACTGGCAAAGGCACGCCTGGCACTGACATCGCTATCGACTACGCTTGCACATGCACCGTTAAGGAGGACGCACCATGCAAGGATTGCCCTGCGCAGCTATCTGCGCCATTTTGCTTTGCCCACTGCCGGCACTCGGTTCAAGCGTATTTCGCTGCGAAGACGCCAACGGCCACATCACCTTCACCCGCCAAGGCTGCCCCGACGACCACAGCAAGAGCCTGCAGCAGGCCTACAACCCTACGCCCGGCAGCGGCAAACCAGTACCGCTGGCAAAACCGCGCAAAGCGGCCCGCGAGAGCCAGAAGCAAGCTGAACAGGATTTGACGGTCATCGGAATCAAACAGGATGGCTGCGGCAACCACCTAAACAGTAGCGAACGTCGCGCAGCCATCATCAAGCAACAGATACGTGTAGGCATGAACCGCAGCGACGTTGAGAGCAGCCTGGGCAAGCCAGACAAGGTCAGCGAGCAGAATGGCCAGACTCGTTACGTTTATCAGGGCAAGAAAGGCAGCAAGCGCAACGTCAGCTTTGATGAAGCCGGCTGCGTCAAAGGCAAGGCCAAGCGCTAACCGGCGCGAACAATCACTAACCGCCGCCACCAGCGCCGGAAGGCGCTGGCCTGCAGGATGGCCGCCGTGATTGCGGCCATAAAAAAGGGCCTGCATCGCTGCAGGCCCTTCTTGTTTGGTGCACTCAGGAGGATTCGAACCTCCGACCGCTCGGTTCGTAGCCGAGTACTCTATCCAGCTGAGCTATGAGTGCATGTGGCGCTTTTAAACCAGATCACCGCTGGCTGAAACAAAATGGCTTGCATTGCTGCAGGCCATTCTTATTTGGTGCACTCAGGAGGATTCGAACCTCCGACCGCTCGGTTCGTAGCCGAGTACTCTATCCAGCTGAGCTATGAGTGCATGTGGCGCTTTTAAACCAGATCACCGCTGGCTGAAACAAAATGGCTTGCATTGCTGCAAGCCATTCCTATTTGGTGCACTCAGGAGGATTCGAACCTCCGACCGCTCGGTTCGTAGCCGAGTACTCTATCCAGCTGAGCTATGAGTGCATGTAACGTTCGCACTGTAGATATCCAAACCGCATCTACAACACTCAATAATGGCGGAGAAGGGGGGATTCGAACCCCCGACACCCTTTTGAGATGTACTCCCTTAGCAGGGGAGCGCCTTCGGCCACTCGGCCACCTCTCCGCAACACGGGGCGCATGATAACCATTTTTTCCCCGTTTGCAAAGCCAAAATTTCGATAAAAATTAGAGGCTTGGTTCTTCACCCTTCTCTTTCTGGATGCGCTGGTAGATTTCCTCACGGTGCACAGCAACTTCTTTTGGCGCGTTAACGCCAATACGCACCTGATTACCCTTCACACCCAGCACGGTGACAGTGACTTCGTCACCCACCATCAGGGTCTCTCCAACCCGACGAGTCAGAATCAGCATTCCTTTCTCCTTACGGATATCATTTCAAGACAACAGCAGTCTGCAAAAAAATGGTGGCAGCCCCGAACATCTCAAGCAGAGCCTTCACCCAAGTATTGACCAGTGTGAGCAGAAAGAAAGTTCCGGCCCACACCAGCCAAAAAAGACGAAAGGCGCGGGATAGCCCGCGCCTTTCGGATGATGCCTTAGTCGCCCTGTCGGGCCGGGGCATCCAGTTCAAAAGCAGTGTGCAGGGCGCGCACCGCCAACTCCAGGTATTTCTCCTCGATTACCACCGAGACTTTGATTTCCGAGGTGGAGATCATCTGGATGTTGATGTTTTCTTGAGCCAGAGACTCAAACATACGACTGGCAACCCCTGCGTGGGAGCGCATACCAACGCCCACGATGGAAACCTTGGCGATGTCGGTATTGCCAACCACTTCACGCGCACCCAATTCCTGAGCCGTTTTCTCCAGCACGAGCATGGCATTGCTGTAGTCATTGCGATGCACGGTGAAGGTGAAGTCGGTGGTGTTATCGTGCGCAACGTTTTGCACGATCATGTCCACCTCTACATTGGCGGCACTGATCGGCCCGAGGATCTTGAACGCTACGCCCGGAATATCCGGTACGCCACGGATAGTCAGCTTGGCCTCATCGCGATTAAAAGCGATGCCAGAGATAATCGGCTGTTCCATGGATTCCTCTTCATCAATAGTAATGAGGGTGCCCGGACCCTCTTGAAAGCTGTGCAACACGCGCAGCGGGACGTTGTATTTGCCGGCGAACTCCACCGCACGAATTTGCAGCACCTTGGAGCCCAGACTGGCCATCTCCAGCATTTCTTCGAAGGTGATTTTGCTTAAGCGCTGAGCCTTTGGCACAACCCGTGGATCGGTGGTGTAAACGCCATCGACATCGGTATAAATCTGGCACTCATCGGCTTTTAACGCAGCCGCCAGGGCCACACCCGTAGTATCGGACCCACCACGCCCAAGGGTGGTGATATTGCCGTGCTCATCAACACCCTGGAAACCGGCAACCACCACCACACGCCCGGCCTTAAGGTCGGTACGCAGTTTCTGGTCATCGATCTGCAGGATGCGCGCCTTGTTGTGCGCACTGTCCGTGAGGATGCGCACCTGGTTACCGGTATAGGACACCGCAGGCACGCCAATCTTGATCAGCGCCATGGCTAACAAGGCAATGGTGACCTGCTCGCCGGTCGAGACCATTACGTCGAATTCACGCGGTACCGGCTGACCATCACTAACCTGTTTGGCTAGCTCGACCAGGCGATTGGTTTCACCGCTCATGGCGGAAACCACAACCACAATGTCATCTCCGTTTTCACGGAATTTCTTCACCTTCGCGGCCACCTGCTGAATACGCTCAACAGTGCCGACGGAAGTGCCGCCAAATTTCTGTACGATCAAAGCCATTTCAAAGCCGCCTCAGCCCGTGAAGGGCGCCCATTAAACACATAACTCAATACCTACCAAGGCCCGCCGGGCGTAGATCGGGCCTCGGGCTGCACACCCAGAATCAGGCGCTTACAGACCTTGTTCGGCGAACGCAGCAGCCAAGCCCAGAGCAGCATCCAGCGCAGCAGCGTCAACGCCGCCACCTTGCGCCATATCCGGACGTCCACCCCCTTTGCCGCCTACGGCCGCAGCCGCTTGCTTCATCAGCTCGCCCGCCTTCAACTTGGCTGTCAGATCTTTCGTCACACCGGCAACGAGCACGACCTTTTCATCCTGCACGCCACCCAACAGAATCACCGCACTGCCAAGCTTGTTTTTCAACTGATCGACCAAGGCCAGCAACGCCTTGCCATCCACCCCATCGAGACGCGCACTGAGCACCTTGATGCCTTTCACGTCGATGGCAGAACCGGCCAGGTCATTACCCGCCGCACTGGCGGCCTTGGCCTTGAGCTGTTCCAGCTCTTTTTCCAGCTGGCGATTACGCTCCAGCACACCGGCAAGCTTATCCAAGAGATTTTCGCGACTGCCTTTGACCAGTACAGCGGCCTCTTTCAGCTGCTCTTCCGCCGCGTTGAGGTAGGCAAACGCGACAGCACCGGTGACCGCTTCAATACGCCGCACACCGGCAGCCACACCGCTCTCACTGATAATTTTGAACAGGCCGATATCGCCCGTACGCTTGGCGTGAATACCGCCACACAGCTCAACCGAGAAGTCGCCGCCCATGCTCAATACGCGCACCTGATCACCGTACTTTTCACCAAACAGCGCCATGGCACCTTTGGCCTTGGCGGTTTCGATGTCGGTTTCCAGGGTTTCAACGTCGCTATTGCCGCGCACTTCGCGGTTGACGATGGCTTCCAGTTCTTTCAACTGCGCCGGCGTGATCGCCTCGAAGTGACTGAAGTCGAAGCGCAGACGCTGACTGTCGACCAACGAGCCCTTCTGCGTAACGTGCTCACCCAATACCTGACGCAAAGCCGCGTGCAGCAAGTGGGTGGCCGAATGATTAAGTGCAGTGGCCTGGCGTACGCTGGCATCCACTTCGGCCTTGACCGAGGTGCCGACGCTCAGGCCACCTTTAACAGCAACCCCGTGGTGCAGGATCGCGCCACCCGCCTTAGTGGTATCACGCACATCGAAACGCACACCCGCGCCTTCAAGGAAGCCGCAGTCACCCACCTGGCCACCGGATTCGGCGTAGAACGGCGTTTGATCGAGGACCACAACGCCCTCCTCGCCTTCGCTCAGGCTATCGACTGCCTGACCGGCCTTGAACAGTGCAATGATTTTGCCGTTGCCACTGGTGCCTTGGTAACCGAGGAACGCGGTGTCGCTGTCGACTTTGACCAGCGCGTTGTAATCCATGCCGAACGAGCTGGCGGAACGAGCACGCTCACGCTGCGCCTGCATTTCGCGCTCGAAGCCTTCCTCATCCAGGGTCAGCTCGCGCTCACGGGCGATGTCACCGGTGAGGTCCATCGGGAAGCCGAAGGTGTCGTACAGCTTGAAGATCACATCACCTGGGATCACTGTGCCTTGCAGTTCGGCCAGATCCTGCTCAAGAATCTTCAGACCCTGCTCCAAGGTCTTGGCGAACTGCTCTTCTTCGGTTTTCAGCACGCGCTCGATATGCGCTTGCTGCTGCTTCAGTTCAGGGAAGGCATCGCCCATCTCGGCCACCAGCGCGGCAACGATCTGATAGAAGAAGCTGCCCTTGGCGCCCAGCTTGTTACCGTGACGGCAGGCGCGACGGATGATGCGGCGCAGCACATAGCCACGGCCTTCATTGGATGGCGTCACGCCGTCAGCGATCAGGAAGCCGCACGAACGAATATGGTCGGCCACCACTTTCAGCGACGCCTGGGCTTCGTTGGCACAACCGATGGCCTTGGCCGCGGCATTCAGCAGGCTCTGGAACAGGTCGATCTCGTAGTTCGAGTTGACGTGTTGCAGCACCGCGCTAATGCGCTCCAGGCCCATGCCCGTATCCACACTCGGCGCTGGCAGCGGATGCATCACGCCGTCAGCCGTGCGGTTGAACTGCATAAAGACGTTGTTCCAGATTTCGATGTAGCGATCACCGTCTTCTTCTGGCGAACCGGGTGGGCCGCCCCAGATGTGCTCGCCGTGGTCGAAGAAAATCTCGGTGCACGGGCCACACGGACCGGTATCACCCATGGCCCAGAAGTTGTCCGAGGCATACGGCGCGCCCTTGTTATCGCCGATGCGGATCATCCGCTCAGCCGGCACGCCGATTTCTTTGTTCCAAATGTCATAGGCTTCATCGTCGCTGGCATAGACGGTGACCCAGAGTTTTTCTTTCGGCAGCTTGAGCCAGGCGTCGCCGGTCAAAAACTCCCAGGCGAAATGAATGGCATCACGCTTGAAATAGTCGCCAAAGCTGAAATTACCCAGCATTTCGAAGAAGGTGTGGTGACGCGCGGTATAACCGACGTTCTCCAAATCGTTATGCTTGCCGCCGGCGCGTACGCACTTCTGGCTGCTGGTGGCGCGGGTATAGGCGCGCTTTTCCAGGCCGAGGAAGCAATCCTTGAACTGGTTCATCCCCGCGTTGGTGAACAACAGGGTCGGGTCATTGCCCGGAATCAGGGAGCTGGAGGCGACACGGGTGTGTCCCTTCTGTTCGAAGAAGCTGAGGAAGGCTTCACGGATTTCTGCGCTTTTCATAGGAATCTTCCAAAAACCAGCGGCCACAACAAAGCCGGCAAAGGGCCGCATTATATCGGCCCTGCGCCATGGGGCTAGTGACTTTATTGATAGATAACGGCTATTAAAAGCCCAGAGCTATTCAGCTCACGCGAAAAGCGGCAAAGGCCGCAATCACCTGTTCGATATCCGCAGCGGCGATATCCAGGTGCGTCACCATGCGCAAACGCGGCGCCGCCGAGAGCTTGATGCCCCGCGCGGCGCAGAACGCCTGCAATGCGCCAGCCTGCTCACCCACCGCGACGTAGACCATATTGGTCTGCACCGGCTCGACTGCATAACCCAACTCACGCAAGCCAGCGGCCAAACGCTCGGCATTGGCATGGTCGTCAGCCAGCCGCTGCACCTGATGCTCTAGTGCATACAACCCTGCTGCCGCGAGCATGCCGGCCTGGCGCATGCCGCCGCCGACCATCTTGCGCAAACGCCGCGCCCGACCAATCAGCTCGGCTGAGCCGCACAACACCGAGCCCACTGGCGCGCCGAGCCCCTTGGACAGGCACACTGACACCGAGTCAAAGTACTGAGTAATCTGCCGCGCCGGCACACCCAGCTTGACTGCCGCGTTGTATAGGCGTGCGCCGTCTAGGTGCAGGGCCAGACCGCGGCGCGTGGTCAGCTCGCGCGCTGCCTGCAGATACGCCTGCGGCAGCACCTTGCCCTGCATGGTGTTTTCAAGCGCCAACAAGCGGGTGCGGGCGAAGTGAAAGTCATCCTGCTTGATGGCCGCTTCAACCTTGGTCAGGTCCAGCGAACCATCAGCTTCACCCTCAATCGGCTGCGGCTGGATCGAACCGAGTACCGCCGCGCCGCCACCTTCATATTTATAGGTGTGCGCCTGCTGACCGACGATGTACTCATCGCCACGCGCGCAATGGGCCATTAGGCCAAGCAGGTTACTCATGGTGCCGGTGGGCACAAACAACGCAGCTTCGAAACCCAGCTCGGCCGCCAGGTACTGCTCCAGGCGGTTGACCGTAGGGTCTTCGCCGTACACGTCATCCCCCAGCTCAGCGGCTTGCATGGCCTCGCGCATACCCGGAGTCGGCTGGGTGACGGTGTCGCTGCGCAGGTCGATGATGGGCATGGAGGATGATCCTTGAACGAGGAAAACACCGATGCTAAGGCCCAGCGATGGCGACATACAAGGCACAGATCAGGCGAGAACGCGCAGGACAGATTGCGCCACAAAATCGCTACACGATCTCGCGAGCTAGAGTCTGCTTTTAACGCAGCAGGGCCGACGTGCAGCAGATCGTAACTGGCTCAGGCCAGCTGCACGTCTTCGGCGGGAACAATCAAGATGCCGGCCCGCAGGCCGTTTTTGACTTTGGGATTGGGAAAGATAATCCGCGTACCCGGCTCATCGATCACCCAGCGGGTATCACTGAGGTCTTCCGCCAGCAGGTAGCCAACGGGCAATTCGCTGAAATTCTCTATATCTGCCGGCAGGTGCAGCTGAAACGCATCGCTGTGCTTGATCACTTCGCGGGCCACGGCAAATAGCTTTAGCTCGCCCAGATCATCCGAAGCGCCTTCCAGCTCACGCCCTTCAATCAGCGCCTGCAGGTGCAGCTCAAGCAGATCCAGGTTGACCAGCGCGTTCTGCCCAAACGGCCGCGCCTTGCCCAGCTCCAGCGTGAACGCTTCCGCCCCGAGCTGGGTGTAGGTGTAGGCACTGAAGGTAACCGAGCTTTTGTTGTGCAGCAGCACGGCCTCAATCCCGGCGACACTTAAACGCGCCAGCTCACGCCGACTGCGCGGGCGACCTTCCTGGAAGGGATAAAGAGCAAACTGTTCAACCTTCGACGCACGAATAGCGGTGTGCAGGTCGTAATGCAGGCGGGTGCGCTCGGGCTTACTGAAAAATGCTGCCGCCAGATGCTCCAGCTCACAGGCGCGCAGCGCCTCGGGCCCGCTGTGTTGGTCGTGGCGCCCGTTGAATAGGCGGTTAATGTCCTGCTCGACATACCGCTCGCCGCGACGCATCGCGGCAGGGTTACCCAGCAGAAAGAGAATGCGTGCGCACGGCTGCAGCTGATTACGCGCAATGGCTTGCAGCAGGCGGTCGAGTAATTCGATGGGGGCTGTTTCATTGCCATGGATACCCGCCGACAGCAGCAGGTCCTGGCCGTTGTCGCGGGCCGCAGGCGGGGTGATTTCCACCGCACCTTCGGCCAGCCAACGCACACGCGTACCCTCGGGAGTCAGCTGAATTTTTGCTGCCGGCTCATGGCCGGCCAGGGTCAGTTCAAGCAATTTCCCAAGAGCAAGCATAGTGGTTCCTCAGTCGTGGGTGCAGTCTGGGCCGTGCACGTGCTCGTCGTCATCGCCCGGCTCAGCAGCTTCCATTTCCAGCTCCAGGCTGACCAGATTGGTGGCCAATGGACGCAGCAGCAGGTTGGCGTATTCGGCAGCACCCTCCTCAACGTCGACACCGATCATCAACTGGTTGTTACCAACCTGCTGGAACCAGATTTCCTGGCCCTGCCAGATCACGGCAAAGCGTGTGCAGGAGGTTTCCAGCTGGGTGCCGTCAGTGTCTTCGAGGATCAGTTGCAGGGCATCGCTCATAAAATCTCCACAGTTTTGGATGTAGGGTGGATGTCGTTTTTTCACATCCACCGGCGGATCGATAAAGCGCGACCCAGCCTAGTTAGCTAATTGAAAAGGATAAACCGCGCCCAGTTTAAGGATCTGCGTCAGTTCATCCAAGGCCGTACGGCATTCACTCAACAATTGTGGATCAGCCAAATCGTTTTCGCTCAGGCGATCGCGGTAGTGCTTGTCGACCCAAGCATTGAGGGTGTCGTACAGCGTCGGGGTCATGATCACGCCCTGATTGACCGCCGCCAGCTCGTCTTCCTTGAGCGCGACACGCAGGCGCAGGCAGGCGGGGCCACCGCCGTTCTGCATGCTTTGTTTGAGGTCAAACACCTGTACTTCACGGATCGGCCCGTTGCCGCTGGTCAGCTGCTGCAGGTAGTTCCAGACATTGCTGTTGTTGCGGCACTCTTCCGGCACGATCAGCAGCATGCCGCCGTCGGCGCGGCTGAGCAGCTGACTGTTAAACAGGTAGGATTTAACCGCGTCTTCAACCGCCACTGCATCACGCGGCACGCACACCGCCTGCAGGTTGCCGCCACGACGAGCGAGCTTGTCGCCCAGTTCGGCCAGCACCTTATCCGTGTCGAGGAAGGCGTCTTGGTGATAGAACAGCACCTCACCGTTACCCACGGCGATCACGTCATTGTGGAACACCCCTTGATCGATCACCGCCGGGGTTTGCTGAGCGTAAACCACACCGTCATCACTGAGGCCGTGCAGGCGCGCCACGGCTTGCGAAGCCTCCAGGGTTTGCCGCGCCGGGTAGCGCTGCGGCGCCGGGAAGCGGCTGTCAAAAGCACTGCGGCCGAATACAAAGAACTCCACACCCGCATCGCCATAGCCTTTGCAGAACCGCGTGTGATTTGCCGCACCTTCATCGCCGAACTGAGCAACGGCGGGCAGCGCGGCGTGGTGGGCGAAGTGCTGCTGATTGGCGAACATGGCGCCCAGCACACGGCTGGTGGTTGGGTGTTCGATGGAGCGGTGGAATTTGCAGTTGAGGTTGGCGGCGGTGAAATGCACGCGACCATCCGCAGTATCAGCACTCGGGCTGACGGTGCAGGCATTGGCCGTCCACATACTGGAAGCCGAGCAGCTGGCGACCAGCAGCGGCATGGCCTCTTTCGCAGCCTTTTGGATCACCTGCGCGTCAGTGCCGGCAAACCCCAAGCTGCGCAGCACCGCGACATTCGGCCGTTCCTGCGGGGCCAGTACGCCCTGCTTGAAGCCCATCTCCATCAAGGCCTTCATCTTGGCCAGGCCTTGCTTGGCGGCCTCTTTCGGGTTCGACCCTACCTGGCTGTTGCTCTGCGAGGCCACGTTGCCGTAGGACAGGCCGCCATAGTTATGGGTCGGCCCGACCAAACCGTCAAAATTGACTTCATAGGCGTTAGTGCTGGCGACTGGGCTCATAGACTGACTCCCGGAGTCAGGGTGGCCGGCAGGCTGAGGTTGTCGGCTTCCAGCGACGCCACCGGGTAAGCGCAATAATCAGCCGCGTAATAGGCGCTGGCGCGGTGGTTACCGGACGCCCCCACGCCGCCAAACGGCGCGGTGCTGGCAGCACCAGTCAGCTGCTTGTTCCAGTTAACGATACCCGCGCGGCTATGCAGCCAGAACTGCTCATAACGCGCCTTGGAGTCAGACAGCAGCCCAGCAGCCAACCCGTATTGGGTGTTGTTGGCCTCAACAATCGCGGCAGCAAAATCGGTGTAGCGAATCACCTGCAGCAGCGGGCCGAAGAACTCCTCATCCGCCCGCTCGGCCAGGTCCGTTACGTCAATAATGCCGGGCGTGAGCAAAGCCGCGCCCTGCAACGGCTGAGACATTTTCAGCAGCGGCTTGGCGCCCTGGGCCAGCAGGTGTTGCTGGGCCTTGAGCAAGTGCTGAGCCGCATCGAGAGAAATCACCGAACCCATAAACGGCGCTGGCTGAGCGTCGAAACTACCGACTTTGATACTCGCCGCTACTTCCACCAGGCGTTCCAGCAAGCTGTCACCCCACGCGCCTTGCGGCACCAGCAGGCGCCGCGCGCAGGTGCAGCGCTGGCCAGCGGAAATAAACGCCGACTGGATGATGGTGTACACGGCGGCATTGATATCGCTGACCTGCTCGACCACCAGCGGGTTGTTGCCGCCCATTTCCAGTGCGAGAATTTTGTCCGGACGACCGGAGAACTGCTTGTGCAGCAGGTTGCCCGTGCGGCTGGAACCGGTGAAAAACAACCCGTCGATACCCGCATGGGCCGCCAGCGCCACACCTGTCTCGCGCGCACCTTGCACCAGGTTGAGCACGCCCGCCGGCAAGCCGGCCTCAATCCAGCACTTAACCGTTAACTCGGCGACTTTCGGCGTCAATTCGCTGGGCTTGAACACCACACAGTTGCCTGCCAGCAGCGCCGGCACAATGTGGCCGTTGGGCAGGTGACCGGGGAAGTTGTACGGGCCAAACACGGCAACCACACCATGCGGCTTGTGCCGCAATACTGCTGTGGCATCGCCCAATGGGCCGCTCTTCTCACCGGTACGCTCGCGGTAACTTTGCACCGAGATGGCGACCTTATTGGCCATGCTGGTGACTTCGGTGGCGGTTTCCCACAGCGGCTTGCCGGTTTCCTCACCAATGCAGTAGCCCAGCGCGTCAGCCTGCTGCTTGAGGGTGGCGGCAAACTGCTCAAGCACGGCAATGCGTTCATCCAGCGAGCGCGAGGCCCAAGCGGGGAATGCCGCACGGGCAGCCTGCACGGCAGCATCAACCTGCGCAGCACTGGCGGCCTGGCCGTGCCAGATGGCTTCCTGGCTGACCGGATTGAGCGATTCCAGGGCTTCACCCTGACCTGCGTGCCAGGCACCGGCAATGTAATGAGTGCTCATCTTGTTTTATCACTCCCAGCAAGGTGTAGACCCGGCTAGCCGCCGAATCAGCAATTTAGACACAGCCTTAGCGCACGCAGTGGCGCATAGCCTTTAACCGCGAGCGGAGACCGCTACCGCGCGCACTTGATCGCCTGCCGACAGCTGCAGGCGCTTGGCCGTTTGTGCATCGACCACCAGCGTGCCGGCAGCCAGACGCGCCGGGGCGACGGTAATCCGACAGTCTTCGCGCTTGCGGTTATGAATCAGGTAGTGGGTAACGTCATCGCCTGGCGTACCGATGGCCAGCACCAGCACTTCGCTGTCCTGTACCGCGCGGATCTTCGCGGTTTGCGCCTCGATGGCCGGGCCCGCGTCGAAGATGTCGACATAGCCCTGATAACTGAAACCTTCGGCCTTGAGCATGGCCAGCGCCGGCTCGGTGTCCGGGTGGACACGGCCGATGGTGTTGCGCGCATCCTCGGAAAGGAAGCAGGTGTAGAGCGGGAACTTGGGCATCAGCTCGGCGATAAAGGCCTTGTTGCCGACACCGGTAAGGTAATCCGCCTGGCTGAATTCCATTCTAAAAAAGTGCCGACCCAGGCACTCCCAAAACGGCGAACGGCCCTGTTCATCGGACATGCCGCGCATCTCGGCGATCACCTTGTCGCCGAACAGCTCACGGAATTCGGCGATAAACAGAAAGCGCGCCTTCGACAACAACCGACCGTTAAGCCCGCTGCGCTGGTCGCTGCGCAAGAACAGCGAGCACAGCTCGGAATTGCCGGTCAGGTCGTTGGCCAAGAACAGGGTGGGAATCTGCCGATGGATATTCAGCTCCTGCGAAGCGCTGACGGTCAAACCAACCCGGTAGTTGTACCAGGGCTCACGCAGGCCGACGGCACCGGCGACAGCGGAAATACCGACCACCTCGCCATTGTCGTCTTCGAGCACAAACAGGTAGTCGGCATCGCCGCGGGCGGCCTCACCGCGGAAGGCTTTTTCAGCCCAACCAACGCGGTGCGCCAAGCGCTCCTCATTGGCGGGCAAGGTAGTCAAACCAGCGCCGGTACTGCGTGCCAGTTGAAACAGAGCCGGCAGATCGGTGCTGCGAACGGGACGAACGATCATGCGCTAACTCCTTAAACCGCAACCAGGCGAACACTGACGCCCTCGCCGACGCCCAGGGCTTCGGCGGCCGCAACACTCAGGGTGACCGGCTTACCCGGGACCCAATCCAGCTCCGCGACAATCGCGCGAAAATCCTGCAACTGACCATTACTGACCAAGTACGGCCGCCCGCCTTTGCTCGGCTCGGCTTTCTCAGCCGCCAGGCGCACCGGCACTACGCGGCTCTGAGCAATCGAACGAATCCCCGAGGTGCGCGCATGCACGGTCGGGCCGCCATCGAAAATGTCGATGTAGTGGTCGGTCTCGAAGCCTTCGCGCATAAGGATGTCAAAGCTGACCTGCGCCCGCGGATGCACCTGGCCCATAGCTTCTTGAGCTTCGTCCGGCAGCAGCGGCACGTAGATGGGGTAATGCGGCATTAATTCAGCGAGGAAGGTGCGGCTTTTCAGGCCACACAGGCGCTCGGCTTCGGTGTAGTTCATGTCGAAGAAGTTACGCCCCACCGCATCCCAGAACGGCGAGTCGCCGGCCTCATCGCTGTAACCGACGATCTCTACCACTACGGCATCGGCAAAGCGCTCCGGATGGTTGGCCAGGAACAACAAACGCGCCCGCGAGTTGAGGTCGGACCAGACGGTGTTCACCAGCGGTTGCTCGACGTAGAAGCTGGTCAGCAGGCTGTTGCCGGTCAAGTCGTGGCACAGTGAGAGCACGTGGATCTTGTTATGGATCTTCAGCTCGCGGGAGTTGTGCACGAAGGTTTCGTTACGGAAGCTGTAGAACGGCTCCGAGTAACCGGCCGAGGCGACGATGCCGGAGCAGCCGACCAGGCGTCCGCTGTCGCTGTCTTCGAGAACGAAGAAGTAGCTCTCTTCACCGTTGAAGCTGACTTCGGCGGCAAACGAGGCTTCCGAGGCGGCAATCTTTTCACGCAGACGGTCACTGTCGTCGGGCAGTGAAGTCACACCAACCGGGCTGTCCGCGGCGAGACGCTGCACTTCAGTGAGGTCGGCCATTTGCGCGGGGCGCATCACCAGCATGGTGTCACTCCTTTGGATAAAAGCTCCAAGCGGCTCTCACGAGCGACCCAGAGAAAACCGCAAGCCAAGGCCGCGGCACACACAGAGACGGGCTTCCTTGCTGTTTAGCTCAACCCGTCCTGGGTTGAGCGGGCACAACCTGAGCCTCCGTTATTACGGCGGCTCAGGCCGGCAATCAGGCCTGAGTCAGCTTGGCCACGGCACGTTCTAAACGTGCCAGACCTTCATCAATATCGGCGTCTTCCACCACCAGGCTTGGGGCAAAGCGCACCACGTCCGGGCTGGCCTGCAGCACCATCACACCTTCCACCGCTGCGGCGTCGAGAATCGCCTTGGCCTTGCCTTTCCAGGCATCGGACAGCACCGCACCGATCAGCAAGCCTAGGCCGCGCACTTCGCTGAACACGCCGTACTGCTGGCCAATCTGCTCCAGCTTGGTTTTGAAACGCTGATGTTTGGCTTTGACACCCTCCAGCACTTCAGGGGTGTTGATGGTGTCGATCACCGCCTCGCCCACCGCACAGGCCAGCGGGTTGCCGCCGTAGGTGGTGCCGTGGGTGCCGACCGCCAAGTGCTTGGCCAGCTCAGTAGTGGTGAGCATCGCGCCGATCGGGAAACCACCGCCCAGGCTCTTGGCGCTGGAGAGAATGTCCGGGGTCACGCCGTAGTGCATATAGGCGAACAACTCGCCGCTGCGACCCATGCCGCTCTGCACTTCGTCGAACACCAGCAATGCGTTGTGCTTGTCGCACAGCTCACGGGCCGCTTGCAGGTAAGCCAGGTCAGCCGGCAGCACGCCGCCTTCACCTTGAATCGGCTCCAGCACCACGGCGCAGGTCTTGTCCGATACCGCGGCCTTGAGTGCCTCGATATCGTTATAAGGAATGTGGCTGATGCCCTGTATCTTTGGGCCAAAACCATCGGAATACTTCGGCTGACCACCGACGCTGACGGTAAACAGGGTACGACCGTGGAAGCTGTTGGTCGCGGCGATGATTTCGTGCTTGTCCTCGCCGAACTTATCGAAGGCCACGCGACGGGCCAGCTTGAACGCAGCCTCGTTGGCTTCGGCGCCGGAGTTACAGAAGAACACGCGGTCGGCGAAGGTGGCGTCAATCAGTTTCTTGGCCAGGCGCAGCGCCGGCTCATTGGTGAACACGTTGGACACATGCCAAAGTTTGCCGGCCTGCTCGGTCAACGCGTTAACCAGCACCGGATGGGCGTGGCCGAGTACGTTGACGGCGATGCCACCGGCAAAGTCGATCAGCTCACGACCGCTCTGATCCCATACACGCGAACCGGCGCCGCGGACTGGAATAAAAGCTGCGGGTGCGTAGTTGGGCACCATCACCTGGTCGAAATCGGCGCGCTGCACCGGGTCGTGCTGAACAGACATCTAAGCTCTCCTAACGAGGAACACCTGCATTGACTAGCAGGCGACGTGACGGATTGTAGGGACTGATCCAGAGCCGGCATTGCCGCCATGCGACAACTTCTTATAGCGCCGACCCGAGGAAAACCACTGCTTTCGCAAATGCGACAGAAAGCATCGGGAAGGCGCAGTTTAAATGCAGCCCGCCACCCTTGGCGCGGTTTTATCCGCGCCACGCTAAAGGATTTTGATGACAGGCCATCCCTGGCGGCCATTCAAGACGCCGTCCTATTTAGGCAGGCTCAGCGACACCGGCCGGCACGGGCGGACTGTCGAGGCTAAGAAACTCGATCAGGCGGGCTTTCTGGGCCATGGCGTCCTGATAGCCCAGCTCGATCAGTTCGTTGCAGTAACCCGGCTCAAATAGCAGGTAACTCAGCACCCCCGCACCACTGGCCTTGGTCGCCCCTGGCCCACGTAGAAACAGGCGCAGCGCCTTGGGCAGCTCATGCCGATGACGGGCGGCGATCAGGTCCAGCGGCTGGCTGGGGGAAATCACCAACACGTCCACCGGTTTAAGCCCCAAGCCACGCGGGTGGAGCTCGGCGGGAATCAAACGGCCCATTTGGTTGAGCCGTTCAAGCATCTCGATGTCGCTTTCCAGGTTATCGATAAAGGTGCTGTTGAGCATATGCCCACTGATTTGCGCCAAGCTGGGCTGGCGGCTTTCCTTGGGGCGGAGCACCGGCACCTGAGCCTGCAGTCCTACCGGGTTGTCGCTGACCCCTACCACCAACACCCGGCTGGCGCCCAAGTGCAAGGCGGGGCTGATCGGTGCGGACTGGCGCACCGCACCGTCGCCAAAGTATTCGCGGTTGATCTTTACCGGCGGAAAAATCAACGGAATCGCCGCACTCGCCAGCAGGTGTTCAAGCGCAAGACGGGTAGGCGCACCGACCCGACGATGGCGAAACCACGGATCGATGGTGGCGCGCCCCTGATAAAAGGTCACGGCCTGACCGCTCTCATAACCAAACGCGGTGACGGCCACCGCGCGCAGCTGACGGTGGCGTACGGCGGCGGAAATACCACTGAAATCCAGCTCACGCGCCAGCAGCTTGGCCAGCGGCGAACTGTCGAGCAAGGCCACCGGCACCGGGCCGCCCAACCCCAGCAGGCTGTGACCGACAAAGCGGCTGGCCTGGCGCAACACACCCGGCCAATCGCTGCGATACACCTGATGGGTGTGAAAGCCCTGCCAAACACTCGTCAGCCGGCGCACCGCTTCAGTGAAGTGCAAGGCACCACAGGCCAGCCCCACCGCATTAATCGCCCCCGCAGAGGTGCCGACTATTACCGGGAAAGGGTTGTGCGCAGCATTAGGCAAGAGGTCAGCGATGGCAGCCAGCACACCGATTTGATAGGCCGCCCGTGCACCACCGCCGGAGAGAATCAGCCCGGTGACTGGCTGATCGGTTGAAGCCGTGTGCGGCATTGGCGAGTTCCCATTGTTTTTCGCCAGTATAGGAGCCCGTCAGGCGCGCACGGAACCCGCAAACACCAAGAAAGCCGACTTAAGCGCTGAGCCCGCTAAAGGGGATCGGCTTAGCGCTTCTTTTTATACAGCTTCGGCTCGCCCTCGGGGCGGGTCTTGAAACGCCGATGCGCCCACAGGTACTGCTCAGGGCAAGCACTGATGGCTTGCTCGATCCACTGATTAACCCGCAGGCAATCGGCTTCTTCGCTGCCACTGGGAAAGTCTGCCAGCGGCGGATGAATCACTAAGCGGTAACCCTGACCATCAGGCAAGCGCTGCTGGGTAAAGGGGATAACCTTGGCCCGCCCCATGCGCGCAAATTTGCTGGTGGCCGTGACGGTAGCCGCCGGCACCCCAAACAACGGCACAAACACGCTGCGCTGCGCGCCGTAATCCTGATCGGGCGCATACCACACCACCCCGCCGGCGCGCAGCAGCTTGAGCATGCCGCGCACATCGTCACGGCCAATCACCCCGAGCAAACGCTGCTCGCGGCCACGGCGCTGGACATAGTCGAACAGTGGATTTTTGTGCGGGCGGTACATGCCGTACATATCCTGGGCCAGGCCGAGCAGGCCACCGCCCATTTCCAGGGTGGTGAAATGCAGCGCCATGAGAATTACCCCCTGCCCATCGGCCTCGGCCTGACGCAGGTGCTCCAGCCCCTCAATCGTCCCCAGGCGACGCAAACGCTCAGCCGGCCACCACCAGGCAATGGCCATCTCAAAAAAGGTAATCCCGGTGGAGGCGAAGTTTTCCTTTAATAACGCCTTGCGCTCGACAGCGGACATCTGCGGAAAACACAGCTCCAGGTTACGTGCAGCGATCTTGCGCCGCGCGCTGGCCAGGCGGTACATCAGCGCCCCCAGGCAGCGCCCCAACCACAGCAGCACCTTATAAGGCAGCTGCGCGACCAACCACAGCAAGCCCAGCCCCAGCCATAACAGCCAGAAACGCGGATGCAGGAAATAAGCACGGAAAACAGGGCGATCCATAAAGCAGGTCCGAGGCACGCAATAAAGCGCGGCATTCTATCAGGACTTTCCCTGAGCCTTGGTTTCGCCGCACGCAACTTGCGAGCGCGCGGCGTTCTCGTTATAAGACCGGCTTACTTTCCCCCAGTTTCTAAACAAGGGCCGTATCAGGCAGACCATGAGCCAAGCTGATCTTCTCGAGCAAGACCCCGTATTCCAGCTAAAAGGCAGCATGCTGGCCATCACCGTCATGGAACTGGCACACAACGATCTCACTCGCCTCGACCTGCAACTCAGCGAAAAAGTCGCCCAGGCGCCGGCTTTTTTCAGCAACACCCCGCTGATCCTGGCCCTCGACAAGCTGCCGGAAAGCGAAGGCTCCCTCGACCTGACTGAGCTGATGGCCGTTTGCCGCAAGCACGGCCTGCGCACCCTGGCGGTCCGCGCCAACCGCGAAGCCGACATCAACGCCGCGCAAGCGCTGGACCTGCCCGTACTGCCGCCGTCCGGTGCGCGCGAGCGACCGATTGAACTGGCACCTGCAAAACCGGAAAAACCGGCTGAGCCGGAGTTCAAACCGAGCAAAATCATCACCAGCCCAGTGCGCGGCGGCCAACAAATTTATGCCCAGGGCGGCGACCTGATCGTTTTAGCCCCCGTCAGCGCCGGCGCGGAACTTCTCGCCGATGGCAACATCCATGTTTACGCCCCCATGCGCGGCCGTGCATTGGCCGGCATCAAGGGCAACCTCAAGGCGCGGATTTTCTGCCAGCAAATGGGCGCAGAACTGCTCTCCATTGCGGGCCACTATAAAGTTGCCGAAGACTTGCGCCGCGACCCGCTCTGGGGCCAGGCCGTGCATGTCTGCCTGTCGGGTGACGTGTTGAACATCACACGCCTTTAACGGATACTGCGGCCACTTTCAAACAGGGCAGCCGGAAGCCTGAAATGGGCCATGGAACCTGCGTTATCTCTACATTTTAGGGTGAATCACCTTGGCCAAGATCCTCGTTGTTACGTCCGGCAAAGGTGGCGTTGGTAAAACCACCACCAGCGCTGCCATCGGTACCGGCCTCGCCCTGCGCGGGCACAAGACTGTCATCGTCGACTTCGACGTCGGCCTGCGTAACCTTGACCTGATCATGGGTTGCGAGCGCCGCGTGGTGTATGACTTCGTCAACGTGGTCAACGGCGAAGCCACCCTGTCGCAGGCGCTGATCAAAGACAAGCGCCTGGAAAACCTCTACGTGCTGGCCGCCAGCCAGACCCGCGACAAAGACGCGCTGACCGAAGAAGGCGTTGAAAAAGTCCTCGAAGAACTGCGCCAGAACTTCGAATACGTGGTTTGCGACTCGCCAGCCGGCATCGAAAAAGGCGCGCACCTGGCCATGTACTTCGCCGATGAGGCGATTGTCGTGACCAACCCAGAAGTGTCCTCGGTACGTGACTCCGACCGCATGCTGGGCCTGCTGGCGAGCAAATCGCGCCGCGCCGAGAAGGGCGAAGAGCCGATCAAGGAACACCTGCTGCTGACCCGCTACAACCCTGAGCGCGTGATCAAAGGCGAAATGCTCGGTGTTGAAGACGTTGAAGAAATCCTCGCCATCCGCCTGCTCGGCGTGATCCCTGAGTCGCAAGCCGTACTCAAGGCCTCGAACCAGGGCGTACCGGTGATTCTCGACGACCAGAGTGATGCAGGCCAAGCCTACAGCGACGCGGTTGACCGCCTGCTGGGCAAGGAAGTGGCGCATCGGTTCCTCGATGTGCAGAAGAAGGGATTCATGCAACGCCTGTTTGGAGGTCGTGAATGAACATTTTTGACTTCTTTCGTGAACGCAAAAAAGAAACCACAGCGTCCATCGCGAAAGAGCGCCTACAAATCATCGTCGCCCACGAGCGCGGCCAGCGCAGCCAGCCGGACTACCTGCCGGCCCTGCAGCAAGAGTTGGTCGAGGTGATCCGCAAGTACGTCAACATCGACTCGGATCAAGTCCAGGTCGCACTGGAAAACCAAGGCAGCTGTTCCATTCTGGAACTCAACATCACCCTGCCCGATCGTTGATTGTCTAACACCCCGAAACGGCGGCCCTGGCCGCCGTTTCTATTTGTGGAATGCCCATGCCGCTGTCAAATGTCGTAATTCTCCACCAGGACGCCGCCCTGCTGGTGATCAACAAGCCCACCCTGCTGCTCTCGGTGCCCGGCCGCGCGGAAGATAACCGCGATTGCCTGGTTACCCGTCTGCAGGAGAACGGTTACCCGGAAGCGCGCATCGTCCATCGCCTGGACTGGGAAACCTCAGGAATCATCGTCCTGGCACGTGACGCCGACAGCCACCGCGAACTGTCGCGCCAGTTCCACGACCGCGAAACCGAAAAAGCCTACACCGCACTGTGCTGGGGCCAACCCGAGCTGGACAGCGGCAGCATTGACCTGCCGCTGCGCTACGACCCACCGACCAAGCCACGCCACGTTGTCGACCATGAGCTGGGCAAACATGCGCTGACCTACTGGAAAGTGCTGGAGCGCCACGCCGAGCATTGCCGCGTCGAGCTGACGCCGATCACCGGCCGCTCGCATCAACTGCGCGTACACATGCTCTCCATCGGCCACCCGCTACTCGGTGACGGCTTGTACGCGCACGAACAAGCCCTGGCCGCCTATCCGCGCCTGTGCCTGCACGCCAGCATGCTCAGCCTGACCCACCCGCAAACGGGCGAGCGGATGCGTTTCGAGTGCCCAGCACCGTTCTGATCAGCTGCTTATTCGCGGCGTAGCCGGGATGAAACCCGGGACATTGGTGACAGATTGAAGGGCGCTCCCGGCTTGCATCCGGGCTACGATCACGCCTGCTTACGCGGCCAGATCAGGGTAAAGCACGCACCACCCAGCCCTGTACTGCGACTGATCTGTGCACGGCCTTCGTGCCAGTAGATGATCCGCCGCACGATCGACAAGCCCAAGCCATGCCCACCCGAGGCGCGGGTGCGGCTGTCGTCCAGACGCAGGAAAGGGGTAAAAATGTGCTCCCAAGCCTCTTCCGGCACACCGGGGCCGTCATCCTCGACATCCACCCGGCAACGCTGCGAACCGATCTGGTAACTCACCCGCACGCGCGACTCAGCATGGCGCATGGCGTTGCTCACCAGGTTCTGCAAGGCACGGTGCAGGTAGCGCAGCTCGGCCTCAACACAGGCACCGCCACCATCCAAGGCGTCGCGTGAGGGGCCGCGCTCAACCCGTACACTGGCGCGCAGCGGGGCCAGTTCGGTGATCACCTGATCGATCAGCTCATTCAGGTCGACCTGCTGGAAGTTCAGCGCCGGCGCGCCCTGCTCCAGGCGCGCGTAGGTGAGCATCTCGTCAACCAGCTTGTCGAGGTCTTGGATATCGTTGTCCATGCCCTCCATGTATTTGCGCCGCGCCGCGTCGGTTTCCGCATCGCCGATCATTTCCAGGCCGAAGCGCAACCGCGCCACCGGCGTGCGCAGCTCATGCGATACCGCGCGGACCAGCTCCCGCTGAATACCCAAAGAACGCTGCAAGTGCTCGGCCATGGCGTTAAAGGCCGCCGCCAAGCGCCCGACCGAGTCGGTACCGCTGGTCGGCACACGGGCATCCAGACGACCACTGGCAATCAAGGTCGCGGCGGCCTCCACATCCCGTAAGCGCTGCTCCAGCGGCCGTACCAACAGGTAAACCATCAGGCCGATCAGGCTCAGGCTCAGCGCACCAATCAGTACCAGCCACTGCGCCGGATAAGGGTCCATCTGGTACAGCGGGCCGATTTCCAGCACCCAGGGTGTGTCGACGATGCCGGAGAACACATAAATGCTGTCACCGCCCCGGCCCAAGGCCATCACCGTATCGCCCTCGTCCACGCGGCGGCGCTGGTCGGGGTCGAGGTCGGCCTGATCGAGGCGCACCAGGCGCAAGTCGAAGCCAAAGCGTTTATCACGTTTGAGCGCGGCCAGCCGGCTTGGCTGCTCATCCCAGGGGTAGCGCACCAGCTCATCAATCAGCAAAAAGCTGGTGGCGCGCGCCAACTGCTCGCTGACCTGCTGCACATCGGCAACCAGCAGCAACGGCAGCTCACCCAACTGGCTGTAAATACGCGCTTCGTGCGGGCCGGTTTGCTGCACCAGCACCAAGCCACGGCGCAGGTTGTTGCGCGCACTGCTATCTAGGCCAGCCTCAGCCAGCGCGGTGACTTGCATGGGGACACCAAGCAAACGCCCCCATACCGCGACAGCACGGCGCCGCTCCACCTCCACCATGGGCGTGAGGTTATCGGCCATCAGGCGGAAAGTGCCCTGAGCCAGACGTTCGCGGTATTGATCCACGCGCACGTCGTTGAGCAGCTGCAGCGCGCCGACACCCAGCAATGCCACCAGCACCAGCACGGCCAGCATGCCGCCATAGATGCGCAGGAAGATCGAATTCACGAGCGGATCACCGCGCCACTCATGCCATGGCCTCGGCCGCTTCGGCGACAAACAGGTAGCCCTTGCTGCGCACCGTCTTGATCAGGCGCGGGTGCATCGGGTCATCACCGATCTTCGGCCGAATACGGGAGATGCGCACATCGATGGAGCGGTCCTGGCCGTCGTACTCGATGCCGCGCAGGGCATTGAAGATTTCCTCGCGCGAGAGAATCCGCCCGGCGTTAGAGGTCAGCAGCCACAACAAATCGAATTCCGCACTGGTCAGCTCAATCCCCTGCTCGCCCAGCCAGGCTTCACGCATGGCGCTGTCGATCACCAGCGGACCAAACTGCAAGCGCCGGCGCTCACTCGGCACCTGCACCTCACTGCTTTCATGGCGGCGCAGCAGCGCCCGGATACGCGCCAGCAGCACACGCGGGCGCACCGGCTTATATACATAGTCGTCCGCGCCCATCTCCAGGCCGAGCACTTGGTCCATGTCATCGGTACGCGCGGTGAGCATCAGGATCGGCCCCTCGTATTGCCCGCGCACCTTGCGGCAGATCGACAAGCCGTCTTCGCCCGGCAGCATCAGGTCGAGAATCACCAAGTCCGGCTGCTCCTGCAAAATGCGCGCGGCCGCCTTGGCGCCGTCCATTTCGATGGCCACATTAAGGCCATTGCCCTCCAGGTACTCACGGGTCAACTCGGCCAGGCGCTGGTCGTCTTCAACAATAAGGATGTGCCACGACTGCTGCTCCACAACTAACTCCCTAGCACTGCTCACCTGGCCAAAACGGCGCCGGCATTGTAGCAACGCGGCCTACACCGCGCTGCCCTTACAAGCACCTTAACGAGCGGCAACGTGGCGCTAAAAAAACCGCCAACCCAGCCCCTGGCAATAGGCCAGCCATGCCGGCAAAAAGACTACATATTGTGTTTATCTGATTGACTAAAAAACCGCCTTAAGGGTGGCTAAAAAAGCACAAGCCATGACGACGAACGGTATATAGGGGGCAACCCCAGCAACTACGCGGCCTTGCGAAAGTTACCCCAAAGTAACCCACAGCTTTATCCACAGGCGGCGCAAATTTATCAACTTGCCTTCACACCTACACCGCACTATCTTGTATCCCCAGCGCGACAAACACCTACATATTGGGTTTTAGCACACAGAATCACACAAGCACATTTGCCCCAAAGCAGTCCATACAACGGACTGAAAAAGTGCAAAAAATAGCTTAGATGGGCGTTTGAGCATCACCGATCCAGATCAGGCCACTGACCCGCCAGAAGAGCGTGGACGCCTTGATCAGAACAGGCCGTATACCCGACGTGCCACAACATCTAGTGGTACAGGTCGAATGCCTGTACAAGACTTGAAGAGCCAGGAAGGCGCTTAGTCGTACCTTACCTGCCCAGATTGCAAGTCCCGAACGAACGGCCTAGCGCTGTTCGTGCGGCGTTGTTGAAATGGAATGAACGATGGTACGGCGCACTGATCAACTGTTCGGCGCCCCTCTAAAACCAGAAGAACGGAGACTTTCATGCACACCGACACCTCCCGCGAGAACTCGCAGGCCGACGCGCCGCAGGCCACCGCTGACAACCAGAACCTGAGCGCCACCGCGCCAGGCCAACTGCGCGTGATCAAGCGTAACGGCACCGTGGTGCCTTACACCGATGACAAAATCACCGTTGCCATCACCAAGGCCTTTCTCGCTGTTGAAGGCGGCACCGCTGCCGCCTCGTCGCGTATCCATGAAACGGTTGAGCGCCTGACCGAGCAAGTCACCGCCACCTTCAAACGCCGCATGCCGTCCGGCGGCACTATCCATATCGAAGAAATCCAGGACCAGGTCGAACTGGCCCTAATGCGTTCCGGTGAGCAGAAAGTCGCCCGCGACTACGTGATCTACCGCGAACTGCGCAGCCAAGAGCGTAAGCGCGAGAGCGTTGAAACTCCGGCTCAGCCGCACCCAAGCATCCGCGTCACCCACCTCGACGGCAGCGTTGCGCCGCTGGACATGGGCCGCCTGGACACCATCATCCGCGAAGCCTGCGAAGGCTTGGCTGAAGTCGATGGCGCACTGATCCAGAAAGAAACCCTGAAGAACCTCTACGACGGCGTCGCGCAGAGCGATGTCAGCACCGCTCTGGTGATGACTGCCCGCACCCTGGTTGAGCGTGAGCCGAACTACAGCTACGTCACCGCCCGCCTGCTGATGGACAACATTCGCGCCGAAGCGCTGAACTACCTCGGCGTCGCGGCCAGCGCTACCCATCACGAAATGGCTACTTTCTACGCCCAAGCGCTGCCGGCCTACATCACCAAAGGCATTGAGCTGGAATTGCTCAACCCCGTGCTAGGCACCTTTGACCTGGAAAAACTCGGCCAGGCGATCAACCACGAGCGCGATCAGCAGTTCACCTACCTGGGCCTGCAGACCCTCTACGACCGCTACTTCATCCACAAAGATGGCGTACGCATCGAGCTGCCACAGGTATTCTTCATGCGCGTGGCCATGGGCCTGGCGATTGAAGAGAAGCAGAAAGAAGAACGCGCCATCGAGTTCTACAACCTGCTGTCCTCGTTCGACTACATGTCGTCCACGCCGACCCTGTTCAACGCCGGCACCCTGCGTCCGCAGCTGAGCTCGTGCTACCTGACCACCGTACCGGATGACCTGTCGGGCATTTATCACGCCATCCACGACAACGCCATGCTCTCCAAGTTTGCCGGCGGTCTGGGTAACGACTGGACACCAGTGCGTTCGCTGGGCGCCTACATCAAGGGCACCAACGGCAAATCCCAGGGTGTTGTGCCCTTCCTTAAAGTGGTCAACGACACCGCAGTTGCAGTTAACCAGGGCGGCAAGCGCAAGGGCGCGGTCTGCGCCTACCTGGAAACCTGGCACATGGACATCGAAGAGTTCATCGAGCTGCGCAAGAACACCGGTGACGACCGTCGCCGCACCCACGACATGAACACCGCCAACTGGATCCCAGACCTGTTCATGAAGCGCGTCTTCGACGACGGCCCATGGACTCTGTTCAGCCCGTCCGAAGTGCCAGACCTGCACGACCTCACCGGTAAAGCCTTCGAAGAGCGCTACGAGTACTACGAAGCCCTGACCCAGTACGGCGGCAAGATCAAGCTGTTCAAGACCATCCAAGCCAAAGACCTGTGGCGCAAGATGCTCTCCATGCTGTTTGAAACTGGCCACCCATGGCTGACCTTCAAAGACCCATGCAACCTGCGCAGCCCGCAGCAGCACGTCGGCGTGGTGCACAGCTCGAACCTGTGCACCGAGATCACCTTGAACACCAACAAGGATGAGATCGCCGTGTGCAACCTCGGCTCGATCAACCTGCCGAACCACATCGTCGACGGCAAGCTGGACACCGCCAAGCTGGAAAAAACCGTCAACACCGCTGTACGCATGCTCGATAACGTGATCGACATCAACTACTACAGCGTGCCGCAGGCGCGTAACTCCAACTTCAAGCACCGTCCAGTCGGTTTGGGCATCATGGGCTTCCAGGACGCTCTGTACCTGCAGCACATCCCATACGGTTCCGACGCGGCTGTTGAGTTCGCTGACAAGTCGATGGAAGCGGTCAGCTACTACGCCATCCAGGCCTCCTGTGACCTGGCCGACGAGCGCGGCAGCTACGAAACCTTCCAGGGTTCGCTGTGGAGCAAAGGCATTCTGCCGCTCGACTCGCAGCAGATCCTTATCGAGCAGCGCGGCCAGAAGTACATCGACGTTGACCTGAACGAAACCCTCGACTGGGCGCCAGTGCGTGCCCGTGTGCAGAAAGGTATTCGTAACTCCAACATCATGGCCATCGCACCGACCGCGACCATCGCCAACATCACCGGCGTATCGCAGTCGATCGAACCGACCTACCAGAACCTCTACGTGAAATCGAACCTCTCGGGCGAATTCACCGTGATCAACCCGTACCTGGTTCGCGACCTCAAAGCCCGCGGCCTGTGGGACTCGGTCATGATCAACGACCTCAAGTACTACGACGGTTCCGTGCAGCAGATCGAGCGCATCCCGCAAGAGCTGAAAGACCTCTACGCCACCGCGTTTGAAGTCGACACCAAGTGGATCGTCGACGCCGCCAGCCGTCGCCAGAAGTGGATCGACCAGGCGCAGTCGCTGAACCTCTACATCGCCGGCGCTTCGGGCAAGAAGCTCGACGTGACCTACCGCATGGCTTGGTACCGTGGCCTGAAAACCACCTACTACCTCCGTGCCCTGGCCGCGACCAGCACCGAGAAGTCCACCATCAGCACCGGCAAGCTGAATGCCGTGTCCAATGGTGGCAACGATGGCCTCAGCGCCGCACCGGCCAAAGCCCCGGAAGTAGAAATGAGCGCCGGTCCAGCGCCCGTACCAAAGGCCTGTGCCATTGACGAACCAGACTGCGAAGCGTGCCAATAGTGTTCGGCAGCGCGCGGAGCTGAGCGGCATTCGCGGCGTTACCTGCCGGAGCGGCCCCCATCACGTACAGGCGTACGCTCAGGGGCTCCACTCCAGCAGGTGCCTTGCGACTACTCGCTCAGCTTCACGCTCGAACGTCGGGCAAAAAGCAAAAGCGTTAAAGCAACACTCGGGAGAGGGCCAAGCAACACTGCCCCCCCCCCCACTCATTACTAGCCACCGCCCTCACCGGCGTGGGCCTCGGGGCAACGGCCAGTCATTAGAGCCACCCCGACCAGCGGCACCCGTTTTACCCTTGCGCGCTGTACGCAACGGAACACAATTAATCTGTATATCCACACAGGTCGGTTATTTCACCGGCCCGCAAGCAGGAGCCAAGCCATGCTGAGCTGGGATGAATTTGACAAGGACGACGACGCCGACGTCGCCGTAGCCAACAAAGCCTCTGTCCAAACGGCAGACATGAGCATCGACAAACTCGACCAGGTCGGCGGTGCTGCTGCAGTTGAAGCCCGCGCCGTAGCCAGCGACGACAGCGCCGCTGTCGCCCGCGCCAAAGCCTCGCTTGACCAACTCGATATCGCCGAAGGCCTGGCCGAGCTGGAAGGCACCGCCGCGCGCGTAGCCGTCGACGAAAAACGCATGATCAACTGCCGCGCAGACCTCAACCAGCTCGTACCCTTCAAGTACGACTGGGCCTGGCAGAAGTATCTGGATGGTTGCGCCAACCACTGGATGCCGCAGGAAGTAAACATGAACGCGGACATCGCGTTGTGGAAAACTCCGGACGGCCTGACCGACGACGAGCGCCGCATCGTCATGCGCAACCTCGGCTTCTTCTCCACCGCCGACAGCCTGGTTGCCAACAACCTGGCCCTGGCCGTGTACCGCCTGATCACCAACCCGGAGTGCCGCCAGTACATCCTGCGCCAGACCTTCGAAGAGGCGATCCACACCCACGCCTACCAGTACTGCATCGAATCGCTGGGCATGGATGAAGGCGCGATCTTCAACATGTACCACGAGATTCCATCGGTCGCGAAGAAAGCCAGCTGGGGCCTCAAGTACACCCGTTCGATCTCCGACCCGACCTTCAACACCGGCACCGTTGAGACCGACAAAGAACTGCTGCGCAACCTGATCGCCTACTACTGCGTACTGGAAGGCATCTTCTTCTATTGCGGCTTCACCCAGATCCTCTCCATGGGTCGCCGCAACAAGATGACCGGCGTCGCCGAGCAGTTCCAATACATCCTGCGTGACGAGTCCATGCACTTGAACTTCGGCATCGACGTGATCAACCAGATCAAGATCGAAAACCCGCACCTGTGGGATGCCCAGCTCAAAGACGAAGCCACCCAGATGATCCTGCAGGGCACTCAGCTGGAAATCGAATACGCACGCGACACCATGCCGCGCGGCGTACTGGGCATGAACGCCGCGATGATGGAGGACTACCTCAAGTTCATCGCTAACCGTCGCCTGACCCAGATTGGTTTGAAGGAAGAGTACCCAGGTACGACTAACCCGTTCCCATGGATGAGCGAAATCATGGACTTGAAGAAAGAGAAGAACTTCTTCGAGACGCGGGTTATTGAGTATCAGACAGGTGGGGCGTTGAGCTGGGATTGATTCCGGCTTACTCACTGAAGAGTTAAGAGCGCTTTACCTAAAATGGATGTTTGGGGTGGCGAGTTAAATTAAAAGCCCCGCCTAGTGCGGGGTTTTTATATTAAAGGGAACGCTAATGCACGAATCACTCGAAAACCTTTGCTCTGAACTACATGACCTTGCAGAACTCGTAGAAAAATCATGGACGGACGACAGAACCCTCACAGAGGTCTATGGCTGGAATTGCCCATCAATTACAAGGCATGACCTTGCATTTATCCCAACATCTATTGCCAAAAAAATTGAGGACGCCTCACCAGCTGAAATAGAGGAAGCCCTAGAAGAGACGATAGATGAAATACCAAACAAAATTTTAATGCTTAAAACGCATACCGTACCCCAACTATTCAGCGGAAACTGTACGCAAGCAGTTCCAGCCTATATGGCAACGCTCTCCTGGATAGAACAAGCTATCTCTTCTATTATTTCTTGGAAAGAGCTTGACGACAACAAACTACTGCCACCAAATATCTCAAAGCGCCTAAGAACAATTAAAGCCCAACTAGACCAATTAACACCTGACAAAGACGAACTGACCAAGCAAATAACACTTATCAAAGAAGCAACTGAAGCAGCCGAATCATTACCAACAGACTTACAAGAATTAATCGAAGCAAGAAAGAAAATTGAAAAACTCTCTGACGAATCAATAAAACTACATGGTGCAATAGAAAAAAGTAGCTTACAGACCGAGAAGCACCAGAAAGAAATATTGCTAAGGAAAGATGAGGCAGAAAAACTCGTTTCACAATGCGAAGAAGCATATCGCATTACAACGACAAAAGGCCTTGCCGCAGGCTTTGACCAAAAAGCATCAAGCCTCAGTAACTCCATGTGGGTATGGGTTGGCGGCTTGGTGATATCGCTAATCACAGGTGCAATTTTAGGGACTATCCGAATATCCAGTCTTACCTCAGCTCTTGAAGCACCAAGTTCAAGAATGGAAATAGTCGTAATACAAGCAATACTTTCATTTCTGAGCATTGGGGCACCCCTTTGGTTTGCATGGGTATCCACAAAGCAAATTGGTCAAAGATTTAAACTAGCTGAAGACTATGCATTCAAAGCATCAGTAGCAAAAGCATATGAAGGTTACAGGCGAGAAGCAGCACGAATTGACCCTTCTTTTGAAGCAAGACTATTTAGCTCAGCCCTAACAAGACTTGAAGAAGCACCTCTTAGATTTGTCGACGATGAAAACCACGGAAGCCCTTGGCAAGAATTAATAAGCTCAAAACAATTTCAATCCGCAATGGATATCGTCCCAGAACTTAAAGATAAATTCATCAACATAACGAAAACCAGTCTTGAATCACTAACACAGGACAGGCGCACATCAAACAAACCGACTCCAGAGGATTAATTAAAAGATCTAAAACTTCGTAGCCTGAAAGGGACAGACTTATTTTCTCCGTCACCCTCCTCTTCCGGTTTCGACCTTACGACGAGTCACTTGGTTCGCTGCGCTCACCCTTCGGGCCAGCCTGCGGCTGTTACTGCGCTTCGCTCCGTATCTCTTTGCCCGCGCAGAAAGTAACCAAAGAGAAAGCGCGCCCGGCATCCGGGTTTCGCTGCGCTCAACTTCCCTCGCTCCGGCGCTGTTCCGAGGGTCGGCGTGACGGGCCATCCATGGCCCGGCACGCCTCGTTTGGCATCCATGCCAAACGCCCCTCTCCACAACACCTCCACTCGGCCTCCTGACGGGATTCGGGGATCGCGTTGTTTGGGCGATTTGTGGACGGCAGAGCAACAGCAAAAGCATCGCGGGCAAGCCCGCTCCTACGTAAGCGCTCCATAAACCCCACCTGCCCATAGCCCGCATATCATTGGATGCTGAGCTCCCGTTTTAACTGGAGTTCATCCCATGATGCGTCCCGATGCCAAGGTGCAGAAGGTCTACCTCTACCCAAAGCCCGTCGACTTCCGCAAATCCATCAACGGCCTGGCCGCCCTGGTCGAACTGGAGTAAGCGCTCCATAAACCCCACCTGCCCATAGCCCGCATATCATTGGATGCTGAGCTCCCGTTTTAACTGGAGTTCATCCCATGATGCGTCCCGATGCCAAGGTGCAGAAGGTCTACCTCTACCCAAAGCCCGTCGACTTCCGCAAATCCATCAACGGCCTGGCCGCCCTGGTCGAACTGGACATCAAGGTAGAAGTGTTCAACCCGGTGCTGTTCGTGTTCCTCAATCGAACCCGTAGTCAGGTCAAGATCCTCTACTGGGAGCGCAATGGCTTCTGTCTGTGGCTCAAGCGACTGGAAGCCGAGCGTTTCAAGACCAAACCCGATGCGGGTGACGAAGCCATCGAACTGACGGTCGACGAACTGAACTGGCTACTTGATGGCATCGATCTGTGGCGCAACCGTCCGCACCAGATACTGACGCCGCGCTTCGTGACCTGAGCCGGTATAATCCACGGCCATGATCGCCGTGCCCGAATCCCTTCCTGACGACCCAATCCTGCTCAAGCATTTACTGCTGCTGGCCAGTGAACAGGCGGCGGCGAAAGATGCTCGCATAGAACAACTTCAAGAACAGGTCGCCCTGCTGCGCCACAAACTGTTCTCGCCCAAGTCCGAGCGCAGCCCTGAAGATGCCGACTCGCCGCAGTTGGCCATGTTCAACGAGGCCGAAGAGCTGATCGAAGCGCCGGCCGCCGCGCCAGCAGAAGCCGAAGCCGAAGAAGTCGTTGCGCCGGTCAAACGTCGTGGCAAACGCAAGCCGCTGCCGGCCAATCTGCCGCGCGTGGAAGTCGTCCATGAACTGCCCGAACACGAACTGACCTGCGCCTGCGGTGCCTGCAAGCAGGTGATCGGCGAGGAAACCAGCGAGCAGCTGGAGATCATCCCGATGCAGGTGCGGGTCATCCGCCACATCCGCAAGACCTACGCCTGCAAGGTCTGCGAAGCCGCGCCGGTCACCGCCGACAAGCCGGCACAACTTATCGAAAAGAGCCAGGCCAGTCCCAGCGTGCTGGCGATGCTGCTGACCACCAAGTACGCCGACGGTATTCCGCTATACCGCTTCGAGAAGATGCTCAGCCGCCACGGCGTCGATATTCCGCGCCAGACCCTGGCGCGTTGGGTGATCCAGTCCGGCGAGCAACTGCAACCGCTGCTCAATCTGATGCGCGACAAGTTGCTGGAGCACCCGGTGTTGCACTGCGACGAAACCCGCCTGCAGGTGCTGCACGAGCCGGGACGCGATCCCACCGCGCAGTCCTGGATGTGGGTGCAAAGCGGTGGCCCGCCAGACAAGCCGGTGATCCTTTTCGACTACAGCACCAGCCGCGCGCAGGATGTGCCCTTGCGCCTGCTTGACGGCTACCGTGGCTACCTGATGACCGACGACTACGCCGGCTACAACGCCGTGGCCGCGCAAGACGGCATCAAGCGCCTAGCTTGCTGGGCGCACGCACGACGCAAGTTCGTCGAGGCGCAAAAAGTGCAGCCCAAGGGCAAGACCGGCCGTGCCGACATGGCGCTGAACCTGATCAACAAGCTCTACGGCATCGAGCGCGACCTGAAAGAGGCCGACGACAGCGAGCGCCTGGCCGGCCGTCAGCAGCGCAGCCAGCCGCTGCTCGATCAGCTCAAAGCCTGGCTGGACAAGACCCAGCCGCAGGTCGCCGGGCAGACGGCCCTGGGCAAGGCGGTGAACTACCTGACCAGCAACTGGAGCAGGCTGGTGCGCTACGTCGAAGGCGGACATCTGCCGATCGATAACAACCGCGCGGAGAACGCCATCCGCCCGTTCGTCATCGGCCGCAAGAACTGGCTGTTCAGCGACACGCCCAAGGGCGCTATGGCCAGCGCGCAGATCTATAGCCTGATCGAAACCGCCAAGGCCAATGGCCAGGAGCCTTACGCCTGGCTGCGCCACATCCTCGAACACCTGCCAGCGGCGAGCAGCGTTGAGGATTACGAAGCGCTGCTGCCGTGGAACTGCTCGCCGGCTTCTGCTCCAGCCACCTGAAACAAGCCATCGTCCTGGCGGACGGGGTTTATGGAGCGCTTACG
>NZ_JAPPVG010000022.1:0-56856 GCF_028680365.1 Pseudomonas sp. MIL19 | reverse complement strand
TCCAAGTCGCCAGGCTCACCACCACAGTGAACCCGACAGCGCCAGTCACGGCGCTACGCGCCATGCCTGGCGCACCATAAAAAAGCCCCGCAGAAGCGGGGCTTTTTAGTGGATGCGATTTACAGGTCGGGCTCTTCCAGCACGGTTTTGCTGCGCCAGCCTTCGCCGCCGGGCAGCAGCAGGTTGAGCAGCAGTGCCGTAATGGCGCACAGCGAGATGCCAGACAAGGCGAAGTCGCTGTTACCCATGACCATGCCGCCAATGCCGAACACCAAGGTGATCGAGACGATGATCAGGTTGCGCGCCTCGGACAGGTCAACCTGATGGCGGATCAGGGTGTTCAAACCGACCACCGCGATGGAGCCGAACAGCAGGCAGAGAATGCCGCCCATAACCGGTACGGGAATGCTCTGCAGGGCGGTGCCGAACTTGCCGACAAAGGCCAGGCCGATGGCGAAGCAGGCCGCCCAAGTCATGATTTTCGGGTTGTAGTTTTTGGTCAGCATCACCGCGCCGGTCACTTCCGCGTAGGTGGTGTTGGGTGGGCCGCCGAGCAAGCCGGCTGCTGACGTCGCTAGGCCGTCGCCAAGCAACGTGCGGTGCAGGCCCGGCTTCTTGATAAAGTTTTTCCCGGTGACGCTGCCAATCGCGATGACCCCGCCAATGTGCTCAATGGCAGGCGCCAGAGCGACTGGCACGATGTACAGAATCGCCCCCCAGTGCAGCTCTGGGGCGACGAAGGCCGGCAGGGCCAACCAAGGTGCCGCTGCGACTTGGCTGGTGTCGATCACCCCACACAAGGCCGCGACCACGCAGCCGGCGATAATCCCCGCGAGAATCGGCACCAGGCGCAGCAGGCCCCGGCCCATCGCAGCAACCAGCACGGTGGTGATCAGCGCTGACATGGAAATCAGCATGGCAATTTCATACGGAATCAGTTGCGCACTGCCATCACCGGCCTTGCCCATGGCCATATTCACCGCCACAGGCGACAGTGCCAGGCCGATGGAAATGATCACCGGGGCAATCACCACGGGTGGCAGCAGGCGGTCGATAAAACCCGCACCCCTGATCCGCACCACGGCGCTGAGCAGGATATACACCAAGCCGGAGGCGACGATGCCACCGAGTACGGCCGGTAAACCGAACTCGCCTTTGGCGGCGAGAATCGGCGCGATAAAGGCAAAGCTGGAGGCCAGGAAGACGGGCACCTGGCGCCCGGTCACCAGTTGGAACAACAGGGTGCCGATGCCTGCGGTGAACAGCGCAACGTTAGGGTCCATGCCGGTGATCAGCGGCATCAGCACCAGTGCGCCGAAGGCCACGAACAACATCTGCGCGCCAGAAATACCCTGGCGCCAGAGTGGGTCGTTGTATTCATCGCTCATGAATTAGGCGTCCTTCTGCTTGGTGCCGAAGATCTTGTCGCCCGCATCCCCGAGGCCAGGAATGATGTAGCCATGCTTGTTCAGGCACTGGTCGATGGACGCGGTATAAATCGTCACGTCCGGGTGCGCGTCGTTGACGGCCTTGATGCCTTCCGGGGCTGCGACCAGCACCATGGCGCGGATTTCCTTGCAGCCGGCTTTTTTCAGCAGGTCGATGGTCGCCACCATCGAGCTGCCCGTGGCGAGCATCGGGTCGATGATCATCGCCAGGCGCTCGTCGATTTCCGGCACCAGCTTTTCCAGGTAGGTGTGCGCCTGCAGGGTTTCTTCATTGCGCGCCACGCCCACGGCGCTGACCTTGGCGCCGGGAATCAGGCTGAGCACGCCTTCGAGCATGCCAATGCCAGCGCGCAGGATCGGCACCACGGTGATTTTCTTGCCGGAGATTTTTTCCACCTGCACGGTGCCACACCAGCCCTCGATCTCGTAGCTCTCCAGGGGCAGATCCTTGGTCGCCTCGTAGGTCAGCAGTGCGCCGACTTCCTGGGCCAGTTCGCGGAAGTTCTTCGTGCTGATATCGGCGCGGCGCATCAGGCCGAGTTTGTGACGGATCAGCGGGTGGCGGATCTCAAGGATGGGCATGGGCAGGGGTCTCCGGCAGGACGGGCAAAATTCGCGCTTAGATTAATGCATTGGCGCTGCCTCGTGCTGCGCCAAGATGGCCTAATGTCGCTAAATAGCGGCTAATGTGTCGATGATTAGCTGTGCTTGCAGACAATTACCGCAGTTGGTCTGGCCGCACTTGCTCTGTGCGGTGCAGATGCGTACCTTTGCCGGCTTTTATTTTGACGCATCGATCAGCTTTTTGGTCTGAACGTCCCCGCTCCCAAGAGGAAACAGCATGTCCGTCGATCTCGCGCATATCCGCCAAGTCATGGCCGAAGCTGATTGTCTGCACAGCAATGCCGAGGTCGAGGTAGCCATCGACGCCATGGCAGCAGTCATCAACAGTGAGATGGCCGACAGCAATCCCGTGGTGTTCTGCGTGATGAACGGCGGCCTGATCTTCTCCGGCAAACTGCTGCCCAAGCTCAACTTCCCGCTGGAGTTGTCCTACCTGCACGCCACCCGCTACCGCAATGAAACCAGCGGCGGTGAGTTGTTCTGGAAGGCCAAACCGGAAATCTCCTTTATAGACCGTGAGGTGCTGATCATCGATGACATCCTCGATGAAGGGCACACCCTCGGTGCCATCATCGACTTTTGCCGTCATGCCGGCGCCAAGAACGTGCGCATCGCTGTGCTGGTAGACAAGGCCCACGACCGTAAGGCCCGTCCTGACCTTAAGGCTGATTACGTTGGTCTGTCCTGCTTGGATCGCTATGTGTTTGGCTACGGCATGGATTACAAAGGCTACTGGCGCAATGCGCCGGGTATCTATGCGGTTAAAGGCCTCTAAGGCCGATGAGCGGTCCGCGCTTTCTCGATCAGACCCTGTTCGGCGATTTGGCCGAGCAAGCGGCGGCCAGTCCACGGCAGCGCCAGCACCATAACTTTCACCAGATGGAAGAGCCCTGCCACCGCATGGCGGTCGGGCTGCAGCCGGACACCTATATCCCGCCGCACCGTCACCTTTCGGCGGATAAGGCCGAAGCGCTGCTGGTGCTCAAAGGGCGGCTGGGCGTGCTGATCTTCAATGACAGCGGTGAGGTGCTGGATAAGCGCGTACTGGAGGCGTGCGGTGAATGTGTCGGCGTCGACCTGCCGCCTGGGGTGTTTCACGCGCTGGTGGTGCTGGAAGCCGACAGCATTTTGTTCGAGTGCAAAGCCGGGCCCTATAAACCGGTGGATGAGGGCGAACAGGCCAGCTGGGCGCCGCGTGAAGGCGAGCCGGGCGTTGCCGCCTACCAGGCCTGGATGCGCGCGCAATTTATCTAGCCCGGATTGCCTTCGGCTACACCTTTGTTGATTCCTAATCGGCCTGTGGCGCCAGCCAGCGCAGGGCCTTTTCCCGGGCTTGCAGCAGATCGCGCACATAGGCCAGTTGCCCTTCAACGCGCACGATTCCCGCACGGCGTAATTGCAGGCGCACTTGCGGTGTTGGCCCGCTCAATATCAGGCCTACATGCTGCTCGCGGTAGTCGCGCAGTACATTCTCCAGCGCCGCCAGGGCGGTCATGTCCAGCAGCGGCACAGCGCTGATATCGACGATCACCACCTTCACGCCTGGGATAAAACGTCTGAGTACGCTTAGGGCTTTCTCCGCAGCGCCGAAGAACAGCGGGCCGCGAATGGCGTAGGCCAGTACGTTTTCGGGCAGGTCATTAAGCGCCTGATGAAAGTGCTTGGGCAGCGCTTCGGTATCGGTCAGGTCGCTCATGCGCTTGATAAACAGCCCGGCAGCCAGCAGCAGGCCGACGCCGACGGCCAGCACCATATCGAACAACACGGTGAGTATCAGGCAGGTCAGCAGTACCAGTACGTCACTGCGCGGGGCAATACGCAGGGTATGTCGCACATGACGTGGCTCGCTCATGTTCCACGCCACCATCAACAGCAAGGCCGCCAGTGCCGCCATCGGCAGGTAGCTGAACAAGGGCGCGAGAAACAGAATGGCGATCAGCACCACGCCGGCGTGTGCGATGGCGGCCAGCGGCGAGTAAGCCCCGGCGCGCACGTTGGCGGCGCTGCGGGCAATTGCGGCGGTGGCGGTGATGCCGCCGAACAACGGCGCGATGAGGTTGCCGATGCCCTGGCCGATCAGCTCACCATTGGGATCGTGTTTGCTGCCGGTCATGCCGTCGGCGACCACCGCACAGAGCAGCGATTCAATCGCCCCGAGCATGGCAATGGCAAAGGCCGGTGCCAGCAGTTGGCGGAACAGCTCGAAGCTCACCGTCAGCGGCTGGCCATCGGCACCGGGCAACTGCCAGGGCCAGACAAAGCTTGGCAGAAACGGCGGAATACCGGGGTGTTGGATGCCATCGAGGCTGTAGCTGAAGCGTTCGCCAAGGGTTGCCACCGGTATCTGCAGGCTTTCCAGTAGCAGGCCGAGCAGTGCGCCAACAGTCAGCGCCACCAGATGCCCGGGTATTTTTGGCACCCAGTGTGTCCAGGTCAGCAATACCACCAGGCACACCAGCGCCACCAGGCAGTCACCCACTTGCAGGCTGGGCAGGGCATGCAGCAGGCCGTTGAGTTGTTCGATGTAATTGTGCGGCTCGCCGGTCAGGCGCAGGCCCAGCAGGTCTTTGATCTGCAGGGTGGCGATGACGATGCCGATGCCAGCGGTAAACCCCAGCGTCACCGGATAGGGGATAAATTCGATCAAGCGTCCGGCGCGCATCAGCCCTAGGGCAATCAGGATCACCCCGGCCATCAGGGTGCACAGCAGCAGGCCGGCGAGGCCGAATTGCTGGGTGATCGGCAGTAGAATCACCACAAAGGCGGCGGTCGGCCCGGAAACGTTGAAGCGTGAGCCGCCAAACAGGGCGGTCAGCGTGCCGGCCACCAGCACCGTATACAGGCCGTGTTGCGGCGCCACGCCGACGGCAATCGCCAGTGCCATGGCCAGCGGAATGGCGATGATGCCGACGGTTACACCGGCGCCCAGGTCGCTGCGCAGGTTTTTCCAGCTGTAGCCGGCGCGCAGGGTCTGGCGCCAGGCAGAGAACAGCGGCGGTAAAGGCAGCGACATAGTGACTCCCTAGAGTCTGTTCTCGTTTGGTTTAGGAGGCTTGGCGCAGTATAGAAGCCGGGCGCAGCGTGCTGTGTTGACCTAAGTCTGCTATTGCCTGGGCGAGGCGCGTGTTAGGCAAAACGGCTGAGTGCATGCGTTGAGCCATTGCCCGCCCCGGGGGTACACTGCCGGCCCCGTGTGGCCTGGTTAGCTGGAGTGAGTGATGCGTAAAGACAAGAAACAGGTGATTGGCGAAGCGATTGGTGACGAGCCGATCAAGCTGTTCCTCAGCGTGGAACCGGCCGATGCCACGCCGCCGTCGCTGCACAAGCTGGTCAAGGCCTACCGCGGCTTGCGTATTGATGACTTCGAGCGGTTTGTTGGGTTCTTCGTTGCTGCCGGCTACGACCTGAATGCTAAAGACGCCCAGGGCAATGACTTTATCGCGCTGATTCAAGATCAACGCTTTGCCGAACCCTACATCGACGTGATCAAAGCCGCTCGCGGCTGACATTGAGTCAGCGCGTACAGCGCTGACTAAGGCTCACGCCTGCTCACAGAGCCGCGATCTGTTCGCGGCTTTGTTGTTTCTAAAACCCGCGCTGCTTCTTGCGGATAATCACGTAAATCAATAGTGCTGGGCGGGGCGAGACGACCGGTCATATTCTTGCCGGCATGAATTCCAGTATCCGACTCGACAAGCGTGACCTGATCCTCGCCAAAGGCGCCGAGGTGATGACCCGTCGTGGTTATCACGGTGCGGGCGTGCAGGAAATTGTCCAGGCGGCGGGGGTGCCCAAAGGCTCCTTCTACCACTACTTCGCCAGCAAGGAAGACTTTGCCCTGCAAGCCTTGCAGCAGGTCTACCAGCCACGCCTGGCGCGTTATGCCGAAGCGCTGGCCAATCCTGCATTGAACCCGCGCGAGCGCATCATCGGTTATTACGCCGAGCTGGTGGAGCACTTCGCCCGTCAGGAACGCCTGGAATATCACTGCTTTATCGGCAGCCTGAGCTTCGAGATGGCCGAGCTGTCACCCGCGCTGGGCCTGCAGGTCGATGCGATTCTGCAGACCTCGGCAGACACCCTGCAGCGCTGCCTTGAGCAGGCGCAGGCTGCCGGTGAACTGCCTGCCCATGAGGATTGCCGCAACCTGGCGAGCTTTATCGCCAATGCCTGGCAAGGCGCTTTGACCCGGCTCAAAGTGGCGAACAACACCCAAGCACTCAACGACTTTATCCAGCGTCTGCAGCTGTTGCTGCGGGTCTGATTTTTTAAAACACCTTGAACTAGACGACCGGTCACCTGCCCGGCCAGAGGAATACTGATGAGCGATCCCGTTAAAGCGTTGTTCCAACCTTTCACCTTGGGCAACCTGGAGCTGCCGACTCGTGTAGTCATGGCGCCGATGACCCGTTCCTTCTCGCCGGGTGGCGTGCCGAATAGCAAGGTCATCGAGTACTACCGCCGCCGCGCTGCAGCCGGTGTTGGCCTGATCGTTACTGAAGGCACTACCGTTGGCCACAAGGCTGCCAATGGTTACCCGAACGTGCCACGTTTCTACGGTGAAGATGCTCTGGCTGGCTGGAAGAAAGTGGTTGAGGCGGTGCACGCCGAAGGCGGCAAGATCGTTCCGCAGCTGTGGCACGTGGGTAATGTGCGCAAGCTGGGCACCGAGCCGGACGCCAGCGTTCCAGGCTATGGCCCGAGCGAGAAAATCAAAGACGGCACGGTCGTGGTTCACGGTATGACCCAGGACGACATCAACGAAGTGATCGCCGCGTTCGCCCAGGCCGCCAAAGATGCCAAGGCCATCGGCATGGACGGCGTGGAAATTCACGGTGCGCATGGTTATTTGGTTGACCAGTTCTTCTGGGAAGGCACCAACAAACGCACCGACCAATACGGTGGCGACCTGGCCCAGCGTTCGCGCTTTGCCATCGAACTGATCCAGGCCGTGCGCGCCGCCGTGGGCCCGGACTACCCGATCATCTTCCGTTTCTCGCAGTGGAAGCAGCAGGATTACAGCGCACGTCTGGTGCAGACACCGGAAGAGCTGGGGGCTTTCCTTAAGCCGCTGTCGGATGCCGGCGTGGATATTTTCCACTGCTCGACTCGGCGCTTCTGGGAGCCGGAATTCGACGGCTCCGAGCTGAACCTGGCCGGCTGGACGCGCCAGCTGACTGGCAAGCCAACCATCACCGTCGGCAGCGTCGGTCTGGACGGCGAGTTCCTCCAGTTTATGGTCAACACCGACAAGGTGGCCCAGCCGGCCAGCCTGGAAAACCTGCTGGAGCGTCTGAACAAGCAGGAGTTCGACCTGGTAGCCGTAGGCCGCGCGCTGCTGGTTGACCCAGATTGGGCGGTAAAAGTACGCGATGGTCGCGAGCAGGACATTCTGCCGTTCAGCCGTGATGCCCTGATGAGCCTGGTCTAACCTTCGCTGGTTTCGTGTGCGTCGCAAAACGGCGCATCACGCCTCAAGCCCCGGCACATCGGGGCTTTTTTTCGTCTGCGAAAAGCGGCGGCGCTGGCCTCTTTTCGCGGCGCGGGCAGGGCGCTGGGCATTGACTACTATTGGCCTTGCTCTGTTTTAACCACAAGGACTCTCCATGAAGCGTTTTGCCACGGTTCTCTGCAGTGTTGTGTTGCTGACGTTAATTGCACTGACCGCTGCGGTTGCCTGGAACTGGGCACCGGATCGCGCGGTGGCTGACCTCAAACCACGCTGGGCCTTGCCGCCTTCGCAGTTCGTGGCCATCGACGGCATGCTGGTGCACCTGCGTGATCAAGGCCCGCGCGATGACCCCGCACCGATTGTGCTGCTGCATGGCACCTCGGCCAGCCTGCACACTTGGGAGGGATGGGTGGCGGCTTTGCAGGATAAGCGCCGGGTCATAAGCCTGGATCTGCCCGGCTTTGGTTTGACCGGACCGTTTCCCGATAATGATTACCGGATTGAGCATTACAGCCAGTTCCTTGCCCACGTGCTGGACCAGTTACAGGTGCCGCGTGCGGTGCTGGCGGGCAACAGCTTTGGCGGCCAGCTGGCTTGGCAGTTTGCCCTCGATTACCCGCAGCGGGTCGAGCGCCTGGTACTGGTGGATGCCGCCGGTTATCCACGCAATGCCACCTCCGTGCCCATCGCTTTTCGTCTGGCGCAGATTCCTGCGCTGGCGCCCTTGATGGCCAATCTGCTGCCCCGGCCGGTGATTGAGGCCAGTGTGCGCAACGTTTATGGCGACCCGAATAAAGTCACGGATGCGCTGATTGATCGCTATTACGAATTGGCCTTGCGCGCCGGTAATCGCGGCGCCCTGCGTCAGCGCTTTATTCAGGCCGAAGGCGGGCGCAATTACAGTCTTATTAGCGAGATCAACACGCCGACCCTGATTATCTGGGGCGGCCGGGATGAGTTGATTCCAGTGGTCAACGCCGAGCGCTTTAAGCGCGATATCAAAGGCAGCCGCTTGGTGCTGTTTGATGAGCTGGGGCACGTGCCCCAAGAAGAGGATCCCGAACGCACCGTGAAGGTGCTGATGGACTTTCTAGAGCGCTAGCGAATCAGGTTAAGCGGCTTAATGCTTTGTATAACGTACTGATATTAATAGTGAAATTACCTTAGGAAGGTCGCTGGCGTGCTTTGTGCTGTCGCTGTTAGCGCCAGTTGGCTTTGGCCAATCATGGTCTAGGCTCTCGGCATAACAATTATTCGGCAGGTAGCGCAATGCCCACGCCAATCAGGCTGTTTGTGAACGCAGTAGAAGCGATCAATCGAGTCGTTGGGCGCTTCGCCATGTACCTGATTTTCGCCATTCTTGGCGTGCTGCTGTACTCCTCAATCAGCAAGACCTTCTTTCTGCCCGCCGCCTGGACCTTGGAGTCGGCGCAGTTTCTGATGGTCGCCTATTTCCTGCTGGGCGGCGCTTACTCCATGCAACTCGACGCCCATGTGCGCATGGACTTGTTCTATAGCCGCTGGTCACCGCGGGCGCGCGCGATCATCGATGCCATCACCATCGGTTTTTTGATTTTTTACCTGGTGTTTTTGCTCTACGGCGGTATTTCCTCCACCCAGTACGCCCTTGAGTACGACGAAACCAGCTACTCGGCATGGTCGCCGCCCATGGCGCCGATCAAGATCATCATGTGCGTCGGTATTGCCCTGATGTTGCTGCAGGCCATCGCTACGTTATTTAAGGACATTGCCGCCGCGCGGGGGGACACGCTGTAATGGAATACGAGCTGATAGCCCTGCTGATGTTCTCCTCGATGATGTTGCTGCTGCTTACCGGCAAACGCGTATTTGGCGCCATCGGCTTTGTCGCCGTGGCGGCGGCCCTGTTGTTGTGGGGCGATGGCGGTTCGGAAATAGCCTTCAGCGCGGCCATGAAATTAATGAAGTGGTACCCGCTGCTGACCCTGCCGCTGTTTGTGTTTATGGGTTACATGCTCTCCGAGTCGGGATTGGCCGACGACCTCTACAAGATGTTCCATGTATGGATGGGGCCGCTCAATGGCGGGCTGGCAGTGGGCACTATTGCCTTGATGGTGGCGATCTCGGCGATGAATGGCTTGAGCGTGGCCGGTATGGCCATAGGCGCCAGTATCGCCTTGCCTGAACTGCTGCGCCGGGGCTACGACAAGATCATGGTCACCGGGGTGATCCAGGCTGGCAGCTCCCTGGGCATTCTGATTCCACCGAGTGTGGTGCTGGTGCTGTACGGCATGATCGCGCGCCAGCCGGTAGGGCAGCTGTGGCTGGCGGGAGTCTTCCCCGGTTTGCTGATGGCTGGCCTGTTTATTCTCTATATCGTCATTCGTTGCCGTTTGCAGCCAGAGTTAGGGCCGGCCTTGCCCGAGGAAGAACGCGGGCAGATCAGTCGACGAGAAAAGCTGTTGTTGCTTAAGGCTGGTATCGCGCCGCTGTTTATCTTTTTTAGCATGACTGGGCTGTTTCTGATGGGCATCACCAGCCTGGTGGAAAGCTCGGCGGTTGGGGCGGCCGCCGCGATGCTGATGGCGCTGGTCAAAGGCCGTTTAAACCGCCGCGTGATGGAAGAAACCCTGCGTAAGACCCTCGGCATCAGCTGCATGTTTATGTGGATCATCCTCGCTGCCCTGTGTTTCGGCGCGGTGTTCGATGGCCTGGGTGCGGTCAAGGCGATTGAGGCGTTCTTCCTCGAAAGCCTTGGGCTAGGACCTTGGCAGGTGCTGATTCTGATGCAGCTGTCATTCATCATCATGGGCATGTTTCTCGATGACACGGCCATGCTGGTGATCGTCGCCCCGCTTTACATTCCGTTGGTCGGTACCCTGGGCTTTGACCTGGTCTGGTATGGCGTGCTGTACACCATCACTTGCCAGATCGCCTATATGACGCCGCCTTTCGGCTACAACTTATTCCTGATGCGCGCCATGGCGCCGCCCGAGGTTTCACTGCGTGATATCTATGTCTCGGTGACCCCCTTCGTGCTGATCATGCTGCTGGCGTTGGTGCTGGTCATGGTCTTTCCGCAAATCGCCCTGTGGTTGCCGCAGTGGCATTACGCGAGGTAAGCACATTTCGTTTCAGCAGTAGGCCCGCGCGGTTGTGCCTGTTGAAGCCTGTGAAGATTGCCACGCCAGGTGCGCGCGCAACCTTCAATGGCTTTGTACGTAAACCCGGTACATGAGGTTGCCTTTCTGAAAACGCTGCCATGCCCGGTTGGGCAAGGCAGTGCGGTTGTATGCCATCTGAATCGACACTTCTGGAGATAACAGCATGAGTACGAGACGCAGTTTTCTGAAAACCGCCGCGGTCGCTACCGGGGCAGCAGGGGCAACGGCGCTGGGTTCGTCGCATATTTATGCGGCCGAGCCAAAGAAAATCATCTGGCGCCTGCAAACCTACGCCGGCCCCGCGCTGGGTGAACATGTGATCAAGCCGTCGATCGATGCCTTCAACAAGGCCGCCAATGGCGAGATGGAAATTCAGCTGTATTACGCCGATCAGTTGGTGCCCACCGGCGAGCTGTTCCGCGCCATGCAGAAGGGCACCATCGATGCGGTGCAGAGCGATGACGACTCGATTGCCGCTCCGGTGGATATTTCAGTGTTCGGCGGCTATTTCCCGTTTGCCACGCGTTACAGCCTGGATGTACCGGTACTGTTCGAAAAATATGGCCTCAATGAAATCTGGGCAGAGGCCTACGGCGAGGTTAAAGGCGTGACCTGGCTCGGAGCCGGCGCCTGGGACCCTTGCCACTTCGCCACCGTGGAGCCGATTACCAAGCTCGAACACCTCAAGGGCAAGCGCATCTTTACCTTCCCTACGGCAGGCAAATTCCTCTCCCGCTTCGGCGTCATTCCGGTCACCTTGCCCTGGGAAGATGTTGAAGTGGCTATGCAGACTGGCGAGCTGGACGGCATCGCCTGGTCTGGGATAACCGAGGACTACACCGTCGGCTGGGCCAACGTGACCAAGTACTTCCTCACCAACAATATCTCTGGCGCTTGGTGTGGCTCCTACTTCGCCAACTCAGATCGCTGGGCAGAGGTGCCCGAACACCTGAAAACCCTGTTCAAACTGTGCATGGACAGCTCCAACTACTACCGTCAGCACTGGTACTGGGGTGGTGAGGCGCAGCTGCGGGTCGAGGGCGGCAAGCTGGAGCTGACGTCCATTGCTGCCGAGGAATGGGCAACCGTGGAAGCCGAAGCGCTGAAGTTCTGGGATGAAATCGCCAAAACCAGCCCACGCTGCGCTCGGGTGGTGGAGATCTTCAAGAAGTACAACGCGCTGATGGCCAAGGCTGGCGCGCCTTATCGCTGATCGCGTCGATACGCCTGCAAGCCACGCCCGCCCCGCAAGGAGCGGGCGTTTTGCTGTGTGCAGGGCGCTGCTTCCTCACCTGCGCTGTAGCGGTAGCCGCGTGCTGCAGTTATTTCCCGTAACCGCCTGCCAACTCGACAATCCTGTACCACACTCATGTGGCTTTTGCCGGCTGTTCTAACAGGCGTTGGGTGGTAGTCGGAGCGCATTGTGCGGTTGTATGGGGGTGCGCTTGAGGCTCTGTTGTTGCCTGTAGGACTGACACCGGATGGTCAGCCATAACAACAAGAAACAGGTGCATTTATGCTCAATCCGCGAGACGTAAAAACCGCCGACGATGCCAGGCGCATTATCGAGGAGCGTGGCCTCAGCCATATCAAGGTTGGGGTGTTTGATAACGATGGGGTTATGCGCGGTAAATACCTCAGCCGCAGCAAATTCTTTTCGGCACTCGACAGCGGCTTTGCCTTCTGTGATGTGGTGCTGGGCTGGGATGTAAAAGACCAACTCTACGACAACGTGCAATACACCGGCTGGCACACCGGCTACCCGGATGCGCCCGTGCGGGTACTGCCGCATACCTGCCGTGAATTACCCTTCGAAAACGGCATGTTGCTGTTTATCTGTGAGTTTGCCGAGGCAGCGGAAAAGGTCTGCCCGCGCGGCACCTTGCGCCGTGTGGTGGAACGCTGCAAAACCATGGGCTTTGATGCCTTTGCCGCGCTGGAATATGAATTTTTCATGTTCGACGAAACCCCTGAATCAGCCCGTGCCAAGGGCTTTCGTGATCTCAAGCCCTTTACCCCGGATTGGTTCGGCTACTCGATGATCCGCAACTCGGTGCATGCCGAGCTTTATCACGAAATTCTTGAAATGGCCGAACGCATGGACTTCCCCATCGAAGGCCTGCACACCGAAACCGGCCCCGGCGTTCTGGAAGCAGCTATCGCCTATGACCGCGCCGCAGATGCGGCGGACAAAGGTGCGCTGTTCAAAACCTTTATGAAGGTGCTGGCCCAGCGCAATGGTCTGATGGCCACCTTTATGGCCAAGTGGTCGGGCAAGTACCCGGGGCAGAGCGGGCATATCCATGTATCCCTGCGTGATCTGGCCAGCGGCAAGTCGGCGTTTTACGACCCCAGCCAGGCGCACAACATGAGCAAGATTCAGCGCCACTTCCTTGCCGGCCAGCAGCGTTTGATGCCGGAGTTTCTGTGCATGGTGGCGCCCACCTTGAACAGCTATCGGCGAATGATTCCAGGTTTTTGGGCGCCCACGGACGCCACCTGGGGCGTGGAAAATCGTACCGCTGCATTACGGGTGATTCCCGGCACCGATAAATCGCAACGTCAGGAATATCGTCTCGGCGCGGCTGATGGGAATCCCTACCTAGCCCTCTCGGTTGCGCTTGGTTCAGGTTTGTATGGCGTGATGCAGGAGTGGGAGCCGACGGAGCCGGTGGTGGGCAATGCCTATGCCGTGAAACACCCGGAAGAGCTGGCCCTGCCGCGTACCCTTTGGGATGCCGCGCAGCGCTTAAAGGGCTCAACAGCGGCTCGCGAACTGTTTGGCGATGAGTTCGTCGAGCACTTCGCCGCCAGCCGTGAGTGGGAAGAGCGCGAATACCGCCGGCATGTCAGCGATTGGGAGCTGGATCGCTACTTCGAAATCATTTAGGTCGCACCCCCATGCGGATCGGGCTACGGAGTATTCAATGAGTAAGTTGCAGTGCATTTCCCCAATCGATGGCTCGGTGTATGTCGAGCGCCATCTGGCGTCCAATCCCGAGATCCAGGCGGCGCTGGTCAAGGCCGAGCTGGCGCAAAAGGTCTGGAAAAATACCCCGCTGGCGCAGCGTATCGCCATCGGCCGCAAGGCGATTGCTGCCTTCGCCGCGAAAGAAGACCAGCTAGCCGAAGAGCTGTGCTGGATGATGGGCCGGCCGATTCGTTATGCCGCAGGCGAAATTCGCGGCTTTGTCGAGCGCGCCAGCTATATGGCCGATATCGCCGAGCAAGCCCTGGCGGATATCAAAGTGCCGGGAAAACCCGGTTTCATCCGCTTTATTCGTCGTGAACCACTGGGTGTGGCGCTGGTGATCGCCCCCTGGAATTACCCCTATCTGACGGCCGTGAACGCGGTGATGCCGGCGCTGTTGGCGGGCAATGCGGTGTTGCTCAAACACTCGGCGCAAACACCGCTGTGCAGCGAGCGAATGGTTGAAGCATTTCTTGAGGCCGGCTTGCCGGAGGGGGTGTTCCAGTACCTGCACCTCAGTCACGGCGAAACCGAGGCGCTAATCCAGGCGCCGACCATCGCCCACGTCGCTTTTACCGGTTCGGTGCCGGGTGGCGCCATGGTCGAGCGTGTGGCGGTGGGGCGCTTCCTCAGTATTGGCCTGGAATTGGGCGGTAAAGATCCGGCCTATGTGCGTGCCGATGCCGATCTGGCCCATGCGGTGGAAACCACAATAGACGGCGCGTTCTTCAACTCCGGGCAGTCCTGCTGCGGCATCGAGCGCATCTATGTGCACGAATCGCTCTATGACGCTTTCGTCGAGCAGGCGGTAGCGCTGGTCAAACAGTACAGACTGGGGCGCTCCGATGATCCAGACACCACCCTCGGTCCACTGGTACGTGCCGAGGCGGCGGACTTCGTCCGTGGGCAGATTCACGATGCCATTGAGCAGGGGGCTGTGGCGCATCTGGTACCAGCCGATTTCGCCCAGGACCACCCCGGCTCTCAATACCTGGCGCCGCAGGTACTGACCAACGCACACCACGGCATGCGGGTGATGACCGAAGAATCCTTCGGCCCGGTAGTAGGCATCCAGAAAGTCAAAAATGATGAAGAAGCCCTGGCGCTGATGAACGACAGCGAGTTCGGCCTGACTGCCGCCATCTTCAGCCGTGACGTGGATGCCGCCATGGCCCTGGCCGATCGGGTAGAGGCGGGCACGGTGTTCCTCAATCGCTGCGACTACCTTGACCCGGCATTGGCCTGGACCGGGGTGAAGAACTCCGGGCGTGGTTGCACCTTATCCAGTGTGGGTTTCGAGCATGTCACTCGACCGAAATCCTTCCACTTCAAAACTCAGTTGTGAGGCGCGCATGGACCTGAATCACTACCGTATGAATTGGAACTACCCGACCTCGGTACGCGTCGGTGTGGGCCGCATCAGTGAACTGCCGGCGGCGTGCCGACAGCTGGGCATGAGCGCACCGTTGCTGGTCACTGACCCTGGCCTGGCTGCATTGCCGATGATCGACCGGGCGTTGTTGCACTGCCGTGATGATGGCCTCAAGGCTGGGTTGTTTAGTGGCATCAAGGGCAACCCCACCGGGCAGAACGTGATGGATGGGGTCGCCGCGTTCAAGGCTGGCGGGCATGACGGGGTAATCGCCTTTGGCGGTGGCTCGGCGCTGGATGCGGGCAAGGCCATCGCCCTGATGGTCGGACAGAATCGGCCGCTGTGGGATTTCGAGGACATCGGCGACAACTGCGAGCGCGTCAATGTCGCGGGCATGGCCCCGGTGGTGGCGGTGCCAACCACGGCCGGCACTGGTTCGGAGGTCGGCCGCTCCTCGGTGATCACTGACGATGCGGCGCATATCAAACGCATCATCTTTCACGCACGCATGCTCCCGGCGCTGGTAATCCTCGACCCAGAATTGACCCTCGGCCTGCCGGCCAAAATCACCGCCGCCACCGGTATGGATGCGCTGTCGCATAACCTGGAAGCCTTTTGCTCACCGCTGTTTCACCCCATGGCCGAAGGTATCGCCCTGGAAGGCATGCGCCTGGTGCAGCAGTACCTACCACGTGCCGTCGCGCAAGGCTCGGATGTAGAAGCGCGTTTGCAGATGTTGGTGGCCTCCAGCATGGGCGCGACCGCATTCCAGCGCGGCCTCGGTGCCATGCATGCCCTGGCCCATCCACTCGGCGCGCTGTACGACGCGCACCACGGTCTGCTCAACGCGGTGCTGATGCCTTATGTGTTGGTGGCCAACCGCGAGCGCATCGAACCGCAGATGGAGAAAATGGCGCGCTACCTGAATCTGCCCAAGCCTGGCTTCAACGCTGTACTGGAGTGGGTGCTGGCGCTGCGTGAACAGGTGGGTATTGCGCACAGCCTGGGCGAGATTGGTATTGATGACACGCGTATCGAGCAGGTGGGGAAAATGGCCGAGGTTGACCCATCCGCCGGCACCAACCCGATTGCCTTCACAGCTGCGCAATACAGCCAGTTATTCACCCGCGCCCTCAACGGCAAGCTCTAGCGCGATACTTTGCTAAGGCCGGCCATGCTGTTGGCTGGCCTTAGAGCGTCGTAGCGAACAGATACATGACCCGCCGGTTCTTCGCTTGCGCTGTCCGCGTGTGACTCCTTATAGTCCGCCGGCACTTAAGCGCCCGGCTTGCGTCAGCAGCGGCTGCAAGCAGGGCCTGTTACCGCAATGGTGAGAGGCCATGATCGAAATAAAAAAACTAACCAAGCGTTTTGCGCAACATACCGCCGTGGATGATCTGTCTTTCAGCGTCCAGCCCGGCGAAGTCCTCGGTTTTCTCGGCCCTAACGGCGCCGGTAAATCCACCACCATGAAGATGCTCACCGGCTTTCTCGCGCCGACGTCAGGCAGTGCCAGCATCCTCGGGTTTGATATCCAGAAAGACACCCTCAAGGCCCAGCAGCAGATCGGTTATCTGCCTGAAGGCGCGCCGTGCTACGGCGACATGACGGTGCGCAGCTTCCTCGAATTTATCGCCGAGGTGCGCGGCTTCAAAGGCGCCGCGAAGCGCGAGCGGGTGGCCAAAGCAGTCGCTCAGGTCGAGTTGGACGCCGTGCTGGAACAGTCCATCGAAACCCTGTCGAAAGGCTTTAAGCGCCGCGTCGGCCTGGCCCAGGCGATTCTGCATGACCCCAAGGTGCTGATCCTCGATGAGCCCACCGATGGCCTCGACCCGAATCAGAAGCATCAGGTGCGCAAGCTGATCCAGAGCCTGGCCCACGACAAGATCGTCATCATCTCCACCCACATTCTCGAAGAAGTCTCGGCCGTGTGCACCCGCGCGGTGGTCATCGCCCAAGGCAAGCTGCTGGCCGATGGCACGCCGCTGGAGCTGGAAAGCCGTTCGCGTTATCACCAGGCCGTCACCCTGGTGGCCGACGAAGCGCTGGATCGGTCGGCCCTGGCAGCACTGCCGGGCGTTGCAGGGGTAGAAGAGAACGCCCTGGAACACAGCCTGAGCATTTTGGCCAAACCGGGCGAAGTGATCTTCCCGCAGGTTAATGCACTGATCGCCGAGCGCGGCTGGCAGGTGCGTGAGTTGAATGTCGAACGCGGGCGGCTGGACGAAGTGTTCCGCAGCCTGACCCGTGGGGAGGTGGTATGAGTCAGCTGTCGGTAATTTTCAAACGTGAGCTGGCGAGCTACTTCGCTACGCCGCTGGCTTACGTGTTTATCCTGATCTTTCTGGTGCTGTCCGGGGTGTTCACCTTCTACCTCGGCGGCTTCTTCGAGAGCGGCCAGGCTAGCCTGGCGCCGTTCTTCAACTTCCACCCCTGGCTCTACCTGTTTCTGGTGCCGGCGATTGCCATGCGCCTGTGGGCCGAGGAGCGCAAGAGCGGCACCATCGAGTTGCTGATGACCCTGCCGATTACCCGTTTCGACGCGGTCACGGGCAAGTTCCTCGCAGCCTGGGTGTTCGCCGGTTTGGCGCTGCTGCTGACCTTCCCGATGATCATCACCGTCAACTACCTGGGTGAGCCGGATAACGGCGCGATCATCACCGGCTACATCGGTAGCTGGTTGCTGGCCGGGGCTTATCTGGCGATTGGCTCGTGCATGTCGGCGCTGGCCAAGAATCAGGTGATTGCCTTCATTCTGGCGGTCAGCGTGTGCTTTCTGTTTATCGTCAGCGGCTTCCCGATGGTGCTCGACGGCTTTAGCGCCTGGGCACCGCAATGGCTGATCGACGCCGTGGCTTCGCTGAGCTTCCTGACCCGTTTCGATGCGATCAGCAAGGGCGTGATTGATATTCGCGACCTGCTGTATTTCCTCACCCTGATCGCGGCCTGGTTGGCGGCGACTGCGGTGGTAATCGACTTGAAGAAAGCTGACTGAGGCCGCCCATGAAAAAGCTGATGGTTTCTAGCGCCGGGCTCGCACTCATAGCCCTGGCGTTTATCGCCTTCAACCTGTTCTCCAGCGTTAGCCTCAGTGGCGTGCGTCTGGATCTGACCGAGCAGAAGCTCTACACCCTCTCTAGCGGCACCGAGCAGATTCTCGCCGAGCTGGACGAGCCGGTGGAGCTGAACTTTTTCTACTCCGACACCGCTACCAAGGACCTGCCGGCCCTGCGCACCTACGCCAAGCGCGTGGAAGAAATGCTCAAGGCCTACCAGCGTGAGGCCGGTGACAAGCTGAAACTGAAGATCATTGACCCTGCACCGTTCTCTGAGGACGAAGACAAAGCCGCTGAATTCGGCCTGCAGGGCATTCCGCTGCAACAGGGCGGAGATTCGATCTACTTCGGTCTGGCCGGCAAAAATGCCGAAGGCCAGACCCAGGTGATCCCGTTCTTCGCCCTGGATCAGGAAGAGTTCCTTGAATACGAACTCAGCCGCCTGGTGCAAAGCCTGGCCAAGCCTGAGCGGCCGGTGGTCGGCGTGCTCTCCGGGTTGCAGGTCAACGGCGGTTTCGACATGGCCGCGCGTCAGCCGATGCCAGCCTGGATGCTGATCGAGGAAATCCGTCAGCTGTTCCAGATCGAAAGCCTTAAGCGTGACGTCGACCTGATTCCTGAGAAGGTCTCGGTGCTGCTGCTGATCCATCCCAAGCAGCTGCCTGAGCAAACCCTCTACGCCATCGACCAGTTCGTCCTGCGCGGCGGCAAACTGCTGACCTTTGTGGACCCGTTCAGCGAGGCCGATACTCAGGCCGAGATGCCGGGTGAGATGGTGGTCGACAAGGCCTCTGATCTGCCTGAGCTGTTCAAAGCCTGGGGCTTGCGCATGGTACCGGATCAGGTGCTCGGAGATGGCTCTTATGCCATGTCCGTGAGCATGGGGCAGGGCCAACGGCCGGTGCGCCATGCGGCTTGGCTGAGTTTGCCAAAGAATGCCCTGGATAAGGACGACATCAGCACCGCCTCGCTGGAAACCATCACGGTGGCCACAGCGGGCATTTTGGAGCCGCTGGAAGGCGCGAAAACCACCTTCACTCCGCTGATCCGCAGCTCGCAGTACGCCATGCCGTTCGATGCCAAGCGCTTCGGCATGCTCAGCAATCCGGAAGAGCTGATCCGCGAGCTTGAACCGACCGGCGAGCGCTACACCCTGGCCGCGCGCATCAGTGGTCCGGCGCAGTCGGCCTTCCCTGAGGGCATCGAAGGGCAGAAGGATGGCCTCAAGCAGGCCGACACGATCAACGTGATTGTCGTGGCCGACACCGACATGCTCACCGACCGCATGTGGGTGCAGGTGCAGGACTTCTTTGGTCAGCGCATCCCCCAGCCGTGGGCCGACAACGCCGGTTTCGCGATCAACGCCCTGGACAACCTGGCTGGCTCCGAAGCACTTATCAGCGTGCGTTCGCGCGGTCGCTTCACTCGGCCGTTCGAGGTGGTAGACGCGATCCAGCGTGAGGCCGAGGTCAAGTTCCGCGAGAAGGAACAGGCTCTGCAGGCGCAGCTGGCGGATACCGAGCAAAAGCTGGCGCAACTGCAGCAGAGCGATGATCCGAGCAAAGTCATGGAGCTCACGCCCGAGCAGCAGGCAGCGGTGCAGCAGTTTGTGCAGCAGAAGTTGGCCATCCGTAAGGAACTGCGCAACGTGCGCTACCAACTCAACGCCGATATTGAAACCCTGGGCGGCACGCTCAAGTTCCTCAATATCGCCCTGGTGCCGTTGCTACTCACCCTGGCTGTGCTGGCGCTGTGGGTGTGGCGTCGACGCCGTCACGGCTGATTTTGTCTGCACCTGCAAAGGGCCGCTCTGAGCGGCCCTTTGTTTTTCTGTTCTGCCGGTCAGATAATGCCCGCGCGCAACTGCGCCAAACGGATCGCCGTGACCGATCTAAGCAGTCCTGTTTCCCCTGTTTTGAGGATTATTAGATGCCTACCATCGTGGTCAAAATATTTGAAGGTCGCTCCAACGAAACCAAGCGCGAATACGCCAAAGCCCTGACCGAAGCCTCGACCCGCGTGCTCGGCTGCGATGCCGGTGCGGTTGATGTGATCTTCGAGGAAGTGAAGAAAAGCGATTGGGCCACCGGCGGCGTGCTCTGGTCTGAACGCGACTAACCAGCGCCCGCCATCTGCCTTGGCGTTGGGTTACGCCGCTACGCGACTAACCCAACCTGCGGATCGACCCAACACCCTCGGTCGTTTTCTTGCGGCCAAAAATGCGACAATCGCCGACCTCTTCCCCTTGACCTCCACCCCGCGATTATCTGATGACCGATGCCACGCCCGCCGTTGACCAACTGCTGAAAAACCTCGACCAGACCCTGCTCGGCGATCGTCATCGCCTGCGCCGCCAGTTGCATGAGTTGCGTAAGCAGAGCCCGGTGGACGAGGCCAAGCTGGCGCAGTGGCTGCAGCGCTTCGAGGCGTCCCGCACCAAGGTCGAGGCGCGTCGCCTGAGCGTGCCGCCGATGCGTTACGACGATGCGCTGCCGATTGCTGCCAAGCGCGATGAGATCAAGGCCGCGATCAGCAAACATCAGGTGGTAGTCATCGCCGGTGAAACCGGCTCGGGCAAGACCACGCAGCTGCCGAAAATCTGCCTGGAGTTGGGCCGTGGTGTGCACGGCTTGATCGGTCACACCCAGCCGCGACGTTTGGCGGCGCGCAGCGTGGCCACGCGGGTGGCGGAAGAAATCGGCACGCCGCTGGGCGAGCTGGTCGGTTATCAGGTGCGCTTCGAGGACCAGAGCAACGAGCGCAGCCTGATCAAATTAATGACCGATGGCATCCTGCTGGCGGAAACCCAGCACGACCGCTACCTGGAAAAGTACGACACCATCATCGTCGACGAGGCCCACGAACGCAGCCTGAACATCGACTTCCTGCTGGGCTTTCTGAAAACCCTACTGGTGCGCCGGCCGGACCTGAAGCTGATCATCACCTCGGCGACCATCGACCTGCAGCGTTTCTCTGAGCACTTTGGCGGCGCGCCGATTGTCGAGGTATCCGGGCGCACCTTCCCGGTGGACACCTGGTATCGACCGCTGGCCGCCGAGCAGGACGAGGAGGGCAACCGGGTTGAAGAAGACCTCTCGGTTGATCAGGCGATTCTCGCCACCCTCGATGAAATCAGCGCGTTTGAGAAGGCAGAAGGCAAACGCCCTGGCGATGTGCTGGTGTTCCTGCCCGGTGAACGCGAGATTCGCGACGCCGCCGAGGTGCTGCGCAAAGCCAACCTGCGTATGACCGAAGTACTGCCGCTGTATGCACGCCTCACCCCAGCCGAGCAGCAAAAGATTTTCGCGCCCATGGGCGCTCGCAAGATCGTCCTGGCCACCAACGTCGCGGAAACCTCGCTGACCGTGCCGGGCATCCGTTATGTGATCGACAGCGGCACCGCGCGGATCAGCCGTTACAGCTACCGCGCCAAGGTGCAGCGTTTGCCCATCGAGGCCATCAGCCAGGCCAGTGCCAATCAGCGCAAGGGCCGTTGCGGGCGGGTTGAACCGGGTATCTGTATTCGCTTGTACAGCGAGGAAGATTTCATCGGTCGCCCGGCCTTTACCGATCCGGAGATCCTGCGTACTAACCTCGCGGCGGTCATTCTGCAGATGCTGCACCTGCGCCTCGGCGAGATCGAGGCCTTTCCCTTTATCGAGCCGCCGGATGGTAAGGCCATCAGCGACGGCTTCAACCTGTTGCAGGAACTGTCGGCTGTTAATCGCGAGGGCCAGCTGACGCCGCTGGGTCGCCAATTGGCGCGTTTGCCAGTGGACCCCCGCTTGGGCCGCATGGTACTGGAAGGGGCCAAGCAGGGCAGCCTTGAAGAGATTCTGATCATCGCCAGTGCGTTGTCGGTGCAGGATGTGCGCGAGCGCCCGTCCGACCGCCAGCAGGCCGCCGACCAGGCCCATGCTCAGTGGAAGGATGTCGATTCCGACTTTGCTGCGCTGATCAACCTCTGGCGGGGCTTCGAGGAACAGCGCCAAGCGCTGGGCTCAAGTGCGCTGCGCAGCTGGTGCCGGAAGAACTTCCTCAACTATCTGCGTCTGCGTGAGTGGCGCGACTCCCACCGTCAGTTGGTGCTGATTACCCGTGATTTGCAGTTGTCAGCTAAGCCCAAGGGCGGTGGTTCCATAGGATGGGTGGAGCGCAGCGATACCCATGCCGGGCCAGATGATGGGTATCGCTCTGCTCAACACCATCCTACAAAAGACCGTCAGCTCTCGGCGGTGCAAAAGGAAAAAGAACTGGCCGAAAAAGACCAGGCCGCCCAGCGCAGCAAAAGCTACGCCGCCGTGCACAAAGCGATTCTCGCCGGTCTGCTTAGCCAGATTGGCCAGAAAACCGAAGATGGTGACTACCTTGGTGCCCGCCAGCGGCGCTTCTGGGTGCATCCGTCTTCGGTGATTGGCCGTAAGAAACCCAGTTGGTTAATGGCCAGTGAGTTGGTGGAAACCACCAAGCTGTTTGCGCGCATGGTGGCCAAAATCGAGCCGGATTGGATCGAGCCGCTGGCCACGCACCTGATCAAGAAAAATCACCTGGAGCCGCACTGGGAGAAGAAGCGCGGGCAGGTCGTGGCCTATGAACAGATCAGCCTCTATGGCCTGATTGTGGTGGGGCGCCGTGCGGTGCATTTCGGCCCGATTGACCCCGTGGTGTCGCGCGAGTTGTTTATCCGCGAAGGGCTGGTGGGCGGTGAAATCAACTCGCGCGCCAAGTGTCTGACCGCCAACCGCCAGCTGCTGGAAAAACTCGACGAGCTGGAAGCCAAGGCACGCCGTCGTGACATCCTCGCCGATGAGGAAACGCTCTACGCCTATTACGAGGCGCGTCTGCCGGCCAACATCTACCAGACCGCGACCTTCGACAGTTGGTACAAAAGCGAAAGCGCGAAGAATCCGCAACTGCTGATCATGCGTGAAGAAGATGTGCTCGCCCGAGACGCCAAGGAAATCACCGCCGCGCAGTACCCGGATACCTTGCGCCTGGGCGAGCTGATCCTGCCGCTGACTTACCACTTCGAGCCCAATCACCCGCGCGATGGTGTAACCCTGCGCGTCCCTGCGCCGTTGCTGCCGCAATTGCCGCCGGAACGTCTGGAATGGCTTGTGCCGGGCCTGCTGGAGGCCAAGTGCATGGCCCTGGTGCGTGGCCTGCCCAAGGCGCTACGCAAGAATTTTGTACCGGTGCCGGACTTTGTCGGCGCGGCGCTGAGCAAAATCAGCTTTGCCGATGGCAGCCTGCCTGAAGCCTTGGGTCGTGAGTTAACGCGCATGACCGGCACGCGGGTCAGTGAAGAGGCCTGGGCCGAGTCGGCGGCGCAGCTGGAAGGTCATCTGCGGATGAATATCGAGGTGGTCGACAATCAGGGCAAACCTCTGGGCGAAGGCCGCGATCTGGCCGAGCTGACGGCGCGCTTCAGTGCGGCGACGCAGGCCGGCCTGGCCTTGCCGAAAACCGCCAAGAGCGAGCAGCCGGTGGAGGCCAAAGCCTTCAGTGAAGTGGCCGCCAAGACCCAGCAGCAGGTCGCTGGCCTGTCTATGACGGTTTACCCAGCGCTGGTGGAAGAGGCGGGCGTGGTCAAGGAAGGGCGCTTCCCCACCCTGGCCGAAGCCGAGTTCCAGCATCGCCGTGCGCTGCAGCGTTTGTTGCTGCAGCAACTGGCTGAGCAGGCGAAGTTCCTGCGTGGCAAGCTGCCGGGCTTGACCGAGCTGGCGCTGCTCTACCGTGACATGGGCCGCATCGATGCCCTGGTCGAAGATATCCTGCTGGCCAGCCTCGACAGTTGCATCCTCGAAGGCAGCGAACCCTTGCCGCGTGATGGCGCTGGCCTGGCGGCGCTGGCCGAGCGCAAGCGTGGCGACTGGGCCAGTCATGCTGAGCGCCTGGCCAAGTTGACCCTGGAGATCCTTAAACTCTGGCACGGCCTGCAGAAACGCTTCAAAGGCAAAATCGACCTGGCCCAGGCCATGGCGCTCAACGATATAAAACTGCAGCTGAGCAATCTGGTGTACCCCGGTTTTGTCCGCGAAACCCCGGCGCAGTGGCTCAAGGAAGTGCCGCGCTACCTCAAAGCTATCGAGCAGCGCCTGGACAAGATCGCCGGCCAGGTGCAGCGCGACCGTGTCTGGAGCGGCGAGCTGGCGAGCTACTGGGAGCAGTACCAGGCGAGGTTGGCCAAGCACAGCCAGGAAGGCAAGCGTGACCCGCAGCTGGTGCTGTATCGCTGGTTGCTGGAGGAGTACCGCGTGTCGCTGTTTGCCCAGCAACTGGGCACCAAGTTGCCGGTTTCGGACAAGCGCCTGAGCAAGCAATGGAGCAGCGTCGAGGGCTGATTGAGCAACCTGGGTGAGCGGCGGGCTTACTTGGGCTCGGTAGAAGGCTGCTAGACTCGGCTGACCCTATCGAGCCCTGCATGAGTGACGATCTTGATAGCAGTTGACTTAAACCGCTCGCCAGCCCCGTATTACCGCCTACTGTTTGTTCTCTTGCTCATGGCCTGTCTGCCCGGCCTGGCAACGGCCGCCTGTGAGAAAACCCTGCGTTGGGACGATGATCCACCCTTTAGCATGCAAACGGCTGACGGCGGTGTGGTCGGTATTACCATTGAACTTAACCGCGCGGTGCTGGCTCGCCTGGGCTGTCAGACCAAGTTACGCAAGCTGCCTTGGGCGCGGGCGCTTAAAGAGCTGGAGCTGGGCCGAGTGGATATTCTCCATGGCGCTTTTCGTAGGCCCGAGCGTGAGCGCTATGCCTACTTCTCTGGCACGGTTCTGCCGCCCTCGCGCAATATTTTATTTGCCCGTACTGCTACATGGGGTCAATGGCCGGGCAATCGGTTGCTCGACTTGCAGCACACCGCCTTCCGGTTGGGGGCACAGACCAACGTGGCCTATGGCGCGGATTACCTGACGTTAATGAGCGACCCCGGATTTGCCGCGCGGGTGTCGACTGCGACCAATCGCGCCAGCCTCTGGCAAATGGTCACTAAAGGCCGAATTGACGGCCTGATTGCCGATGAAAATACCGGGCGTTATGAGATTCATCAGCTGGGTTTTGACGCGCTGATACAACCCACGGCCATTGTGGTCTCCAGTGATGCTGCGGAAGTGGCGTTCAGCAAGCGCACAAACGATCCAGCCTTTGTCCAGGCGTATGCCGATGTCTTGAGTGCGTTTGTCGCGGATGGTCGTTATCAGCAGATTGTGCAGCGCTATGTCATGCCGTAAGCGCGGCGGCGTAAAGCGTGCTATTTGTTGAACCCGCCGATGTGCTGAGGACAGCCCGCGCGTCGTCAATGCACCACTAGCCTGTTACGGGCTATGCCCAACGTAGCCAGAGCATGATGACTTGGATCATTTGCCTTACCAAATCACCAAGTTAACTGGGTAATTGCTCAAGCCGTTCGCGAGTTAGATGTTTATAGCGGTAGGCGGACTGCGCATTAAAAAGGGAGAGTTAAGGTTGAAAACGTGGCACTGCATTGTGGGTCTTTTGCTGATCACTGCACTGACGTTACTGCTTGAAATACCAAGCAGTACCTGGTTTACCTCGGCGACGTTGAGCCTGCTGCTCGGCACTGCGGCGCTGGTCTACATGGCTGTTTCTTGCCTGCTCGCCAGCCGCTGGAGAGTTGTCGAGAGCATGTTTGGTGGCTTGGACCGGGTTTACGAAACGCATAAATGGCTGGGCGTTTGGGCGCTGATTTTTGCCTCCTATCATTTCGTCTTCAAGGCAAATCTGGACGAGTGGAACAGTGTCCCTATCTTGGAATTATCCAAGTACTGGACGCGCCTTGTGCGGCAATTGAGCTACGTCGCGCTGGGCCTTATTGTGCTGCTCGCGTTGAACCGCAACATCCCTTATAGCCAGTGGCGGCTGTGGCATAAGCTGTCCGGGCCCCTGTTTCTGATCGTGATCTTGCACTGGCTCAGCTTCAAATCGCCGATCACCCTGGACAGCCCTTCAGGTATCTGGCTGGTGCTGTGCTGCGGGGCCGGTGTCGTGGCGGCGTTCTACAAGTTAGTGCTTTACCCCTTTGTTGCGCGCGCAGGCGAGTATCGGGTGGTGGCTGTCTCCCGAGACAAGGGCGCCCTGCACTTGACGCTGGAGCCGGTTAACAAGCGCTTTGACTTCAAAGCGGGTCAGTTTGCTTTCCTCTCCATGCAGCAAAAAGGCCTGCGTGAGCCGCACCCTTTCACAATAGCCAGCGCCAATGCAGCGAACGGGAAAATTGAGTTCGTGATCAGGGGGCTGGGGGATTACACGAAAAAACTGTGTGAGTGCGCCGAAGTGGGCATGCACGCCGATATATACGCCCCTTATGGACGCTTTAAGCGGCCTGCTCAGGCTGAACAGGAGATATGGGTGGGCGCCGGTGTTGGTATTTCGCCCTTTATCTCCTGGCTGCAAGACCCGAATGCTAAGGATTTCGACAAAGTCACCTTGGTTTATTGCTTCAATCCCTCGCGTGCCTTCCCGCCGTTTGAGACGCTGCAAACTATGAGCGCGCAACGCGGTGTGCAGTGCGTTGGTAACTCCGGCGGTCTTGAAACGTTGGCAGACACTCTGCGCCAGGCAGTCGCGAGAGGTGCGCCAGATAAGGTGCATGTCAGCTTCTGTGGCCCCAAAGAGTTGTTGGCCAAAGTGAGTGACCTGATGCGTGCCAACCAGATTCCGCTGAGTAATCTGCACAATGAGCTATTTGTATTCCGCTAAACCGGCAGCCTGAGCGCCAGAGCGAGCGTCATTGACAGAGCAGCCTTCGCCCCCAGGCCTTATGCAGCGAGCAGGGGCAAAAGCAGGTTTGGCGGCGAGCTGCTTGGATATAAAAACGGGACTGGCGCTTTATGTGTCAGTCCCGTTTTTGTTTCAGCCGCGCGTTAGTGGCGGGGTACGCGGCGGTACCAGGCGTTTCGAGCCGGTTGACTCGAATGCACACGCAAAGCGCAGCAGGGCCGAGTCGTCGTAGGCGCGGCCGGCGAAGGTCAGGCCGACGGGCATGCCGATATCGGCCATCACGCCCATCGGCACGGTGACGGTGGGCACGCCCAAGTGGCGGATCGCCAGGTTGCCGTTGGCGACCCAGACGCCATTGCTCCAGGCGATGTCGGCAGACGCGGGGTTTACATCGGCGTCCGCCGGGCCGACGTCGGCCACGGTGGGGAACAGCACGGCGTCGAGGCCGAGTTGCGCCATCCAGTCCTCCAGGTCGAGCTTGCGGGTTTTTTCCAGGCCGCGCAGGCCGTCGGGCAGGGTGCTGATTTCGTTCCACGGGGTGATGCCACGTTCGGCCATGCGCACGTATTCATCCATGCCGGCGGCCAGGTCGCCTTCGCGGTTGGGCAGGGTGCCGGGGTCGTGGGGGAAGATCTGCGGGCCATCGACATCCGCCAGGCGATTGAGCTTGGGGTCGCCGTTGGCGCGCAGGAAGTCGTCGAAGGCCCAGCCCGAGAGTTCCCACAGTTCATCATGGAGGAATTCCGGGGTGACGATGCCGCGGTTGTAAACGGTCGGCGCGCCGGGGCGATCGCCTTCACAGTTGGACACCAGCGGGAAGTCCACCTCGATGACTTGCGCCCCGGCCGCTTCCAGGGCCTGGCGTGCTTGCTCCCACAGGGCAATCACCGTTGGGCGGGTGTGGATGCGTTGGCCCGTCGGCCCACCGATGCCGGGGTTGTCGCTGGTGCCGGCTTCTTTATCTTTATTGATAAACATGCGCGGCACGCCGAAGCGTTTACCGGCCAAGGCATCGGCCTTGGCGGCCAGTTGCACATAGCTTGCTGGGCGCACCGAGGATGCCGACGGAATCGATACCCAGGGTTGCAGGCGCCAGAGGTCGCCGCGCGTATCGCTATCATCGGCGACTATGACGTCGAGCACTTCGAGTAGGTCGGCCATGGTGCGGGCGAACGGAACGACTACGTCCATGGTCGGCGTCAGTGGCCAGTTACCGCGCACCGAGATGACCCCGCGCGAGGGCGTGTAGGCGCACAATCCATTGTTGGACGCCGGGCCACGGCCGCTCGACCAGGTTTCTTCGGCCAGGCCGAAGGCGGCAAAACTGGCGGCGGTGGCGGTGCCAGCACCGTTAGACGAGCCGGAGGCGAAGGGTGCGGTGAGGTAGTCGGCGTTATACGGGCTTTCGGCACGGCCATAGACGCCGCGCTGCATGCCGCCGTTGGCCATGGGCGGCATATTGGTTTTGCCCAGGCAAATGGCCCCGGCGCCGCGCAGGCGTTCGATGGTGAAGGCATCGCGATAGGCGACCAAATCCTTGAAGGCGGGGCTGCCGGAGGCGGCGGTGAGGCCTTTGACCAGGTAGCTGTCTTTGGCCGTGTACGGGATGCCGTCGAGTGGGCCTAGGCACTCACCACGGGCGCGGCGTGCGTCCGAGGCTTGGGCTTCCTGCAGCGCTTCGGGGTTGTGCACCACCACTGCGTTGAGCTGGGTCGGTGTGTCGGCGCCGTCGTAGGCGGCGATGCGCGCAAGATAGGCCTGCACCAATTCGACCGCCGTGGTCTGGCCGGTTTCGAGTGCGGCGCGTAGCTCGGCAATGGAAACTTCGGTTACCTCAATCATGCTGTCACCGCTGGCTGTTGAAGGTGATTATTCATAGAAACTCTCGTAGCTCTGTATGGGGGCGGGTGCCGTAAGTCAGTCGCGAGCGGGTGTTGCCAGCCCTTTAACCACCGCCGGGCGCTCGACGAATGCGTGCAGCACCCGCTGCACATTGCTGAACCGCTCGAACTCCACCAGCTCGCCCGCCTCGTAGAACCCCACCAGGTTACGTACCCAGGGGAAGGTGGCGATATCGGCGATGCTGTAATCATCCCCCATGATCCAGGCGCGACCTTGCAGGCGTTTATCGAGCACGCCGAGCAAGCGCTGGGATTCGGCGACATAACGGTCGCGCGGGCGTTTGTCCGGGTAATCCTTGCCGGCGAATTTATGGAAGAAGCCCAACTGACCAAACATCGGGCCGATGCCGCCCATCTGCCACATCAGCCATTGCAGGGTTTCATAACGCGTGGCGGGGTCTTGGGCCAGCAGCTGGCCGGTTTTTTCCGCCAGGTAGATCAGGATGGCCCCTGACTCGAACAGCGCCAGTGGTTGGCCGCCTGGACCGTTGGGGTCGAGGATGGCGGGGATTTTGTTGTTGGGGTTGAGCGAGAGGAATTCGCTGCTGAGCTGGTCATCGCTGTCAAAGCTGACCAGGTGCGCTTCATAGGGCAGGCCAATCTCTTCCAGCATGATTGAGGCCTTGACCCCATTGGGCGTGGGCAGCGAATAAAGCTGTAAGCGCTCGGGATGCTGGGCGGGCCATTTCTGCGTGATCGGGTAGGTAGACAGGGCTGACATGGGCGCTCCGTATTGGCGGTTCAAAGGCGCAGGATAGCGGTGATTGGCTATTTGGTCAGGTAGCTGGTTTTTCTCTGTGCGCAGAAGTCGGTATGGTTGGGGTTATTTCAACCCTGCGTAATGGAGAACATGATGAGCCTGCACGGCGAATACGACAGCCAGAACATCTTTGCTCAGATCATCCGTGGCGAAGCCCCGTGCTACAAGCTGTATGAAGACGAAGATGTGCTGGCCTTTCTCGATGTGTTTCCGCAGTCCTACGGGCATACGCTGGTCATCCCTAAGCGCTCGGCGGCGCGCAATATTCTGGATATCGATGCCGCCAGCTTGAGCAAGGTTATGGCAGTGGTGCAGCAACTCACCAGCGTGCTGGTGAGCGAGCTGGAGCCCGCTGGGGTGCAAGTGGCGCAGTTCAATGGCGCGCCGGCGGGGCAAACGGTGTTTCACATTCATGTGCACATCGTGCCGCGCTACGAGGGTGAGGCGCTGGCTATGCACGCTGCCGGTAAGGCCGAGCCAGAAGCGTTGGCAGCCTTGCAGGCGCGGTTGCTCAAGCGGCTCGCCAGCTGATGCGGCGATGTGCGCCTGTATGACTTGAGGTCGACTGTGCCTGCGGCAATACTCAAACCGCCAGCTGTTGCTGGCGGTGTTTCTTCCCCGCGCCCATGGAGGGCTCCCATGCGATTGATTTGTGCCGTTTTACCGCTGTTGCTGTTGGCCGGCTGTTCGTCCTGGAAGCCCGCGCCGGAAGATATCAAGCCTGTGCCCGCAGAGCGTTTGCTCGGCTATCAAACGCCGCTGGGGCAGGGTGGGGAGTTGCGGGTCAACCGTGATTTTGGCGGCATGGGCAGTGGTTGCTATGTTGCGGTGCTGGTGGACCGCACGGTGGCGGCGCGCATCGGCGTAGGTGAGCAAGTGCGCTTCCAGGTACCAAGCGGTACGCGGGTGCTGAGCATTGGCATCGACGAGATGGACGACACCCTGTGCGGCAAGGGCCGCCTGCGCCGCGAACTGGCGGTGAAGGTGCAACCTGGCTCGCAACAGGATTTCCGCATCGTCAGCGATAATCGCAAGGGCTTCGATATCTTGCCGGTAACCGAGTAAACCTCGATCAGTCCCCTCTCTGAATGGCCGGTGCCTGTGAGCATCGGCCATTTCAGTCGCCTTGTTGTTAGCGTACGCCCCGTTGCTCTTGCTGCATCACTCAGCGATAGCGGGCAAGCAGCGCATCGAATTCCCCCTCCTGTTTCATCTGCACCATGGCACGTAGCAAGGCCATGGTGGGCACGTCAGGTGCGTCGCGAACCATGCAGGAAACCGGGTCGGCGGCGACTTCGCTGAGCGCGTAGAGTTTTTGCCCTGGCGGTTGATGACGGTTGAACCAGCTTAGCGACAGCTCATTGCTGATGGCGTAGCGGTAGCGTCCGGCGCTCAGTTTGTGCAGCACCTGATCCTGGGTGCGGGAGTCTTCACGTTGGATCTGCCCACTGTTGAACAGCGGGTCCAGGCGCGGATAGGTGAAACCAAGGACAGTGCCCAAACGCTCACCGTGCAGCGCTTCGGGTTGCAGTTGTTCGGCGCGGTTACCCAGCAACAGGTCGCGCTGAGTCATAAAGGGCAGGCTCCAGATAAAACGATAGTGACTGTCGTTGATCCAGTTCGGGCTGACATAGCAGCGCACATCAATCTCGCCGCTGGCCATTGCATACCCTATACGTAGGCTCGGCATCACCAGCATGTCGGCCTTGCGTCCGATCTTGGCTGCCATGCGCTGTTGCAGGTCAACCAGAAAGCCTTCGACGGCCTGGCCCTGCTCAATGCGCACCATCGGCATGCCCCAGCTGTCGATGATAGAGAACCGTATTGCGCGTTCACTGGCCGATGTCACGGCACTCAGCGTGGGCAATAGCAGTGTCAGCAGCAATTTAAACACCAGCACAGATCCTTCTGGTCGAAGTGAGTGGCTCAGCGGGTCATGGGGAGTGCCGCCCCCATGAGGGCAAAAAGGCCTCCGCAGCAGCGATTAAAGCCTTTGCCACTGCGTTGTAGCCACGGCCGAACGCGATGGGCCATGCGCGCCAGCAGGTACTCGACGCTGCCTTCGACCACGGCAAAGGTCATGGCCATGATGGCGAACTGCGGCCAGAGGTCCGCACGCGGGTCGAGAAACTGCGGCAAAAAAGCGCCAAAAAACAGGATCACCTTGGGGTTGGACAGCGCGGACAACAGCCCCTGGCGAAACAGCTTGAAGCCGCTGCTATTGGTGGCTTTATCCGCCATGGCCAGATGCAGCGGCGGCGCGCGCCAGAGCTGTATGCCGAGCCAGATCAAATAAGCACCGCCCAGCCATTTGAAAATGCTCAGCGCCTGCGCCGAGGCCTGCAGCAAGGTGCCGATGCCGAGCATCGACAAAGCCATCAACAGGGTAAAACCGAGCACTCCACCGCTGACGGTAAACAGGGTTTTGCGGTGGCCATATAAGGCTCCATGGCTGAGCGCGAGCAGGCCGTTTGGCCCTGGAGTCAGCGCCAGGCCAAATACTGCAGTCACAAATAAAAGCCAGGTATGTAGGGCCATAAAACTGTGTCCAGGGCAGGAGGGGGCAGGACAGCACCTGCGAGGCCCTGTTCTTTCATGTCGTGACCCACTAGTCAAGCGACTGGGGGCGCTGTTGGGATGTGTCTTGCGCTACGTTGTGCGCCTCTTTGCCTCAATAGCCGGCAGGATGTCGCATTTACCCTGACGTACTGAGCGGACGAAAGGCCCACGGCTGTGGCAAACTCCGTCACAAGTAACAGGCCGTTTCATGGACTGAGTTTGCTGTGCCTGTCAGCCGTTTTTTGCCCGTGGCGTGCGCCTTGGGCCTATTGGATAACTGGCCGCTGCCTGCGGCGAAGAACATGAGGAATGACTGTGCATAACGTCGTGATCAGCGGTACCGGCCTCTATACCCCGGCAAACAGTATTTCCAACGATGAGTTGGTTGAGTCGTTCAATGCCTATGTGCAGCAGTTCAATGCCGACAATGCGGCGGCTATCGCCAGCGGTGAGGTTGAAGCGCTGAGTGAGTCGAGCAGCGGTTTCATCGAGAAAGCCTCCGGTATCAAGAGTCGCTTTGTCATGGATAAAGCTGGGATTCTTGACCCTGAGCGCATGGCGCCGCGCCTCCCTGAGCGCAGCAATAACGAGTGGGGCATTCTTTGCGAAATGGCCGTAGGTGCCGCCAAAGATGCCATGGCCCGTGCCGGCAAGACCGCCGCCGATATCGACGGGGTGATCGTCGCGTGTTCCAACCTGCAACGCGCTTATCCAGCCGTAGCGATTGAGGTGCAGGCCGCGCTGGGCATCCAGGGCTTTGGTTACGACATGAACGTGGCGTGCTCCTCGGCCACCTTCGGCATCCAGGCGGCCGCTAACAGCGTGCAACTGGGCCAGGCCCGCGCGATTTTGATGGTCAACCCGGAAATCTGCACCGGCCACCTGAACTTCCGCGACCGCGACAGTCACTTTATTTTCGGTGACGCCGCTACTGCGGTAATCATCGAGCGTGCTGATCAAGCCACCTCGAACTACCAGTTCGATATCGTCGGCACCAAGCTGATCACCCAGTTCAGCAACAATATCCGCAACAACTTCGGCTTCCTCAACCGCTGTGCGGAAGAGGGCGTTGGCGCGCGCGACAAGCTGTTCGTCCAGGAAGGCCGCAAGGTGTTCAAGGATGTCTGCCCGATGGTTGCCGAGCTGATTGCCGCGCACCTGGCCGAGAACAAGCTGAATGTGGGCGATGTGAAGCGTTTCTGGCTACACCAGGCCAACCTCAATATGAACCTGCTGATCGCGCGCAAGCTGCTCGGCCGTGACGCTGAGCCTGGTGAGGCGCCGGTGATTCTCGATACCTACGCCAACACCAGTTCGGCTGGCTCGGTAATCGCCCTGCACAAACACCAGGAAGACCTACCGAGCGGTGCGCTGGGTGTACTCAGCTCGTTTGGTGCGGGCTATTCGATTGGTAGCGTGATCCTGCGTAAGCGCTGAGCATCACTTTAATGCCTGCTGCGCTTGGCGATGCTGCGTTGCAAGCAGGCGCGGCTGCTCAGCGTCCGCGCTGGCCTTGAGGCGATTGTGACGATGCCGGTAAATGACGCTGACCTACTGCCCCGCCTGCGTGCAGGCGAGCAGAAGGCTTATCGCGAGCTGGTTGCAACGTACCAGGGGGCGATGCGCGCGGTGGCCTTTGCGATTGTCGGCAGCCGCAATGCCGATGAAGTGGTGCAGGACGCCTGGTTAGCCGTGGTGCGCAGCCTTGATGGTTTTCAGGCACGTTCGAGCCTGAAAACCTGGCTGCTGACCATCACCGCCAACACGGCGAAAACCCGTCTGAAAGGTAACCGCCGCGAAGTATTGCTCGACGATATTCCCTCGCCGCACGGCAGCGTTGGCGATGAACGCTTCCGCGCAGATGGCCACTGGCTGTTGGCGCCGCATGCCTGGCATCACGACTCTCCAGAGGCGCTGCTGAGCGAAGATGAGCTGCGTGAATGCCTGGAGAAAACCCTCGCCAGCCTGTCCGAGCTGCAAAGCAGCGTGCTGCAGCTGCGTGAGCGCGAAGGTATGGAATTGGAGGATATCTGTAATCTTTTGCAGGTCTCGCTCTCCAATGTGCGGGTGCTGCTGCACCGCGCGCGACTCAAGGTCTTCGCCACCTTGGAGCATTTTGAGGAGACTGGGCAATGTTGAGCTGCAAGGGCTTGGTGGCCCATTCCAGCGACTATATCGATGGCCAGTTGGGCGTCCGTCAGCGCTGGTCGATGCGCATGCACTTGGCCATGTGCGTGAACTGCCGGCGGTTTATCAAGCAAATGCGTTTGAGTCAGGCGGTGCTGCGCCAGTTACCGCGTGGGCAGCACGCTGAGCTTGATGAAATAGCCGACAAACTTGCCGAGTTACGCCGCCAGCAGCGCTGAGTGGGTTGCCGGCGAGCCCGCTTATTCCTGGTTCTGTGCGGCTTTCAGGGCCTCGTAAGCCGGGGCGGCGTAGATGCCGACTTCCACGGCCAGCTCCATCACCCGCGCCAGGTCGCTGCTGTACACCAGCACGGCTTGCAGGGCTTCATCCAGCGGCTCGCTGAGATCCACTAGCACATAACCCTGAGTTTCCGGCGACAGGCTTGCGAGTTGTACTTGAATGCGATTCAGCGCTTTCAGCGGCTCTACTTTCGCCAGTTGCTTGGGCTTGAGCACAAAGCTCACCTGCGGGCCGAACGACTCGACGATTTGCTGGAACAGCGCCTCATAACTATCTGCCTGGAACAGCACGGTTTCCGGCAGGCTGCCGATGACCACCCATTCGCCCAGCGGAATCGGGAAGCTGTCGTCGTAGTTGATATCCGGGTTGGCGGCGAGGAATGCCTGCGGGTCGGCGTAGGCCTGGGCCGCTTCGTCGGCGATCTTGCTGATTTCTTCCGGCAACATGCAGCCCGAGCTTATTTTACTGATCAGTTCTTCGAGCTGGGCTTTCATGCGGATATTCCTCGGGCGGTAAAAAGGTTGGCAAGCATAGCCTGAAACCCGGGCGCTGCGTTTGCCCTTGGCAGCCTGTTAAGCTTGCGTGCTTTGGCTGAACCCACAACACAAGGAACCCTCTGTGAGCGCGCGTATCCACCCATTGGCCGGGCAGCAGGCCCCCGTTGAGCGACTGACTGATATTGCCGCGCTACTGGCTGCTTATTACGACCTGCAGCCGGACGCCTCTGTGGCGAGCCAGCGGGTCGCGTTCGGCACCTCCGGGCATCGCGGCAGCTCCCTGGCACACAGCTTCAATGAGGCGCATGTGCTGGCGATCAGCCAGGCGATCTGTGATTACCGGGCGGCCCAGGGCATCAGCGGCCCGCTGTTTATCGGCGCCGATACCCATGCGTTGTCGCAGCCGGCGCTAGACAGTGCGATTGAAGTGCTGGCGGCCAATGGCGTACAGACGATGATTTCCGCTGGCGGCGAGTTCACCCCAACTCCGGCTATCTCCCAAGCGATTCTGGTGCACAACCAGGGCCGCAGCAACGGTTTGGCCGATGGCATCGTCATCACCCCCTCGCACAACCCGCCAGACAGCGGCGGCTTCAAATACAACCCGACTAACGGCGGCCCCGCCGACAGCGACATCACCACCTGGGTGCAGAACCGCGCCAATGCCTTGCTTGAAGGCGGCTTGCGTGAGGTTAAGCGCATGCCGCTGGCGCAGGCGCGCCAGGCCGCTTGCGTGCATGAGTACGACTACCTTGGCAGTTATGTGAGCGACCTGGGCACTGTCATCGATTTCGCGCCGATTCGCGCCGCCGGTTTACGTTTGGGTGTCGATCCGCTGGGCGGTGCGGGCGTGCATTACTGGGGGCGGATTGCCGAGCAGTACGGCATCAATCTGGATGTGGTCAGTCAGACCATCGACCCACAGTTCGCCTTTATGAGCCTGGATTGGGACGGGCAGATTCGCATGGACCCATCGTCCAGCCATGCGATGCAGCGTCTGATTGGCCTGAAAAATGGCTACGACATCGCCTTTGCCTGCGACACCGATTACGACCGTCACGGCATTGTGGCGCCGAGCGTCGGCCTGTTGCCGGCTAACCACTTTCTCAGTGTGGCGATCGATTACCTGTTCCAGCACCGCCCGCAGTGGAGCGCCTCGGCGGCTGTCGGCAAAACCCTGGTCAGCAGCGCAATGATCGACCGTGTAGCGGCACGCCTGGGTCGCCCATTGCAGGAAGTGCCGGTGGGCTTTAAATGGTTTGCCAGCGGCCTGTTCGATGGCTCGCTGGGCTTTGGTGGTGAAGAAAGCGCCGGCGCGACCTTCCTGCGCCGCGATGGCCGAGTCTGGACCACCGACAAGGACGGCATCGCCCTGGCGCTGCTTTCCGCAGAAATGACCGCTGTGAGCGGGCGTGACCCTGGTGAGCTGTATCAGGGGCTGAGTGATGAGTTCGGCGCGATCCATGCTGACCGTGTCGATGCGCCTGCAACTCCCGCGCAGAAGAAGGCTCTGGGCAAACTCTCGCCTGCGCAAATCAGCAGCTGTGAACTGGCCGGCGATGCGATTACCCAGGTGCTCGACAAGGCGCCGGGTAATGGCGCGGCGATTGGCGGGATCAAGGTGGTCAGTGAGGGTGGCTGGTTTGCCGCGCGGCCGTCGGGCACTGAGGATATCTACAAAATCTACGCCGAGAGCTTCCGTGATGCAGCGCACCTGCAACGCATCTTCAGCGAGGCGCAGCAGATCGTCGATGCCGCGTTGGTCACGCCATAAATTTTAGGGTGTGCCTATGTATCGCCTCGATCTGAAAATCCGCCTGCATAACGGCGCTGACATCGCGCTCGGCCCTGGCAAGGCAGAGCTGTTGGAGGCGATTGCTTTGCATGGCTCGATCAGCGCGGCGGCCCGTGCCTTGGGCATGTCCTATCGGCGTGCCTGGCTGCTGGTGGAGACCATGAACCGCAGCTTCCGCCAGCCGCTGGTCAGCACCCTGGCGGGCGGCAAGCACGGTGGTGGCACGCAGTTGACCGAGATGGGTGAGCAGGTGTTGCAGCGCTACCGCGCCTTGTGCGCACAGGCGCTGGCGGCAGTGCAGGGTGGTTGCGCGGAGTTGGCTGAGCTATTGGCTGAGCCTGCTGCCGAGGGCTGAATCCACGCGCTCAGCGCAGCTGCGCTTCAGCCATCGTCAAGCGACGCGGAATACGCGTGGCATCCCAATGCTGGCTGGCCCAGCGCAACAGCTCTGCGGGGTGGCCGTAGTTGGCGCCGTCCGGCAATGTTTGGCCGAGGGCGCGCAGGGCGCGGATCAGCAGTGGGGTGGCCTGGTCGGCCGGCAGCGGAGGTGAGCGGTAGGATTTACCCAGCTTGTGACCATCGGGCTGGATAATCAGCGGCACATGCAGGTAGCGCGGTTGCGAGAAACCCAGCAGCTCTTGCAGGTACAGTTGGCGCGGGGTGGAGTCGAGCAGGTCGGCGCCACGGACGATATCGGTTACGCCTTGCCAGGCGTCATCCAGCACCACGGCTAACTGGTAGGCAAACAGCCCATCGCGGCGACGAATCACAAAATCGCCGACCTCACGGCCCAGGTGCTGCCGGTAATCGCCCTGCACCCGATCAATAAAGTGGTAGGTCAGCTCCGGTACGCGCAGGCGGATCGCCGCATCCGTAAAGCCGTGGCCAGCATTGCGGCAGGTGCCGGGGTAGATGCCGTGGCTGCCTTCCAGCTGCTTGCGCGAGCAGGTGCAGGCGTAGGCCAGGCCCTGGCTGAGCAGGCGATCGACCAGGGTGGCGTATTGCTCATGGCGTTCACTCTGACGTACCAGTTCGCCATCCCACTCGAAGCCGTAGCTTGCCAGCGCTTTCAAAATCGCCGCTTGGGCGCCGGCCACTTCACGGGGCGGGTCGAGGTCTTCCATGCGCAGCAGCCAGCGGCCGTTTACCGCGCGCGCGTCGAGGTAGGACGCCAGGGCGGCGACCAGAGAGCCGAAGTGCAGGTAACCGCTGGGGGTGGGGGCGAAACGCCCGATGTAGGCAGGTGTGTTCATGCGCAGGTGTCACAGAAAGGCAGAAACAACAGAGGGTGCCGAAGCACCCTCTGGGTCAGATCAGGAACCGACCTGTTTTTCTTTGATTTCCGCCAGCGTCTTGCAATCAATGCACAGGGTGGCGGTGGGACGGGCTTCGAGTCGGCGGATGCCGATTTCTACGCCGCAGGAATCGCACCAGCCGTAGTCGTTGTCTTCAATCAATTGCAGGGTTTCGTCGATCTTCTTGATCAGCTTGCGCTCGCGATCACGGGCGCGCAGTTCCAGGCTGAATTCTTCCTCCTGGCTGGCACGATCCGCTGGATCGGGGAAGTTGGCTGCTTCGTCCTGCATGTGGTGCACAGTACGATCAACTTCCTGCATCAATTCCAGCTTCCACTTATTGAGGATGCCGGTGAAGTGGGCGCGCATTGGCTCGCCCATATATTCTTCGCCTTTCGTTTCTTTATAAGGCTCAAAACCACGAGTCAGTTGGCTGCTTTTTGCTTTTGCTTTGGTGGGCATGGATGACCGCCTCTCACTCTTCTGATCCACTGCGCAGGACGGTGTCCCTTGCCGATTCTACGTCGAGTAGAACTGGCCCTGCGGCTGCAAGCGGGCGAACTTACCAGAACAACTCAGCCTGCGCTACTCCCGGTTGTCGAAGCTGTGTCGGGTATGCTTTAGAATCCGCGTCTTATTTCAGATCAAGGCAGCCCAATGGCCCAGTCCTACAGTGCGCGCAGCCGCGCCATAGAACCTTTTCATGTGATGGCGCTGCTGGCCCGGGCCAATCAGCTGCAGGCTGACGGCCATGATGTGATTCACCTGGAAATCGGCGAGCCGGACTTCACCACGGCCGCGCCGATTGTCGCCGCCGGCCAGGCCGCGCTGGCCAATGGGCATACCCGTTACACCGCGGCGCGTGGTTTGCCGGCCCTGCGCGAGGCGATTTCCGGCTTCTACGCCGAGCGTTATCGCCTAAGCATCGACCCCGAACGCATTCTGATCACGCCGGGCGGCTCGGGCGCCTTGCTCTTGGCCACCAGTTTACTGGTCGACCCCGGTAAACACTGGCTGTTGGCCGACCCAGGCTACCCCTGCAATCGGCACTTTTTGCGTTTGGTCGAAGGCGCCGCGCAGCTGGTGCCGGTAGGTCCTGAGGTGCGTTATCAGCTGACTCCTGACTTGATTGAGCGTTACTGGGATCAGGGCAGTGTCGGCGCCTTGGTTGCCTCGCCGGCCAACCCCACTGGCACCTTGCTCAGCCGTGATGAGCTGGGCGGCTTGTCCCAAGCGCTAAAAGCCCGTGGCGGGCATTTGGTGGTGGACGAGATCTATCACGGCCTGACCTACGGCGTGGAGGCGGCCAGCGTGCTGGAGGTGGACGACGAAGCCTTTGTACTTAATAGCTTCTCCAAGTACTTCGGCATGACCGGCTGGCGCCTTGGCTGGCTGGTGGCGCCACCGGCTGCCGTGCCGGAGCTGGAGAAGCTGGCGCAGAACCTGTATATCAGCGCCCCAAGCATGGCCCAGCACGCCGCATTGGCGTGCTTCCAGCCGCAGACGCTGGAAATACTCGAACAGCGTCGCCACGAATTTCAGCGCCGCCGCGACTTCCTCCTGCCGGCGCTGCGTGAGCTGGGTTTCAAAATCGCCGTGGAGCCAGAGGGTGCCTTCTATTTATATGCAGACATCAGCGCGTTCGGCGGCGATGCCTTTGCTTTCTGCCAGCACTTCCTGGAAACCGAGCATGTGGCCTTTACCCCTGGCCTGGATTTTGGTCGCTACCAGGCTGCGCAGCATGTGCGTTTTGCCTACACCCAGGACTTGCCGCGCCTGCAGCAGGCGGTTGACCGAATCAAGCGTGGCCTGAATAGCTGGAAACCCCATGCAGTTTGAGCCGCCGCTGCAAGAGGGACGGCTGCTGCGCCGCTATAAGCGTTTTCTCGCCGATATCGAGACCGCCAGCGGCGAGCTGCTGACCATCCACTGTGCCAATACCGGCTCGATGCTCAACTGTATGAGCGAAGGCGCGCGCATCTGGTTCAGCCGCAGCAACGACCCCAAACGCAAGTTGCCGGGCACCTGGGAAATTGGCGAAACGCCGCACGGTCGCCTCGCCGTGATCAACACCGGGCGCGCCAATGCGTTGGTGGAAGAAGCGCTGCGCGCCGGGGTTATTGCCGAGTTAAACGGCTTTACCCAGCTCAAGCGCGAAGTGCCGTATGGCCAGGAGCGCAGCCGTATCGACTTTCGCCTGGATTATCCAAAGGGGCCGGCGTTTGTCGAAGTGAAGAGCGTGACCCTGGGCTTCGCCGACAGCCGCGTTGCCGCCTTTCCCGATGCACGCACCGAGCGCGGCAGCAAGCACCTGCGCGAACTGGCTGTGCTGGCCCATGAGGGCATTCGCGCGGTGCAGCTGTATTGCGTCAACTTGACGGATATAGAGGCCGTGCGCCCCGCCGAGGAAATCGACCCGGCCTACGCCGCCGCCCTGCGCGAGGCGGTCAGCGCGGGTGTTGAGGTGCTGGCCTATGGCGCCGAGGTCAGTGCGCAGGGCGTGCGCCTGACTAAGCGCTTGGAGGTGCGGCTCTAAAACGCGTCGTTAGGTGAGGGCGGGTTAGCCGCGCTCACGCACCCAGAACACCGTCGCCCCGGCCACCGCTGCCGGCATCATCAGGATATTCAGCCCCGGCACCAGCAAGGCGGCGTAGGTGATGCCGCCAAAACCCAGGCTCTGCCAGCGTTTCTCCCGCAGCCAGGCGAGCATGTCTGGCCAGCTCATCTTGTTGTTGTCCGCCGGGTAGTCGATGTATTGGATGGCCATCATCCATACGCCAAACAGTAACCACAGCGGTGCGGCGATCAGGTTGACCACCGGAATAAAGGTCAGGATCAGCAGGGCAATGGCGCGAGGCAGAAAATAGCCCAGTTTGCGCATCTCGCGGCTCAGAGTGCGCGGCACCATCGCGGCCAGTTCAGCCCAGCTAAATGGCGGGAATTGGTCCTGACCACGCACCACCACTTCGACCTTCTCCGCGAGAAAACCGTTAAACGGTGCGGCGATGATATTGGCCAGCATGGTGAAGGTGAAAAACACCATCAGCAGCACCAACACCACAAACAACGGCCACAGCACATATTCGAGAAAGCTCAGCCAACTTGGCAGGCTCGGCATAAAAGTATCGACCCAGCCGCCAAACTGCTGCACCGCGACGCCGATCAGCGCGCTAAACAGCAGCAGGTTGATGCTCAGGGGCAATAACACGAACAGTCGCAAGCCAGGGCTTAAGACCAGTTTCAGGCCTTCGCTCAGGTATTGCGGGCCAGTGAGTACGGGGGCAGACATGGGCGTGTTTCCGTGGGAGTGAAGTCGCGCCGACCTTACCGGCTTTGCCGGTCAGGGGAAAGCGCATGCAATGTGCGCTCACGATTGTTTGGCTCGCCATAGCGCGCGTCTATGCCCCGCATTGGTAAAGCATATTTCCGCCTGGTCGTGGCCGGGCATAGGCTGCCCGTCATCCCTTTATGGGGCTTCCGAACGTATGGCCTTCCCCGGGTTTTCTGGAAGTCCCGGTTTATTGCTGCCGGCGTTGCCGGAGGAGTTGCTGATGTCTGCTGATCGTCATGCTCGCGTGATTATTCTGGGTTCCGGCCCTGCTGGTTATAGCGCGGCGGTCTATGCCGCACGGGCCAATCTTAAACCGTTGCTGATTACCGGTATGCAGGCCGGTGGCCAACTGACCACCACCACCGAGGTGGATAACTGGCCAGGCGATGTACACGGCCTGACCGGGCCGGCATTGATGCAGCGCATGCAGGAACATGCCGAGCGTTTCGAGACGGAAATCGTCTATGACCATATCAATGCCGTCGACCTGGCCGGCAAGCCGTTCACCCTGGTCGGCGACAGCGGCACCTACAGCTGTGATGCCTTGATCATCGCCACCGGAGCCAGCGCCCGTTATCTGGGCTTGCCCAGCGAAGAAAGCTTTATGGGTAAGGGCGTTTCGGCGTGTGCCACGTGCGATGGTTTCTTCTACCGCAACCGTGAGGTCGCGGTGGTCGGTGGCGGCAACACAGCGGTGGAAGAGGCGCTGTACCTGGCCAATATCGCCAGCAAGGTGACCTTGGTGCACCGCCGCGAAACCTTCCGCGCGGAAAAGATTTTGCAGGACAAACTGCAGGCGCGGGTGGCCGAAGGCAAGATCGTGCTCAAGCTCAATGCCGAGGTAGACGAGGTGCTCGGCAACACCATGGGCGTGACCGGCGTGCGGCTGAAGAACAACGATGGCAGCTTCGATGAGCTGAGCGTTGACGGCCTGTTCGTCGCCATCGGCCATACGCCTAACACCTCGTTGTTTGAAGGCCAGCTGGCGCTCAAAGACGGCTATCTGGTGGTCAGCGGTGGTCGCGAGGGCAATGCCACTGCTACCAGCGTCGCGGGTGTGTTTGCTGCCGGCGATGTGGCCGACCATGTCTACCGCCAGGCGATTACTTCGGCGGGTGCAGGCTGCATGGCAGCGCTGGATGTGGAGCGCTATCTCGACGGTCAGTAAGTCTGAGAATGCAAAAAGCCTCGATTTAATCGAGGCTTTTTGCTGTTTGCGCGGCGCTCAGACCCAGGTGTTCAGCTTAAGGTCCCTTGAACTCAAGCGCAGGAACTGGTCACTGGCTTTGACCAGCAGCGCGTGTTCATCGACGGTCAGTTCGCGGCTTTTCCGGCCCTGTGATTCGCTGCGGTAGAGGGTTTGCCCGCGTTCTTCGCGCAGGCGCTGGTAGCGCTGGCTGCGCGCCTCGACCTTGAGGGTCAGCAGGTCGACGTAAGCCACCTGCAGCAGTTCGCTTTGTCCGGTTTCCAGGGCGCAGCGTTGCAGGAGTGGTGTGTGGGTAAAGGGCGATTCGGAGAGCATGACCTGCCGGCAGGCGCTGAGGTCAGGGCGCGGCTCGCCGTTGTGGAACCAGTTGCCACGGATGTCGCGTTTCAGGTTGAGGCTGCGCTGGCCGTGGTTGTCGACCTTTAGCCAGAGGCGGCGAAAGCGCCAGCGCGGGTCGCAGTTAATCACGTAGGTCGCGGCGATGCTGTGGCCTTGCAGGCTTTGCATCAGATGGCTGGTGGCGTTGATGCCGTGTTCATCGATATTCAGGCGCAGATTCTCCACGCCGGGGTTGTGCCATGGTTTCCATACCAAGGATTGCTGCATCTAGCGACTCCAAGCCGTGTCAGTTTGGAGAAACCGGGGAGGAACGGCAATGACGCTGCTCGGAGCACCTTCCCTGGTGTTCTCGTTCGAGTAATGGCGCGCAGCATAGGGCGATCAAACTGCGATGTCTGTCAGCCGTTGCCGACAGTTGTGCAAGTTTCTATGGCCTGCCATCCCTGGCGGCCACCCTGCGGGCCGTCGCTGCGCGACGTTAAAAATGGCACCTGGCCATTTTTTGCGCGAGTGACTACAAACTGTTGCGTTGCAGCGATGGCTGCTCGAAGCGTATGCCGGCCAGGCCGGTTTCCATCAGTGCGCGGATATTGCCGTGGTCGTTGCCGCTCGGGGTGGCCAGCACGCTGCGGTAGTGCTCGCCAAAGCACTGCAGGGTTTCTTCCAGGCTCAGGCCTTCAAGTAGTGCAAGGCCGAGGGTCTTGCATGAACCTTCGTTCTGGCCGGCAGCATTATCGACTGCACCATTGCGGAAGGCGCTGGGCTGGTACTGGTAGTGCTCGGCAATAAACGCCAGGGTCTGCGCGAAGGTGAAGTGTTCGCTGCGCAGTTGTGCGCGAAAATCGTCTAGGGTGCTCATGCCTCTTTTCCTTTATTAAAAGCGGCCTGTTGTTCGGCGCTGGCATCTTTCTGGTATTGGCTCTTCCACTCGGCATACGGCATGCCGTAAATCTCTTCGCGTGCTTGATCCAGGGTGAGGGTGACGCCTGTTTCATCGGCTGCCGCTTTGAACCATTTGGACAGGCAGTTGCGGCAGAAACCGCTGAGGTTCATCAGGTCGATATTCTGTACATCCGGGCGCGAGCGCAGGTGTTGCACCAGGCTGCGAAAGGCGGCGGCTTCAAGTTCGAGGCGTTGTTGATCGTTCATGAGAATGCTCTCTGTAAGCAGGCAGGGGAGGCGTGGCGGGGATGATAGAAGGATGCCTGCCGTGCGGCAACGGCCCCGGCGCAGGGTGCGCCGGGTGTATGCGAATCGATGGTTAACGCAGGGCTAGCGGTGGCCGGCGAGGGTGATCGACACCGACTCGGCAAAACGTAGGGCGTGCAGCTTGTCCACTTCCACTTCGGCGTAACGCACTGCGGCGTTAGCCATGACCAGGTCAAGAATCTCCTGGGTCATGCGCTCCAGCAGGGCGAAGCGATTTTCTTCGACATGGTGGATCACCGCCTTGGTGATGGTGCGGTAGTTCAAAGCATGATCGATATCGTTATCACGCACCGCATCGGCAACGGGGTAGAGGATGGTCAGGTTAATCAACACATCCTGCTTGTTGTTGATTTCCTCCTCCTTGATGCCGATGTAGGTGCGCAGGCGCAGGTCTTTGACGCGGATGCGCGCCATTCCAGGTTCCAGTCTCGGCATTATTTACCCCGTCCGATCAGTTGCAGGAATTCATGGCGAGTGTTGCAGGACTCACGGAAGGCTCCCAGCATCACTGAGGAGGTCATCACCGAGTTCTGTTTCTCCACGCCGCGCATCATCATGCACATGTGTTTGGCTTCGATTACCACGGCCACGCCGGCGGCGTTAGTGACTTGCTGGATCGCGTCGGCAATCTGCTTGGTGAGGTTTTCCTGGATCTGCAGGCGGCGCGCGAACATGTCGACGATGCGTGCGACCTTGGACAAGCCCAGCACCTTGCCGGTGGGAATGTAGGCCACGTGGGCCTTACCAATAAAGGGCAGCATGTGGTGCTCGCACAGCGAATACAGTTCGATGTCGCGGACGATCACCATCTCGTCGTTATCCGACTCGAACAGCGCGCCGTTGACCACTTCTTCCAGGCTCTTGTGGTAGCCGTTGCACAGGTACTGCATGGCTTTGGCGGCGCGCTTGGGGGTGTCCAGCAGGCCTTCGCGTTCTGGGTTTTCACCGACGCCGAGGATGATTTCGCGGTAGTGATTGTTCATATCTAGAGTCATTGCAAAGGTCCTCGCGACCGGGCTCATTTAAGGTGGCGGCCGCCGTTGACAGTCAGTGTGGTGCCTGTGATGTAAGGGTTATCCAGCAGGTAACGTAAGCTCTGGTAAATCACCAGTGGCCCAGGCTCGATGCCCAGCGCCGATTTTTTTAAGGTTTTGCTGCGGTACGTATCGTCATCGTCTGTGTTGAACATGATTAATGCGGGTGCAATGCCGTTGACCTTGATCTGTGGCGCGAAGCGGGCGGCAAAGGAGAGGGTCAGACTGTCCAGCCCGGCTTTGCTCGCGCAATAGGCAGGGCGCTTGGCGCTGCCTTTGCGGGCTACGTCATCGCTGATGTGGATGATGTCGGCAGGCGTTGAGTTTTCAAGCAGCGCCTGGCAGTTCAGGTTGATCAGATAGGGCGCGAGCATGTGCACGTTGAACTGTTGGGTAAATACTGCCGCTTCCTCGCCCGGAGTTTCCTCCAACCAGTCAGAGGCGTTGTGGACAATGGCGCGCAGGCTGTCGGTGTGCTGTTTGAGTCGCTCGATAAACGCCAGGATGCCCGCTTCGCTGGCAAAGTCTGCTGGCAGTGCGAGGGCACCCCGCTGCTTGAGGCGCTCGATACCTGCACGCTCACTGCGGTAAGTGACGATTAACGGGTGGCCGTCATCGAGCAGGCGTTCGGCGCAATACAAACCGATGCGCTGGCTGGCTCCGGTAATCAGAATGGGGGCGGCGCTGACGCTCATGCTCGACTCGCAGAATAATTAAGGTGGGTTCAGCGATGCTGTGCCGGGATACCTGACCAGTACGACACGGCCTCAACTGAACCGGAATCAAAGTTATACCAGCGTGGCTCTTTGTACAACCATGCATGCTGTGGGTGTACTCGGTCTGCAGCGGGTTATTTGCCTATTTCATTGAGCTGCATCGTTATTTTCGCAAATACAGGCTGAAATAAATTGTCCTTATCGTGTACAAGATAGGTTTTCTTGTACAGGTATGGCGTCATGAAGCCCTGGCGGTTAAGCATTGCTGTGTTTTGCGGGCGAGTCAGTCGCGTCGAGGTCGTGGCGCTGCGCTGTTGTGGTTACTGCGCGCGGATTGTTTTCCGCGCGGGCAATGTGCAGGTCCTGGAATATGCGCCAGGGCAACCGCTCTGGCCTGAGCTGGCGCTGTTGAAAGCGCGCCTGCGCCGCTGTGGCGTGCGCCAGGCGCGGTTACTGCAGCCAGAAAGCCATGACGAGATTATTGGCAGGCCTAAGCTGCTTGAGGCCGACCCAGGGTTGTGGCTAGCGCTGAAGTAGCTGGCTCAGCGCGGGTCTTTGCTGTTGCACTGATTGTCTGTGCAGCGCTGGCCGGCATCCGGATGAGGCAACCACGTGAGGTGTGGGCGTAACCGGCAGAACAGTCGATAGCCCAGCTCCAGCACGGGTCGCAGCGCTGGCCACGTCAGTGGTGCGGCCCAGCGATCAAGGCCCGCGGCGCGCCAGCTCCACAGTGTCGCATCCAGGCCAGTGACCCATTCGCCGTCGGCAAAACGCGCGTGCAGGCGGTTTTGCAGTATTTCCTTTGAGTAGCCGGTGGTTTCAGCCTGAAAGTCCTCGCGGCTGATATCAACCAGGCTTAGGCGCTCGGCGCTGGCACGCTTGCGCAGCAGTTGGATCTCCCGCGCGCACAGTGGGCAATCACCGTCGTAGTAAAGGGTCAGCGGCCAATGCGGTTGCATATTCACACTCTCAACATTTGTATAGGTTTTGTACAAAGTATGCGCTAAAGAGCTGAGTTACAATGCGCGCACTATTTTTCTGTGATAGCTGCCCATGTCTGATCTCGTTGGTGCTTCGTCCCTGGTTTCGAGTGCCCTCAAGCAGGAAGAGTTGTTTCCTATTCGTGAGGTGGCGCGCCTGACGGGTGTTAACCCGGTTACCCTGCGGGCCTGGGAGCGGCGCTACGGGCTGATCCAGCCAACCCGTACCGACAGTGGCCATCGCCTGTATTCCCAAGCCGATATTGAGGCGGTGCGCAGCATCCTGGCGTGGATCGAGCGCGGCGTGGCGGTGAGCAAGGTCGGTAAGATTCTTGCTAAAAGCAGCTCGATCAAATCGGCCAGTTCGCCTATCTATGAAGAGATAAGCGCCAGCGAGTGGGGCGAGTGGCAAGCTCAGCTGCGCCGCGCCATCAGCGCCTTCGATGAGGTGCGCCTGGATCGCCTGTACGGGCAGATTTTCTCCAGTTATCCGCTGCCGGTGGTGTTTCAGGATATCCTGATGCCGCTGTGGCAAGAGCTGCTGCTGCGTCAGGACGAGTACGGCCAGACCAGTGAGTGGTTGTTCCTCGACACCTTTCTACGTGCCCGTACGCTGCAGCGCTTACAGGTGTTGCGCACCCAGGTCGAAGAGCGCGTGCTGCTGGCGGCCTTGTCGGGTCATTGCCGTGAGCTGGAGTTGCTGGTGGCCGGGCTGCTGCTCAGCAGTGCCGACACCGCCGTCAGTGTGCTGGGGCTGGGTCAGCCACTTGAAGAGCTGACCCTGATCTGTGAAAAAATGCAGCCCCAGGCGCTCGTACTGTTTTCCAATCAACCGCCCAGTGACGATTTGCCGAAGGTGCTCACGCGCCTGGCTTTGGCCTTGAGTTGCCCGCTGGTGATGGCCGGCGACGGTGCCGATCTGGCCGAGGAAAGCCTCAGCGGTTCGCCGATTGCTTGCCTGGGCAACGAAGGGCGCTTGATGCAGCGCCGCTTGCAGCAGTTTCTTGCTGGGCACCTGGATACCTAGTTCCGCTGCGTAATGCCCTCTGAATGGCCCTGCTGCGTTCGCGCAGCGGGGTTTTTCTGTGCCTTTGGTTCATGCGCGTTTTCGATTGCTTGTACAGTCTGTACAAGAAATAGCTTGCCGCTTGCGAATTTAGGCTGTACAAAAGCTATACATTGTTAGTTTGTGTATAGCTTGTATCCACTTGTACAGCTTGAGGACTCAGCAACATGACCCAATACCGCGCACCCCTTCGAGATATGCGTTTCGTTTTTGACGAGGTGCTCGACGCTTATGCCACCTTGCAGTCGCTGCCTAGTCAGCGCGAGTTCGGAGACGACCTCGGTGGCGCCATTTTAGAAGAAGCCGCCAAGCTGGCGGAGAACGTGCTGGCACCGCTCAACGGGCCAGGCGATAAACAGGGTTGCCATTACGACCCGGAAACTAAGTCGGTGAAAGCTCCCGACGGTTTCCGTCAGGCCTATAAGCAGTTTGCCGAGGGTGGCTGGACCGCTTTGGCCTGTACCCCCGAGTTTGGTGGCCAGGGCTTGCCAAGCGTATTGAACATGATGGTTGAGGAGATGGTCTGCTCGGCCAACTTGTCGCTCGGTATGTACCCGGGCCTGACTCACGGCGCCATTAATGCACTCACCGCGCATGGTGCTCGCGAGCTGCAGGAGCGTTATCTGCCGAAACTGATCAGTGGCGAATGGACGGGCACCATGTGCCTGACCGAACCACAGTGCGGCACCGACCTCAGCCTGATCCGTACTCGCGCAGTACCGCAGGCCGATGGTAGCTACGCCATTACAGGGACCAAGATCTGGATCACTGGCGGCGAGCACGACCTGGTCGACAATATTTTGCACCTGGTGCTGGCCAAGCTGCCGGACGCGCCAGATAGCGTTAAAGGCATTTCATTGTTCGTGGTGCCCAAGTTCCTTGAAGACGGCAGCCGCAACCCGGCGTTCTGTGGTGGCCTGGAACACAAAATGGGCATCAAGGGATCTGCGACCTGTGTGATCAATTTTGAAGGTGCGCAAGGCTGGTTGATTGGCGAAGCCAACAAGGGCCTTAAGTGCATGTTCACTATGATGAACTCCGCGCGCCTGATGGTCGGTATGCAGGGGCTAGGCATTGCTGAGAGCGCCTATCAGGTGAGCTTGGGTTTTGCCAAAGAGCGCCTGCAGAGCCGTTCATTGTCTGGCCCGAAAGCGGCTGACAAACCGGCTGACCCGATCATTGTGCATCCCGATGTGCGGCGTAACTTGCTGCGCCAGAAGGTGATGATCGAAGGTTGCCGTGCACTGGCGTATTTCACCGGTCTGCATGAAGACGTAGCCCACGACCATGAAGACGCTGCCGTGCGTGAGCAGGCCGATGATCTGGTGCAGCTGCTGACTCCGGTGGTGAAGTCTTTCCTCACGGAAGAGGGCTTCAACTGTGCCAATGCGGGGCTGCAAGTCCTCGGTGGCTCCGGTTACACCGAAGACTGGGGCATCGAACAATTAGTACGCGATGCCCGGATTACTCTGATTTATGAAGGCACCAACGGCATCCAGGCGCTTGATCTGGTCGGTCGCAAGTTGGGTTTGGGCGGTGGTCGCGCCGTGCGTAACTACTTTGCCCTGGTCGAAGGCTGGCTCAAGGCCAATGTCGATAGTGAGCATGCCGCTGCGGTAGGTGCAGCACTCAAGCAACTGCAGCAGGCCACACTGTGGATTGCCAGCGAAGGGATGAAAGACCCCGAGCAAGCGGGCGCTGCTGCGACGCCTTACCTGCGACTGTTTGCGCTGACCAGCCTGGCCTGGATGTGGGCGCGGATGGCGGCAGTGGCCAAGGCCAAGCTGGCGGCTGGTAGCACAGAGACTCTTTTCTACGGCGCCAAGTTGAAGTCTGCAGACTTCTTTATGGCGCGCATCTTGACTGAAACCGACAGCCTATTGGCTGAGGTAAAGGCCGGTAAAGCCACGCTGATGGTGTTTAGCGAAGAGGAGTTTGCCGCCTAAAACGACTGCGCAATCCGATAGCCAGCGTGTACCGCCCTTTCGGCTATCGGATTTTTTTATCCCTGCCGCAGGACTTTCCTGCACTTAGACCCGCCTTCTTTGCGGGTCTTTTTTTGTCTGGCGCTTATGTTCCCAGTGTTTGATTGCTTAGGCTGAGCTTGCGCCTAGCTGTTGTTCTTGCTGGATGTGTTGCCGGTAGATGAACTCACGCAAGTGTTCGTCGCTCTGTGGGTCCATCGCGTGCAGGTGGTAAGCCAGCAGGCCGTCATCGGTCTTGCGTACGAAGGCTCCGCTCACGGCAATTGGGGGAAGGTCATTCACCGGCAAGATCAGATCAAACCGCTGAGGCGCTTTGCGTTGTGCGCGGTACTCGATCAGTGCGCCACTCATCGACAACTGATGAACCCACAGATCGCTGGGTTGCGCGCTGCGGGTATGCAGCGGCAGCGGCTCGGGGAGCGGCGAGCGCCACGCACGGTTGATTTCACCTTCGTCGAAAATCTGCGGTGCACTGAGTTGCAGTTGCGGCGCGCGCCTGCCGTTTTGGCTGAGGTGCAGGTCAAAGGTCAAACGCTGGTTGGCGATGTGCGCATGCAGGCTCATGGGCTCATTGACTGCGCAGTGCGATAGCAACTCGCTGAGCTGCTCGCCAATATCGGCCTGCATGCGCGGTTGCCGGCGCTGCTCAGAAGTCTCTGGCTGATTCAGCTGGCGGATAAACGCCAGCTCAGCTTGGGTCAGGAGTGCTTGTTCTTGCATGGTCGCGGTCTACATCAAATTGCAATAACGCTGTGACCGCGCCTGGTCGAATTAGTTACTGCCGGTCGTCGCCTGCAAACGGGCCAATTCCGCTTTCAACGTAAGCATTTCGGCTTCAAGTTCTTTGACCCGCTCCTGCGCCTGGACCTGCTCGGTGACGTTTTTCTGGATGCCGATGTAATAGGTCAACTGGTCGGCATCGTTGACCACCGGGGTGATCGACAGCTCGTTCCAGAACACACTGCCGTCCTTGCGGTAGTTGCGGATGATCTGCCGGCACGGGCGGTGCGTCTTAACCGCTTCACGGATGGCATCCAGGCCGGCCTGGTTGCGGTCACCGGCCTGCAGGAAGCGGCAGTCTTGGTAGAGGATGTCGTCACTGGCATAGCCGGTGAGCTTTTCAAAGGCAGGGTTGGCATAGATCAGGATGTTGTCGTCACCTTCCTGTTCGGCAACCACGATGCCGTCGTTGGAGGCGTTGACCACCAGTTGTAGGAGTTTGGCGTTGATCATGAGGCGATTTCCCAGTCTATGTCCGCTGCATTCTAAAACATCCGGGCGGGCTGTCTACTTGCGGCATAATGCCCGTCTTATCGACTTGGTTCTGTATGTTTCGGAGTTATGCATGAAGATCGCCATTCTTTCTGGCTCGGTGTACGGCACCGCAGAGGAAGTTGCTCGCCACGCTGAGCGCCTGTTAAACGCCGCCGGTTTTACGGCCTGGCATAACCCGCGCGCCACCCTGGCCGATGTTCAAGCCTTTGCGCCCGAGGCGTTTCTTGCGGTGACCTCGACCACTGGCATGGGCGAGCTGCCCGATAATTTACAGCCCTTGTACTACGCCATCCGTGATCATTTGCCGGCCTGGAGTGGCTTGCCGGGTGGGGTGATTGCCTTGGGTGACTCCAGTTATGGCGACACCTTCTGTGGCGGCGGTGAACTGGTGCGTGAGCTGTATGCCGAGCTGGGTATTCGTGAGGTGCAGCCGATGCTGCGCCTGGACAGCAGCGAAAGTGTGACCCCGGAAACCGACGCCGAGCCGTGGCTGGCGGACTTTATTGCAGCGTTGCAAGGCTGATGCACCCGCGCGCGCAAGCGTTAATCGAGGCGCTGCAATTGCAGGCTCACCCTGAGGGCGGCTATTACCGCCGACTGTTCGAGTCATCGCAGCAGGCCGTCGATGGTCGTTTGTGCAGCAGTGCGATTGTTTTTCTATTGCCCGCAGGCGTGATCAGCCGCTGGCATCGGGTGGATGCCGACGAGTTGTGGCATTACTACGAAGGCGCGCCGCTTGAGCTGCTGATTGCTGAGCAGCCGGATGCGATTCGCCGTGAACGCTTGGGCCCGGTGGCTGCCGAGCAATTGCCGCAACGCGCGGTGGTGGCGCACGCCTGGCAAAGTGCGCGCAGCCTGGGTGATTTCACCCTGGTCGGTTGCACGGTGGCGCCGGCGTTTGATTTCGCCGGGTTTAGCTTGCTCAGCGATGATGAGCAAGCGCAGCGCGACTGGCCGTTGTTGCGCCAACTGCATCCTGAATGCGTTTGAACGCCTACGGCTGACCTCTAAGGTCAGCAGGCTGGCCGCCAGGGCGACTTATCTTTCCCGTTACGCTCGCTAGACTGCTTGGCACTTCTAACAAGAATTGCCGAGGACTCTGCCATGACCGTCGCCCACGCCCTGCCTGCTGTAAGCCTCAAGGATCAAGTCTCTGCCGCCGAGTGGCAGACCCGCGTTGACCTGGCTGCGTGTTACCGCTTGATTGCCCTGCATGGCTGGGATGACCTGATCTTTACCCACATCTCGGCGAAGATTCCCGGCAGCGAAGAGTTTTTGATCAACCCCTTCGGCCTGATGTTCCATGAGATCACGGCCTCCAGCCTGGTGAAGATTGATCTTGCCGGCAACAAGCTGATGGACAGCCCGTTCGATATAAACCCCGCCGGTTACACCATCCACAGCGCGGTGCATGAAGTGCGCCACGATGTCGTCTGTGTGGTGCATATCCACACGGCCGCCGGGATTGCCGTGTCAGCGCAAAAGCAGGGCTTATTGCCGTTGTCGCAGCAATCGCTGTTTGTATTGTCCAGCCTGGCCTATCACGGCTATGAGGGCGTGGCGCTGAATCACGATGAGAAGGCGCGCCTGCAGGCCGACTTGGGCGACAAGAATTTTATGATCCTGCCTAACCATGGGTTGCTCACGGCCTCCAATAGCATTGCCGATACCTTTCTGATGATGTTCACCCTGCAGCGCGCCTGCGAGATTCAAGTCATGGCGCAAAGTGGCGGCGCTGAGCTTATTCATATCCCGCAGCAGATTCTTAACGGCGCCAAGGCCATGGTCGCGGGCGTGATGAAAAGCGCACAAGGCATGGGCGGTTCGCTAGCCTGGCCAGCGTTATTGCGCAAGCTCGATCAGCAGATGCCAGGTTACGACGCATGAGTGCCTTGCCTGGTATTGCTTTAGCGGCGTGGCGCGCCCAGGGCTTGGGCTTCAACTTCCAGGGGCATGCCATGCGCTACTGGGTGGCGGGTGATGAACAGGCCGAGCCGCTGCTGTTGATCCATGGTTTCCCCACCGCCAGTTGGGACTGGCATTACCTGTGGGCACCGCTGGCCGCGCGTTATCGGCTGATTGCCTGCGACATGCTCGGCTTTGGCGACTCGGCCAAGCCGCGCGGGCATGCCTATAGCCTGCTGCAGCAAGCTGACCTGCAGCAGGCGCTGCTTGAGCATCTGCACATCACCGGCCTGGTGCATGTGCTGGCCCATGACTATGGCGACAGCGTGGCCCAGGAGTTACTGGCCCGGTATCACGAGCAGCGCTTCAAGCTGGCCAGCTGCGTGTTTCTTAATGGTGGCTTGTTCCCTGAAACCCATCGGCCGGTGCTGGTGCAGAAGCTGCTGCTCAGCCCCATCGGCCCGCTGGTCGGCCGGCTGTTCAGTCGCCAGAAGCTGGCAGCCAGCTTTGCCCGCATCTTCGGCCCGCAGACTCGACCGAGTGAAAGCGAGTTGGATGATTTTTGGAGCCTGATCGCCGAAAACAATGGCCCAGCAGTAATGCATCGCTTGATTCGCTACATGCCCGAGCGCCGCGTGCACCGTGAACGTTGGGTGTCGGCCATGCAAAAAGGCGGGGTGGCACTGCGGGTGATTGATGGTGCAGCGGATCCGATTTCCGGCGCACACATGGTTGCGCGTTACCGGGCATTGATCGCCGATGCCGACACGGTGCTGCTTGCTGGCATTGGCCATTACCCGCAAATCGAGGCCCCCGAGCAGGTTTTGCAGCATTACCTGGCTTTTCGCCAAGCCTTGGCGGCGGGGTAGTCAAACGGTGCGAGCGCTGTGGCGGTGGCCGATGCTGTTGTGTGGCCTGTCAGCGCAGCCCGGCGTGATTATCCCGCTGCTTTATCGCGCACCATTCAGCGCTGCTCGTGTCTATTGTGACCGGAGCGCGCCTGCTAGACACTCGGGGCATTGTTAATCTGCTGAGGAATGCTGCATGAGCGACGCCATCCGTTTTCAAGACCAGGTTGTAATCGTCACCGGTGCAGGTGGTGGCCTGGGTCGCGCCCATGCGCTGCTATTCGCCAAACACGGCGCCAAAGTGGTGGTTAACGATCTCGGCGGCAGCACCCACGGCGAAGGCGCTAACGCCTCGGCGGCCGACAAGGTGGTTGAGGAAATCCGCGCGGCTGGCGGCACCGCCATAGCCAACCATGACTCGGTGACCGACGGCGAGAAGATCGTGCAGTGTGCACTGGACACCTTCGGCCGTATCGATGTGGTGGTGAACAACGCCGGCATTCTGCGCGACAAAACCTTTCATAAGATGGAAGACGCCGACTGGGACCTGGTCTACCAGGTTCACGTCGAAGGCGCCTACAAGGTCACCCGCGCGGCCTGGCCGCACATGCGCGAGCAGGGTTATGGCCGGGTGATTTTCACCGCATCTACTTCGGGTATCTACGGCAACTTCGGTCAGTCCAACTACGGCATGGCCAAACTTGGTTTGTACGGCCTGACGCGCACCCTGGCGATTGAAGGGCGCAAGAACAACATCCTGGTCAACGCCATCGCCCCGACTGGCGGCACGCGCATGACCGAAGGGCTGATACCGCCGCAGGTGTTCGAGCAACTCAAGCCTGAGCTGGTCAGCCCGCTGGTGGTGTACCTGGCGAGCAATGCCTGTGAAGAAACCTCTGGCCTGTTCGAAGTTGGCGGCGGTTGGATGGGTAAAGTGCGCTGGGAGCGCAGCCTGGGCGCCGGTTTCGACCCGCGTGAAGGCTATAGCCCGGAAGACGTCGCGGCCAACTTTGCGCAGATCTGCGACTTCGAAGGTGCCGCCCACCCGAAAGACAATATCGAAGCGATGAAAGAGATGATGGCCAACCTGCAGAAGTTCGCCCTCTGAGTCAGCCGCGTTGCTGGAGGATTGGCCAGTAGCCTGACTCCACTGTTGCAAGGTTTAAAGCCAAGGCCGGCATTTAGCCGGCCTTGGCTTTTTAGTGGATAGGTCATTGCGGTTGTGATGATTTGATGGCTGCAGCGGCCAAATACAGCTTTGCACTAATCCCTAAGTGTTTTGATGACTAATCATGGTCTGTCGCCATTTTGCGGGCCCGGTCTGATCATCAGGTTCGCAATGGGTCACGCCCCTATATGGACTTACTGCAATTCGTTAGCGAAACGTCCAACCGCTCCAACTACCTGTTTGGCGCCGTCCTGGATTTCTACAATCACGGTGCCGGCCTGATTGGCCAGCGCAAGGCCTTGCTCGGCTTGCTCGCGGCTGCTGAACATCTCCCGCATGGCTTGCTCAGCAAGCGACTGATTTTGTTGCACTACGCTGATGATTTCTTCCGTAGCTTCGCTGGTTCGGCCCGCCAGCTTACGTACCTCATCGGCAACCACGGCGAAGCCGCGACCATGCTCACCGGCACGGGCCGCCTCAATAGCAGCATTGAGCGCAAGCAAATTGGTCTGGGAGGCAATACCGCCAATCGTCTGTACGATTGAGCTGATTAACAACGATTGCTTGCCGAGCGCCTCAATACTTTCGGTGGCCGACTGCATCTGCCCAGCAATACTCTGCATGGTCTGAACAGTTTGCTGCACAACTTCAGCCCCACGCACGGCGCTCACATCCGTTTGTTGAGAAACGTCATACGCGACGCTTGCTGCGTCCCGCACTTCGGCTTCCCGAGCCACCTGTTCAGTCACGACGTTAGCGAATTTCACCACCTTGGATAACTTTCCTTCGGCGTCATGAACGGGGTTATATGTCGCTTCAAGCCAAACCTCTTGGCCTCTGCTGTCGATCCGCTTGAAGCGATCCGCCACGTATTCACCACGGTTGAGCGTCTGCCAAAAGGCGGCATATTGCGGCGAACCCGCCTCTTCAAGCGTACAAAAAAGGCTGTGGTGTTTGCCGATGATTTGGCCGAGCGAATAGCCCATTGCCGTGAGAAATTGCTGATTGGCGGTGATAACCGTGCCGTCTAAATTGAACTGGATAACCGCCGTAGAGCGGATTAACGCTTCAATAAATGCTTCGTTTTCTTTTGTTTTTTCGAGGGCCTGGCTGATCTCACTGCCATAACCCTGGACGTGGGACAGCTTTCCATCCTCGCCTTTGATTGGGAACCAATTCAGCTTGATCCAAGCAAGGCTGCCGTCGGCGCGCAGATAGCGGTAGTCATCACTGACCGGCTCAAACTTCGAGATCGCCTTATTAAATGAGTGAAAGCAGGGCAGGTTTTTTACGTAAGGCGGAACAATCGCTGACAGCGGACGTCCCCGAAGATCATTCGCATAACCCAGCGCCTTGGCGAAATTAGGGTTGAATTCGCAGATGTTAAACTGCGCATCGAGCCTGATAGAGAGCATGCTGCGATCCATCTGCTCAACCTGTTGACGCAGCAGATACAGCTCCGCACTCTAGTCTTGTAGTGTTTTTTTAAGGGTACGGTTGAACATTAACGTCTCCACAGAATTAGGTAGATGTTGATTCGCAATAGAGTCCTTGCCATTGCCAGGGGCGACCTGCCGGCCTGCTGCGAATTATTCAAAATGCCTTGTAGCGGCATCCTAAAGAGGGGAAACGTTTAGTCAGCCATCGCGCTATGTATGTGGCAGATAAGTAAGCGTCCGCCGAACTCACCTTGCGTGATTCAGGCAGGTACCCACTGATGCGGCAGCAGTTGGCCGATCTCACTC
>NZ_JAPPVG010000021.1:0-59695 GCF_028680365.1 Pseudomonas sp. MIL19 | reverse complement strand
GAAAATCTTTGCCCGTGCCGGCCTGGCCATCGCTCGCTCGACACTGGCCCAGTGGGTCGGACAAACCGGCGTGCAGCTCCAGCCGCTGGTCGATGCCCTGCGCGAAGCCGTGCTGGCCCAACGCGTGATCCACGCTGACGAAACCCCGGTGCAAATGCTCACCCCAGGCGAGAAGAAAACCCATCGGGCATACGTCTGGGCCTACAGCACCACGCCCTTCGCCGATCTAAAAGCGGTGGTGTACGACTTCAGTCCCAGCCGTGCCGGCGAGCATGCGCGCAATTTTCTTGGTCAGTGGAATGGCAAGCTGGTCTGCGACGACTTCGCTGGCTACAAGGCCAGCTTCGAGCAGGGCATCACCGAAATTGGCTGCATGGCCCACGCCCGCCGCAAGTTCTTCGATCTTCACGCTGCAAACAAAAGCCAGTTGGCCGAACAGGCACTGCACGCGATGGGCGGTTTGTACGAAATCGAACGGCAAGCACGGAACAAGAGCGATGAAGAGCGCTGGCGAATACGGCAGGAAAAGGCCTCACCGATCCTCGACGCACTGCATAACTGGATGCTGGCCCAGCGTGATCTTGTGCCCAACGGATCAGCAACGGCAAAAGCCTTGGATTACAGCCTCAAGCGCTGGCTGGCACTGACTCGCTACCTGGACGATGGCGCTGTGCCCATCGACAACAACCAGGTCGAAAACCAGATCCGGCCATGGGCCCTTGGACGCTCGAACTGGTTGTTTGCCGGATCACTGCGCAGCGGCAAACGCGCGGCAGCAATCATGAGCCTGATCCAGTCGGCCCGCATGAACGGGCATGATCCGTATGCCTATCTCAAGGACGTGCTGACACGCCTGCCGACGCAGCGGGCGAGTGAGATCGGCCAACTGCTGCCGCATCAGTGGGTACCTGCCTGAATCACGCAAGGTGAGTTCGGCGGACGCTTACGTATTAGCGGCGTCGACGGTCTTCAGGCTGAGGGGCTGGTTTAGTGCTGCGTACAGGGATGGGTTGCAATGTTGGCCGCTCAAGCAGGCCAAGGGTTCTCAACAGATCAAGCAGGGCGTGCTGTAACTTGGCGTTCATAAAATAGCCTCCAACCAAGATCATCGAACAGGTGCTTATGCATCTCTTTTCATCTTAGTTCACGTCAGCTGAAACTGCCGCAGCGGCGCTGTTACACGCTAAAACAGCAGGCGCAAGCCCGCATACAGGGTTCGCTCCGGCCCCGGCTCAAAATAGCGAGCGCTGCCATCGTTAATCCGCAGGTTGTCGAAGTACTCACGCCCCAGCAGGTTATCGATACCCAGGTAAGGTTCCAGGCTTTGCTCGCCGAGCTGCAAGCGCTTGCCTAGGCGCAGGTTAAGCAAGGCATAACCGGAGGCTGACTGAGTATTGGCATCGTTGGTGTATACGCGCGCCTGGGCTGTAGCGCCCAAGCGTATGTATGCACCTTGGTTTTCATAGGCCAATTCAGTGAAAAGGGTTTGCCTTGGAATACCAGGACTATGCTTGCCAGCAAAGTCGCCTGCAGACGTTTGATACTCGGTAAAACGATAGTGGTTGTAGGCATAGGCCACGGACCAGCGCCAGGCATCGTCAAGCTGCCAGTCCAGGCTCAACTCAACGCCATCACGGCGCGACTGCCCGGCATTGCGATAGAAGTTACGCCCCGGCTGAGTGGGCAGGTTAAACGCCACCAGCTCATCCTTCAGGTCGATCCGGTACAGCGCCAAGGCATAACGCAGCGAGGTCCACTCACCTTTCAGACCGAGCTCACGGCTTACTGCCTGAGCCGGCTGTAACACTGCATTGAAACCACCCCCTTGCGGGTTTGCCAGCTCATTGATGGTCGGCGTTTCGAATGAACTGGCCAGCCGTGCGTAAAGCGACTGTTGCGGCGTCAGGCGATAACTCAGACCAGCACTGTAGTTCCAGTCGGCCAGGCTGCGCGAACCTGAATCATCGCGACTGTCGACCAGGTAAAGGTCATCCACTGCTAGGCGCACGTGGTCATAGCGCAACCCTAGGGTGGCCTGCCACTGCTCAGTCAGGTTGATCTGATCCTCGATAAACAGTCCTTGGCTAAGCGCGGACTCATCTTGCTGCTGGCGCAACTGCCCGCGTTCGCCGAACAAATTGTCATAGCGCCGCCGATCATCTTGCTGGGCTTCCAGGTCGAAACCTGTGGTGATTTTATGTGGCACGCCAATTAATTCGCGGTAATGACTGTATTGCCCGCCTACACCGCTGAAATAGCGTTTAAAGGTCGTTTGGCCGCTCGTGGCAAACCCCAGCTGATTACCGAACTCACGGTGCCCCAGATAGCTGCGCAGTTGGTACTGGTCGGCTCCAGCAGCGTAGCCATCCCAAACCAATGCCAGGCGTTGCTGACGAATAAACTCATCGGCATCGAAGCGCAGGTTGTTCGGCGCCGCTTGCCGGCGATCCACGTCGACTTGGGCCGCCGTTAAACCACCGGGATCCTCGGCGCGGTTATCGATCGCATTGAAACTTAGGCGTAAGCGCCCCGCCGGCGCATACCAACGCAACTTGGCGGTCAGGCTGTTGGTTTGCGCTGCGCCGTGCTGGCGATACCCATCTAAATGAGTGCTGTTAAACGCCAGCAACGCGCCCAAGTCGCCGTCACTGCCTGCCATTTCGACGCGTGTTCGCTGATAGCCGAGGCTTGCAGTGCTCAGGTCAAGCTGCATCGAGGGCAACGCCGGCGGTTCGCGGGTTTCGATCGCTAGCACTCCACCGGCAGCATTGCCGTAGAGCACCGAGGCCGGTCCGCGCAAAACCTCCATGCGCTCAACCAAACCAAGGTCGAGGCCGTCGAGTTCAGTTTGCCCATCCGGCATGGTCAGGGGTACACCATCAACAAGCACCCGAATACCGCGCACACCAAAGTTACCGCGCGCGCCGAATCCACGAACCGACGGACGCAGACCTTGGGCCAGGTTGTAACGATTGAGGCTGAATACGCCCGGCACACGTGCCAGCCAGGTATCCAGAGCGAGGTTCTGCTCTCCCGGTATGTTTCCCGCATCGACCACCGTTACCGCCGCCGGCGTACTCAGCCAGCGCACGTTACTGCGTGGGCTGGTGATGAGTAGCGGAGCCGGCACAACTAAGCGGTCGTCAACTTCGGTCGCGTGCAATACGCGGCTATCGGCCAGCAGCCAAAGGCCGCTAGCGACGAAACCAAGCGATACACGCATACGGCTCAATACTCCCTATCGGCTTGATCTTTGCGCCGATAGGGGAATACGTCGATCACCTTGCCTGCGCTAATCGCCGCTTGCAGGGTTTTCCAATAATCGGCGTCGTACAGCTCCCCATGCAGCTCACTGAACAGTTTGCGTTGCTGCATATTGGCGAACAGAAATGGCGGGAACTCCTCAGGGAACACATCCATCGGCGCGATCGAATACCACGGCTCGGAGGACATTTCATCCTCGGGGTAGCGCGCCTGGGGGATATGACGAAAATTCACCTCCGTCAGGTAGCAGATTTCATCGTAGTCGTAGAACACCACGCGGCCGTGACGAGTCACGCCAAAGTTTTTCAGCAGCATGTCGCCGGGAAAGATATTGGCGGCAGCTAGCTGTTTGATCGCCAGACCGTAATCATCTAGCGCCTCACGCACCTGAGCTTCACTGCCACTTTCCACATACAGATTCAGCGGCGTCATGCGCCGCTCAGTCCAGCAGTGGCGCACCAGCACGGTGTCGCCATCAACCTCAACGGTCGACGGCGCGACATCCAGCAGCTCGGCCAGGCATTGCGGGTCAAACTTGCTTAGAGGGAAGCGAAAATCGGCGAACTCTTGGGTATCGGCCATGCGCCCGACCCGGTCGACCGTTTTCACCAGGCGGTATTTCTCGATCACCGTATTGCGGTCGACGTTTTTCGACGGTGAGAAGCGGTCCTTGATTATCTTGAATACCGTATTGAAGCCCGGCAGCGTGAATACGCTCATCACCATGCCCCGCACCCCTGGCGCCATGACGAATTTGTCATCGGTGGTGGCCAGATGGTTGATCAGGGATCGATAAAACTCTGATTTGCCGTGTTTGTAGAAGCCAATCGAGGTGTACAGCTCAGCAATGTGCTTACCCGGCAAGATACGCTTGAGGAAGCCGACGAACTCCGCAGGGTAGCCAACCCGCACCATGAAGTAGGAGCGGGTGAAGGAGAAAATGATCGACACCTCCGCCTCATCGGTAATCAGTGCATCAATCTGAATCCCCTGCCCTTCGCGGTGCAACAGCGGTATCACCAGCGGCCATTGTTCATCGCGGGTGTAAATACGCCCCACCAGGTAGGCACCTTTGTTGCGATACAGGCGCGAGGCAAACAACTCGATGCGCAAGTCAGGGTCCTTGCACACCCAGTCCGGCAGGCTTTGACGCAATTGTTTGAGCAGTCGCGTCAAATCGCGCGGCAGATTTTCGTAGCCCACTTCGAAACTGAAATCGTCGAAGATCTGCCGCAGAGACGTCTCAATATCGCCATTGGGCTCATACAAGCGCGTTTGCGGCGTACGTGTATTAACCCGCAGCGAAGGGCGAGTGGTGTGGATGAACATGCAGCCATCATTGATCTGGTCATGGCTGAACAACCCGCAGAAAATCGAGTTAAACCAGGTCTCCGCCAACTCATCGTCATCCCGCAGGTTAATCAAGGCGATATAGGCCGACTTGACCAGTGGCCACTGGTCAACATCCAGCAATGCCTCGGCCGCATAGGCCTCGCGCAACTGCTGGCTGACAGCGGTCACGCACTTTTCATACAAGGCAATACGCGCCGCCGATGCGTTTTGGATTTCCTGCCACAGGGCCTGCTCAAATCGTACGCGTGCGCCGTTGGTAATCTGCCGAAACTGCTCGCGGTAGTCGTCAAAGCCATCAAGGATAAACGCCGCTATCGCGCTGGCCGGCCTTTGCTGTGGCATATACGAACCCCTACAGGTGAGTGCGGACAAGCCACCGAGCTTATCCAGTGACGACATGAAGTAAAAGCGGCCAGCGCATGGATGCGCGCTTATCTACAACGAAATGCCGTCATGTAAGCATTTGAAAGCGCATTTCGAATTGCCTTGGCGCCCCGGGCCAGCAACACTGCTCACCCTTTCTGACCGCTGTGGAGTCTGTTGTGCGCCTTGCCGACCTGATGCGTCTGCTGTTGCTTGCTGCTATCTGGGGCGCAAGCTTTCTGTTCATGCGCATCGTTGCGCCAGTGCTTGGCAGCCTGCCGACTGCTTTTTTTCGCGCCAGCCTGGGCATGCTTGGGCTGCTGGTGATATTGCTGCTGATGCGCGTGCGCTGGGACTTTAACGGCAAGCTTAAACACTGCCTGATACTCGGGGTGATCAACGCGGGGCTGCCTTCGGCCATGTACTGCATGGCTGCCTTGGTGCTGCCAGCAGGCTATTCCGCCATTTTCAACGCCACCACGCCGATGATGGGCGTATTGATCGGCATGCTGTTCTTTGCTGAAGCGATGACCCTGAGCAAAGCCGCCGGAGTCGCTGTCGGCCTACTGGGTGTAGCGGTGCTGACCCGCACGGGTCCAATTGAGTTTGACTTGACCCTATTGCTCGGCGCAGCCGCCTGCCTGGTGGCGACCGCTTGCTATGGCTTTGCCGGTTTTCTTACGCGGCGCTGGATTGGCATGCAGGGCGGCCTGGACAACCGTTTGACCGCCTTTGCCAGCCTGTGTGGCGCCAGCCTGTTTCTACTGCCGCTGTTCGGCGGCGCTCTGGTCATACAACCGCCAGCCAGCTGGGGCGGGCTAGACGTCTGGCTGTCTCTCGCAGGGCTAGGCTTTGTCTGTACGGCCCTGGCTTATGTCTTGTACTTCCGCCTACTGAGTGATGTAGGGCCGATCAAAGCAAGCACCACGACCTTCCTGATTCCACCCTTTGGTGTGCTGTGGGGCGCCCTGCTACTCGACGAGCCTTTGTCTTGGGCGTATCTGTACGGCGGCGTATTGATCGCCATCGCCCTATGGCTGGTAGTGCGACCAACCGCCAGCGCTCAAGCTGATCGCTGAAACACTCCATAACTGCTCGCAATAACGTCGTGCACACACGGCCAATACATACGATATTTGCCTAGATTGTTAACGGCAACGCGACGTTGCCGGTAATCCTCAGCGCCCAAATACACACGCCCCACGAGCGCGCAGCACTTGTGGGGCGTGTAAGTGAGCATTTGAATGGCTCTGGAGCGCAGGCTTTAAAGCCTGACAGATTAGAGGCTCAGCTGGCGATTAGACGCCTTAAGGAACTCGCGCTTGAGCGCCTCAAAGGTATGCACCGCAGGGAATTGCGGGAATTCGCGAATCACATTGTCCGGGGCATGGAACAGAATGCCGGCATGGGCTTCGCTGAGCATGGTGGTGTCGTTGTATGAGTCGCCGGCGGCAATTACTCGGTAGTACAAGCTCTTAAAGGCCAGTACCGACTGACGCTTAGGGTCCTTTTGACGCAACTGGTAGTCCACCACCCGATCCGTTTCATCGGTAATCAGCTTGTGGCACAACAACGTCGGGAAACCCAGTTGACGCATCAGCGGCTGGGAGAACTCATAAAAGGTGTCCGAAAGAATCACCACCTGAAAGCGTTCGCGCAGCCAATTAACAAACTCCACCGCACCGTCAAGGGGCTTGAGAGTGGCAATCACCTCCTGAATATCGGACAGCTTTAAGCCGTGCTCATCCAGAATACGCAGACGCTGCTTCATCAGCACGTCATAGTCCGGAATATCCCGGGTGGTCGCTTTCAGCGATTCGATGCCAGTTTTTTCCGCGAAGGCGATCCAGATTTCCGGTACCAGTACGCCTTCCAGGTCGAGACACGCGATTTCCACAGGACACTCCTAACTTGGATTTTTTAGAAGGCGGCACTCTAGCTGCTCCCCCAGTGCTCTGCAACGCGGTGCTTATACTCAAATCAGAGGTCTACTGAGGCACTTCGTTATTTAGTCGAATAACCTGCGTTTGCTACCATCGCCACACAAGACGCGCAGCGTCACCCTAACTAGGAATTCAGCCCGATGAGCCACCCCTTCGACGCAGCCGAACTGGCGGCGAGCTATGCCAACAAGTCGCCTCAGGACATTCTCAAACTCGCCTTTGAGCACTTTGGCGATGAGCTGTGGCTATCGTTCAGCGGCGCCGAGGACGTGGTGCTGGTCGACATGGCCTGGAAGCTCAACAAGAACGTCAAAGTCTTCAGCCTCGACACCGGCCGCCTGCATCCAGAAACCTATCGGTTTATTGATCAGGTGCGCGAGCACTATGGCATCAGCATCGACATACTCTCACCTGACGCTGCCGCCCTAGAGCCCTTCGTCAAGGAGAAGGGGCTATTCAGCTTCTACCAAGACGGTCACGGTGAATGTTGTGGCATCCGCAAAACCGCCCCGCTACGCCGCAAACTCGCCACGGTTAAAGCGTGGGCCACCGGCCAGCGGCGCGACCAAAGCCCCGGCACGCGCAGCCAAGTTGCGGCGGTCGAGCTCGATACAGCCTTCTCCACAGCGGACAACACCCTGTACAAATTCAATCCGCTGGCACAGATGAGCAGTGAAGATATCTGGGCCTATATCCGCATGCTCGAACTGCCTTATAACAGCCTGCATGAGCGCGGTTTTATCAGCATCGGCTGCGAACCCTGCACACGCCCCGTACTGCCTAACCAGCATGAGCGTGAAGGCCGCTGGTGGTGGGAAGAAGCCACACAGAAAGAATGCGGTTTGCATGCCGGCAACTTGATTGCCAAGACCTGATCGCTAAAACAGATATAAAAAAGGCCAGTCTCTGACTGGCCTTTTACGTTACCTGAATCACTCAGCTCTTATCCGTACGCCCTTTGCGTTGCATGTAACGCTCGACGTAGGAGCATGACGGAATGACCGTATAGCCCAAGCGGTCAGCATATTGCAGTGCATGCTCGGTCAACGCAGCAGCGATGCCTCGCCCACGCAGCGTGGTGGGAACAAAGGTGCGGTAGATATCCAGCGTTTGCTTGCCAAGATCCATATAAGCCAGATAGGCCCGATCACCATCCACTGTGGTCTCGAACTGATGACCTGCTAGGTCATGGTGAATGGACAGCGCCTCGCTCATCGCAACTCCTCTGTTCGCTCGCGCAACCCGCTCGCAGCCTCTGCAGCAATGGGGTTACAGAATTTCTTACCTATTAAGTTGTAGGCGATTATAACGAGCTTATCAGGCCGGAACCTGTGAGGTCACGTGAATCAATGACTTAGATCACACCGGCAGCACCGGGCTATGTGCCAAACCCAGTCACTGCACCTGCCTACTACCAAAGCTATCTGCCACAAACGTACAGCCATTCAGATACCAGTAAACATCGAGATTATCGTCAAAATACGTTGCAACGACTGCAACCCCTAAACGCCAACAGTTACTGCGCAAAGAACTGCCAACAGCCTGAAATTGATTGTTTTTTAAGCAGCCAATCAGCAGAAAACGCCTAACTCTACTGCAATCGAAAAAAAACCTTTGCGCCTTGCCTTGCCTCCGTTTACTTACTACAAGTTATAGGTAGTATGTACGCCGGCTAATTTCCTATTATCAGGAAATTGCTTTTATGGAAAACCTCCACCTCAAGGGGAACACGATGAACAACGTTCTGAAATTCTCTGCTCTGGCATTGGCCGCAGTTCTGGCTACCGGTTGCAGCAGCATGTCCAAAGAAACTGAAGCTCGTCTGACTGCAACTGAAGATGCAGCTGCTCGCGCTCAAGCCCGTGCCGATGAAGCCTACCGTAAGGCTGATGACGCTATGGCTGCTGCTCAGAAGGCTCAGCAAACTGCTGACGAAGCCAATGAGCGCGCTCTGCGTATGCTGGAAAAAGCCAGCCGCAAGTAATAGCTCTCAAGGCTATGAAAAGCCGACCCAGTCTCTGGGTCGGCTTTTTTATTAGCTGCATACTGGCTTCTGAATGAGTTCAAGAGCTAATCGCACCAGAAGCCCCTGTCGACCCGAAAACTTAAGGCGTTAGCAGCCCAGCCAGACTAACGGACACAGCGCTTTTTCTTGAGATAGATGCGCATCACCGCACATGAGAAAGGCAGCAGCCAAATAACTGGCAAGCCCTAAAACAAAAAAGCCTGACCATTTCTGGCCAAGCTCTAATGTAATGATTATATGGTCGGGACGGAGTGATTCGAACACTCGACCCCTAGCACCCCATGCTAGTGCGCTACCGGACTGCGCTACGCCCCGACTAGGCGTTAATCTGTTTCGGATCCCCTAAACATGGCGAACTATACATTAAGCCCCTGAAATATGGAAACTTTTTGAATAGTGCGACTATTTTTTAAGCACCTGTAAAACATCTTCAAGCTCGGTAATCATTTGCTTGATCAGTTGTTTGTATTGAGTGCTGTCATCTTTGGCCTCGTCACCGGAAAGGCGCTGACGCGCCCCGCCAATTGTGAAACCCTGATCGTACAAAAGAGCGCGAATCTGTCGAATCATCAACACATCCTGTCGTTGATAATAGCGTCGGTTGCCGCGGCGCTTCACTGGATTTAGCTGAGGAAATTCCTGCTCCCAGTAACGCAACACATGAGGCTTAACGGCGCACAGCTCACTTACTTCACCGATAGTGAAGTAGCGTTTGCCGGGTATGACGGGTAATTCGTCGTTATGACTTGGTTCCAGCATACGCCTCGACCCTGGCTTTAAGTTTCTGGCCTGGACGGAAAGTCACCACACGGCGAGCCGTGATCGGAATTTCCTCTCCTGTTTTTGGATTACGACCGGGGCGCTGACGCTTATCGCGCAGATCAAAATTACCGAACCCCGAGAGCTTGACCTGTTCGTTGAGCTCCAGCGCTTGGCGGATCTCCTCAAAGAACAGCTCCACCAATTCCTTGGCTTCCCGTTTATTCAGGCCCAGCTCTTCATACAGACGTTCCGCCATCTCAGCTTTCGTCAGAGCCCCCATACGCTACTTCCTTAACGTGGCGTTGAACCTTTGTTCCAGGGAGGTGAGAATATCTTGCATTGCTGCGCTCACCTCATCGTCATTTAGAGTGCGCGATGCATGCTGCCAGGTCAAGCCAACCGCAAGGCTTTTTCTATCAGGATCAATACCTTTACCGTGATACACGTCAAATAGCTTGAGGTCTGTTAGCCACTCACCTGCAGCACCCTTGATACAAACAAGCAAATCCTGCGCAGGCACATCACGATCGACCAGCAAAGCCAGGTCACGCCGCACTTCAGGAAACTTAGAAAGCGCCTGGAACTTAGGCATAACGCCCTGAGTGATTTCACCCAACACGAGCTCAAACATGAAGACCGCTTGATCCAAGCCTAACGCTTTCGACAACTCAGGATGAATTGCGCCAAGGTACCCTACAAGACGCCCGTCACGCTCAATCCGAGCTGTTTGCCCCGGATGCAGCGCAGCATGCTCGCCAGGCACAAAGGCAAAGCTCGCACTTGCGCCTGCACTGGCCAGCAGAGCCTCGACATCGGCCTTCACATCATAGAAGTCGACATCATCACGAGCGTGCGCCCAGCCTTCTGGCAAGCGGCCACCACAAATCACACCTGCCAACATCGGCTCTTGCTTCAAACCTTCGAGCTGACCGACAAAGCGCAAACCACTTTCGAAGAGGCGCACACGCGACTGCTGACGATTCAAGTTATGCTCAAGCGCCTTGATCAGACCTGGCCACAAGGAAGAGCGCATCGCCGCCATATCGGCAGAGATTGGGTTAGCCAGCATCAGCGGAGCAACGCCAGGGTTGAACAGCTCGAACAATTTTGGATCGATAAAGCTGTAGGTGATTGCCTCCTGATAACCGCGAGCAACCAATAAACGACGTAGCGCCGGTAGCTCGATAGCGGCTTCGGCCTTAGTTTGTGGAGCTAAACGCGCTTGCGGATAGCGTACAGGTAAGCGATTGTAGCCATACAAGCGGGCGAGTTCTTCGATCAGATCGACTTCCAGGCTGATATCGAAGCGGTGACTTGGTACACCAACCTGCCACTGCCCTTCGCCATCAGCCTGAATATCCAAGCCCAAAGCAGCTAGCAGGCGGACAACTTCAGCCTCGTCCATCTTCAGGCCGAGCATCTGTTCGATGCGCTCAGCACGCAACGTGACCGGCTCAACACTCGGCAACTGCTGCTGATTGACGACTTCAATAATCGGCCCAGCTTCGCCCCCGACAACATCCAGCAGCAAAGAAGTCGCGCGTTCCATGGCTTCACGCGCCAGCTGCCAGTCCACGCCACGCTCAAAGCGGTGCGAGGCATCGGTGTGCAAACCGTAGGAGCGAGCCTTGCCAGCGATGGCAATGGTGTCGAAGAACGCACTTTCAAGGAACAGGTCGCACGTCTTGTCATTAACACCGCTATGCTCGCCACCCATCACGCCAGCAATGGCCAAGGCACGATTATGATCGGCGATTACCAGCGTATCGCTGCGTAGGCTGACCTCCTGACCATCAAGCAAAACGAGCTTCTCGCCCTCCTCGGCCATACGCACACGGATACCACCATTGATCTCGGCAAGATCGAACGCGTGCAGCGGCTGACCCAACTCAAGCATCACGTAATTAGTGATGTCGACAGCCGCATCAATACTGCGCACATCGGCACGACGCAAACGCTCAACCATCCACAACGGCGTGGGCTTGGACAGATCGACATTACGCACCACACGACCGAGGTAACGCGGGCAGGCTTGCGGCGCGAGCACTTCGACCGGACGCACTTCATCGTGGCTCGACGCAACCGCCTCAATTACTGGACGAGTGACAGGCGCGGCATACAGCGCACCCACTTCACGCGCCAGGCCAGCCAAAGACAGGCAATCACCACGATTTGGCGTCAGATCAACTTCGATGCTGGCGTCGTCAAGATCCAAATAGACACGAATGTCCTGACCGACTGGCGCGTCTGCCGGCAACTCCATAAGGCCATCATGGTCTTCACTGATCTGCAGCTCGGAAGCCGAGCACAGCATGCCGTTTGATTCGACACCACGCAGCTTGGCTTTCTTTATTTTGAAGTCGCCAGGCAGTTCGGCACCCATCATGGCGAACGGGATTTTCAGGCCGGGGCGCACATTCGGCGCGCCGCACACCACCTGAAAGGTTTCCGCACCACTACTCACCTGACACACACGCAATTTATCGGCATCAGGATGCTGCTCGGTGCTCAGCACCTCGCCCACCACCACGCCACTGAATACGCCCGCAGCTGGCGATACGCTATCGACTTCTAGGCCAGCCATGGACAGGCGGGCAACCAGATCGTCGCGAGAGACATCTGGGTTTACCCAGCTGCGCAGCCATTGTTCACTGAATTTCATTCTGTCTGTTCTCCTGAACCAATTCGATTACGGAATGCGAAGGCGCTAGCGAAATTGCGCCAGGAACCGCAGGTCGTTATCGAAGAACAGCCGTAAATCGTTGACGCCGTAACGCAGCATGGCCAGGCGCTCAACACCCATACCGAAGGCGAAGCCGGAGTATTTTTCCGGATCAATGCCCGACATGCGCAGTACATTCGGATGCACCATGCCGCAGCCCATAACTTCCAACCAGCCAGTCTGCTTACACACACGGCAACCTTTGCCGCTGCACATTACGCATTGCATGTCGACTTCGGCCGATGGCTCGGTGAACGGAAAGAACGAGGGACGGAAACGCACACCCAGCGGCTTCTCGAAGAACACCCGAAGGAATTCCTCAATGGTGCCTTTGAGGTCGGCAAAACTCACACCCTCGTCGACCAGCAGACCTTCGACCTGATGGAACATCGGCGAGTGAGTGATATCAGAGTCGCAGCGATAGACACGACCGGGGCAAACAATGCGGATCGGCGGCTGCTGCGATTCCATGGTGCGCACCTGTACCGGCGAGGTGTGGGTGCGCAGCAACATGTTCGCGTTGAAGTAAAAGGTGTCATGCATCGCCCGCGCCGGATGGTGGCCGGGGATATTGAGCGCCTCAAAGTTGTGGTAGTCGTTCTCTACCTCGGGGCCTTCGGCGATGCCGTAGCCTATCCGAGTAAAAAACTGCTCTACACGCTCCAGTGTGCGGGTTACAGGATGTAGCCCGCCCGACACCTGCCCACGCCCTGGCAGGGTTACATCAATCTTTTCGGCGGCGAGCTTGGCGCTCAGCGCAGCCTGTTCCAATGTCTCTTTACGATTGTTCAGAGCATCCTGAACTTTATCCTTGGCAGCATTGATCAACGCACCGGCTTGCGGGCGCTCTTCTGCTGACAGATTGCCCAGGGTCTTCATCACCTGAGTTAATTCGCCCTTCTTGCCCAGATAGTGAACGCGCAGCTGCTCTAGAGCATTCACATCGTCGGTGTGGCTAACGGCCTCAAGCGCTTGCGAGACCAGCACATCCAGATTTTCCATTTACAGACTCCAGATACGAAATAGGGGAAGAGCTTGAAGGCTCTTCCCCTATTGGTGACGTTTAGCACCGGGCGAGCCCGGTGATTGTCGGGGACTTAAGCCAGTACGGCTTTCGCTTTCTCGACAATCGCAGCAAACGCCGCTTTTTCGTTCACTGCCAGATCAGCCAGTACCTTACGGTCGATCTCAATGGACGCTTTTTTCAGGCCAGCAATGAAACGGCTGTAAGACAGACCGTTAACACGTGCACCGGCGTTGATACGAGCGATCCACAGAGCGCGGAACTGACGTTTTTTCTGACGACGGTCACGGTAGGCGTACTGGCCTGCCTTGATCACCGCTTGCTTGGCAACGCGGAACACGCGTGAACGTGCGCCGTAGTAGCCTTTAGCGAGTTTCAGAATTTTTTTGTGACGCTTGCGAGCAATAACGCCGCGCTTAACACGAGCCATGAGTAATTTCCTCTATCTTGACCGATTAACGAACGCGCAGCATGCGCGCCACTTTTGCTACGTCAGACGGGTGCACCATGGAGCTGCCCCGCAGTTGACGCTTACGCTTAGTGGACATCTTGGTCAGGATGTGGCTCTTGAAAGCGTGCTTGTGCTTGAAGCCGTTAGCAGTTTTCAAAAAACGCTTGGCTGCACCACTCTTAGTTTTCATCTTTGGCATGTTCGGATACTCCGCATTCAGTTGATAAACATAACCGCAAGGCCTGCCGTGCCCTGGTGGTTATTTCTTCTTTTTGGGGGCGATGACCATGATCAGCTGGCGTCCTTCCATCTTTGGATGCTGTTCAACGGTGCCGTATTCAAGCAGGTCAGCCTCAACCCGCTTCAACAACTCCATGCCCAGCTCCTGATGCGCCATCTCACGGCCGCGGAATCGAAGCGATACCTTGGCCCTGTCCCCATCACTAAGGAAACGTACCAGGTTGCGTAGTTTTACCTGGTAATCCCCTTCCTCCGTCCCTGGACGAAACTTGATTTCTTTAACCTGGATCTGCTTCTGGTTTTTCTTTGCAGCAGCAACCTGTTTCTTCTTTTCGAAGATCGATTTGCCGTAGTCCATCAGCTTACAAACAGGTGGCACTGCATCGGCAGAAATCTCTACCAGATCCAGCTTGGCCTCTTCGGCCTTAAGAAGCGCGTCCTCAATTGACACAATCCCGAGCTGCTCACCCTCAGCGCCAATTAACCGTACCTCACGTGCCGAGATATTCTCGTTGATCGGTGCCTTAGGTGCAGCTCGCTTATCTTGTCTCATATCACGCTTAATAATGATTACTCCAAATCTTGGCGACCACGCCGGGAAACCGCCTGCGCAAGAAGTTCAGCGAATTGAGTGACGGGCATAGAGCCCAGATCAACACCTTCGCGAGTACGCACGGCGACAGTTTTCGTCTCAACTTCCCGATCTCCGATAACCAAGAGATAGGGAACCTTGAGCAAAGTATGCTCGCGGATTTTAAAGCCTATCTTCTCGTTCCTCAAGTCAGACTTGGCACGAAAACCGCTTTGATTGAGCGTTTTTTCCACTTCGAGGGCAAAATCAGCCTGTTTATCAGTGATATTCATCACCACAGCCTGAGTCGGTGCTAGCCAAGCGGGGAACGCACCCTCGTAGTGCTCGATCAAAATACCGATGAAACGCTCGAATGAACCAAGAATCGCCCGGTGCAACATGACCGGCACTTTGCGACTGTTGTCCTCGGAAACGTAACTCGCTTCAAGGCGCTGAGGCATATTCGGATCGTACTGCAGCGTACCGCACTGCCAGGCACGACCGAGACAGTCAAGCAGGGTGAACTCGATCTTTGGACCGTAGAACGCACCCTCCCCCGGGAGATACTCCCAAGGCAGACCCGCCTCATTCAGCGCATTGGCCAGCGCCTCTTCAGCTCGATCCCAGAACGCGTCATCACCCACACGCTTAGCTGGGCGCGTAGAAAGCTTCATCTTCACATCACTGAAACCGAAGTCAGCGTAGACCTGCAACGTCAGCTTGATGAAGTCAGCGGCCTCTTTCTTGACCTGCTCTTCAGTACAGAAGATATGCGCATCATCCTGAGTGAAGCCACGCACGCGCATGATGCCATGCAGCGCACCCGACGCTTCATTGCGATGACAGGAGCCGAACTCAGCCAACCGCAGCGGCAATTCACGGTAGCTTTTCAGCCCCTGATTGAACACCTGCACGTGGCATGGGCAGTTCATCGGCTTGATAGCGTAGTCGCGACTCTCCGACTCAGTAGTGAACATATTGTCGGCGTAGTTACCCCAGTGCCCAGACTTCTCCCACAGCACGCGATCAACGATTTGCGGGGTCTTGATTTCCTGGTAGCCATTCTCGCGCTGCACACCGCGCATGTACTGCTCAAGCACCTGATAGATAGTCCAGCCATTTGGGTGCCAGAACACCATGCCAGGCGCTTCTTCCTGGGTATGGAATAGATCAAGGCGCTTGCCGATCTTGCGATGGTCGCGCTTCTCAGCCTCTTCAATACGCTGAATATAAGCCGCCAGCTGCTTCTTATCTGCCCAGGCTGTGCCGTACACACGCTGCAGCTGCTCATTCTTGGCATCGCCGCGCCAGTAAGCACCAGACAACTTGGTCAGCTTGAAAGCTTTAAGGAAGCGCGTATTCGGCACGTGCGGACCACGGCACATGTCGACGTATTCTTCGTGGTAATACAGGCCCATGGCCTGCTCATCCGGCATATCTTCAACCAGACGCAGCTTGTACTCCTCACCACGGGCGGTGAAGACATCAATAACCTCGGCGCGTGGCGTCACTTTCTTGATGACGTCGTAGTCTTTCTCGATCAGCTGCTGCATACGCTGCTCGATGGCCGCCACATCATCTAGAGTGAAGGGACGCTCAGACGCGATGTCGTAGTAGAAACCGTCATCAATGACCGGCCCGATTACCATCTTGGCAGTCGGAAACAACTGCTTAACCGCATGCCCAATCAAATGCGCACAGGAGTGGCGAATGATTTCGAGACCTTCTTGGTCTTTGGGCGTAATGATCTGCAGGGTTGCGTCGCTATCAATCACGTCACAGGCATCAACCAGCTTGCCATTGACCTTACCGGCTACCGTGGCCTTGGCCAGGCCGGCACCGATGGATTGCGCCACCTCAAGTACAGATACTGGGTGATCGAACGAACGCTGACTGCCGTCGGGAAGAGTAATGATGGGCATGGCGCCTCCTCTCCTAGTGGTGACCTCTACCAAAGGCCACATGGGTTGGGATGAGCCAGTAAGCGATTCGGCGGTAAACCTGCCATACAGAAGCAGGAGCATGTACGCCTAACCAAAACCGAACCGCAGTCACTGGAGGTTTTAAACAACAACTAACCGCATGTGAATGCTTGCAGAAAGCCTGGCTTACTGACAAGAACCCAAAAAAAAGGGCCGCCTAAGCGACCCTTTTTTCTACCAAATTTGGTAGGCACGATTGGACTCGAACCAACGACCCCCACCATGTCAAGGTGGTGCTCTAACCAACTGAGCTACGTGCCTACGATGGGTGCGCATTTTACGGCCAGGCGAAAAAGTGTCAACAAGTATTTTAGCTAACTGCCTGAATAATTGAATTTTTTACTGTTTTATCGTGCGTTTAATATTTCGCACAGGCCACTAGCCGAGCATTTTCAACTCAGGTAGCATCCGCTCATTCGTAAAATATAAAGAACAGAGGTTGCAAAATGGCGCACACAGCTTATCCACAATCCTACTATGCGGCCTCCGCCAATCCGATACCGGCACGCCCGGAGCTAAATGGTGAGGTCGAAACTGACGTGTGCATCGTCGGTGCGGGCTATACCGGCCTATCTACCGCTATTGCCCTGTTGGAAAACGGCTTCAAGGTCAGCATCGTTGAGGCGGCAAAAGTCGGCTTTGGCGCATCGGGTCGTAATGGCGGGCAGATCGTCAACAGCTACAGCCGTGATATCGATGTGATCGAGCGCAGCGTGGCACCCAAGCAAGCACAGCTGCTCGGCGACATGGCCTTTGAAGGCGGGCGCATCATTCGCGAGCGCATCGCCAAGTACAACATCCAGTGCGACCTTAAAGATGGTGGCGTCTTCGCAGCCAATACGCCTAAGCACATGAAGCATCTGGAGTCGCAGAAAAAACTCTGGGAGCGCTATGGCCACACCCAGCTGGAACTGATGGACGCCAAACGCATACAAGAAGTCGTGGGTACTGACATTTATGCCGGCGGCATGCTCGATATGAGCGGCGGCCATATCCATCCACTCAACCTGGCACTCGGTGAAGCCGCGGCAGTTGAGTCGCTCGGTGGGGTGATTTACGAGCAGTCCCCTGCTATCCGCATTGAGCGCGGCGCCAATCCCGTTGTGCACACCCCCAACGGCAGGATCAAAGCCAAGTTCGTGGTGGTCGCGGGCAACGCCTACTTGGGCAACCTGATTCCTGAACTATCGGCCAAATCGATGCCATGCGGCACCCAGGTGATTACCACTGAGCCATTGCCCCCTGAGCTGGCGAAAAGCCTGCTGCCGCAGGACTACTGCGTAGAAGACTGTAACTACTTGCTCGATTACTACCGCCTTAGCGGTGATAACCGCCTGATCTTTGGCGGCGGCGTGGTCTACGGCGCCCGTGACCCGGCCAACATTGAGGCGATCATTCGCCCGAAAATGCTCAAGGCTTTCCCGCAGCTGAAAGACGTGAAAATCGATTACGCTTGGACCGGCAACTTCCTGCTGACGCTCTCGCGCCTGCCGCAAGTCGGTCGCCTGGGCGACAACATCTATTACTCACAAGGCTGCAGCGGTCACGGCGTTACCTATACCCACTTGGCCGGCAAGGTGCTGGCCGAAGCACTGCGCGGTCAGGCCGAGCGCTTCGACGCATTCGCCGACTTACCGCATTACCCATTTCCGGGCGGTCGCCTGTTCCAGGTGCCGTTCAGCGCTTTGGGCGCTTGGTACTACACCATGCGTGACAAGCTGGGTATCTAACACCCGCACCACAAACATAAACGGCACCCTTGAGGTGCCGTTTTGCGTTTTCGCTCACGCGAATTGTTGGATGCCTTTACAGCGCGGCATCCGGCCAAACCTCACGCGCCGTGCGCAACGCACGCTGCGCCGCTGAGCCCCGACCTTGCTGCTGCAAATCACGGGCAGCCTGCAACCAGACGTTCTCAACGGGTTGTGCAGGCAGTTGATTGGTCGGCTGAATCAATACCGCCCAACGCCCGGCCTCCTCCCACGCGTCGTCGAAGCTGGCAAAGCTGCTGTACCAGCGTCGGTCATTGCCCGAACGCAGCACCAGCGTCCGCTCACGCTGGTCATAGCCCACCAGCACGGCAAACTGCGAGCCCGGCCCAGCAAACAGACGGTCCTGCAGCACCAGCACAGGGTGCCCAGCGGAAACCTGCTGCATCAACGCATCCAAGTTACCTGTCAAGGGATACACCAGGAGCTCATACGAGCGCGCCACCGCCTCAAGCCCCGCCTGCGGGCTCTGCCCTTTGCCCACCTGCTGCAGGCGCTCATCCACCAAACCAGGGCTACTGATCACTCCGTGATAATTGAGCAACGCCGCTAACGCCGAAGGCCCACCCTGAGCGTCACTGAGTTGGAAGAACGGTACATCAGTCAGCTCGACCCGTTCAGGCAAGCGCTCTGTCTCTGGCGACAGCTGCGGTGCGCCCGCGCAGGCAACGAGCAGAAAAAGCATGGCAAAGGGCAGAAGCCTGACGACTCGAATTGGCTGGAACATCACTCACCCACTGATCTATTTGTGGCGCAGAGCATAACCATGAAGTGCCCACGCCCCAACCTCTTCAGGCTACTTACAGCGTTATTTACACCCGGAAGAAACAGGTAATCATTGCCCGCAGCACGGCACCACGAACGTTTAAACCCTGATCTCGGACAACGCGTTCTGCACGCAATAGGCTTATAAAGATGGGTGAACGTCTCGGTGGATAACCCAGGGTGGCCCGATGGACTTTAAGGATTACTACAAGACACTCGGCCTTGAGCCCGGTGCAGATGACAAGGCGGTCAAGGCGGCCTATCGCAAACTAGCGCGCAAATATCACCCCGACGTCAGCAAGGAAAAGGACGCGGAAAATAAGTTCAAGGAAGTCGCCGAAGCCTACGAGGTGCTGAAAAGCGCCGAAAAGCGCGCCGAGTACGATGAGCTGCGTCAATACGCCAAGCAAGGTCGGCCCTTTGAGCCGCCGCCTGGGTGGCAATCCCAGGCCCATGCCGGCTTTGCAGATAGCATGGACGGCGACAGCGAGTTTTCGGATTTTTTCGAGTCCTTGTTCGGCGCCGCTGGACGCAGCCATCGCGGCGGCCGCAGCGGCGCACGCCGCGGCCAAGACGTGGAAATGGAGCTGGCGCTGCTGCTCGAAGAAACCCTGGCGGATGAGACAAAAACCATCGCCTTCCAATTGCCGCAGTACAGCCCCGACGGCCAGCCACTGCCCGCGCTCAACAAGACCTTAAACGTAAAAATCCCACGCGGCGTGAGCAACGGCGAACGTATTCGCCTGAAAGGCCAAGGTGCGCCCGGGCTGGGCGGCGGCGCGAATGGTGACCTGTACCTGATTATTCGCTTTGTCCCGCACCCACTGTTCGACGTTGAGGGGCACAACCTGATTCTCACCGTGCCATTGGCACCCTGGGAAGCGGTGCTGGGCGGCCAGGTCACGGTGCCCACGCTGACCGGCAAAATTAACCTGCGCATCCCCGCCAACACCCAAAGTGGGCAGCGGCTACGGATCAAAGGCAAGGGGCTGCTCAGCAAATCTGGCGAGCCGGGCGATCTCTACGCGCTGTTCAAGATCGTTATCCCGCCGCAAACCGACGAGCCAGCACGCGCACTCTGGGCGCAACTGGCCGAACAAGCCGCTTTTAACCCGCGCGCGCAGTGGAGTCAGTGATGAGCAGCCTGATCATGCAATTAGACATTCACGAGTTTTGCCAACGTGCCGGGCTGTCGCAGACGGTTGTGCTGGAAATTGTCGAGCACGGCATCGTCGAACCCACAGGCCTGACACCCGATCAATGGCAATTCGATGCCGACGCTCTGGCCATCGTCAAGCGTGCGTTTCGCTTGCAAGCCGAACTGCAAATTGAATGGGCCGGGATTGCCCTGGCATTGCAGTTGCTCGATGAGCTGGAGCAGCTGCGCGCCGATAACAGCCATTTACGCCGGCGCTTGAGCCGCTTCGAGCAACCCTAGCAGGCCCTGCGTGACACCAAGCCGTGCAGTTGCAAACTCCCTCTGTTTAGCTAACCAAGGTAACTATGTCAGTCAGCCGTAAATGGATCGTTCCTGCCGCGAGCATTGCCGTCGTGGCAATAATCGCCGGCTTACTCTGGTACACCCTGCGCCCTACTGGCCTGGGAGATGGTTTCGCCAGCGGTAACGGGCGCATTGAAGCCACCGACGTCGACGTGGCCAGCAAGCTGCCCGGCCGAATCGCCAGTATCGACGTTGAGGAAGGCCAGTTCATTCAACCCGGGCAAATCATTGCCCGCATGGACACCCAGGTACTTGAAGCACAGTTGGCACAGGCCCAGGCGCAAATGCGTCAAGCACAGAACAGCCAGCTGACCGCACGCGCCCAGGTCCGCCTGCGCGAAAGCGAGAAAGTTACCGCTGAGGCGATCGTGCGTCAGCGCCAGGCTGAAGTGTCGGCCGCGCAAAAACGCCACGGTCGCAGTGCCATTCTGGTTAAACGCAATGCCATGGCGCAGCAGCAACTGGACGATGACCTCGCCCGCCTGCAAAGCACTCAGGCGGCACTGGCCGCCGCGCAGTCTCAGGTGATCTCGGCTGAAGCGGGCATTGCCGCCGCACAGTCGCAGGTGATCGAGGCGCAATCTGCCGTGGAAGCCACCCAAGCCAGCGTGGCCCGCTTGCAGATCGACATTGAAGACAGCCAGCTCAAAGCACCGCGCGGTGGCCGCGTGCAGTACCGCATCGCCGAACCCGGCGAAGTCATCGGTGCGGGCGGCAAGGTACTTAATCTGGTTGATCTGAGTGATGTCTACATGACCTTCTTCCTGCCCGAGCAGCAGGCAGGCCGAGTCGCGCTGGGCGCCGAGGTGCGTCTGGTGATAGATGCCATCCCGCAGTTTGTGATCCCGGCCAAAGTCAGCTACGTGGCCAGCGTCGCTCAGTTCACCCCGAAAACCGTGGAAACGGCCAGCGAGCGGGAAAAACTGATGTTCCGGGTTAAGGCCCGGCTTGACCCGCAACTGCTGCAGCGCCACCTCACGCAAGTCAAAACCGGCGTACCCGGCGTGGCGTATCTGCGCCTCGACCCACAGGCCGAGTGGCCTGAGCAGCTGGCGATTAAGGTTCCGCAGTGAGCACAGCCGCGGCAACCGTTGCAGAGCTGCATGATGTCAGCCTGCACTACGGCAAAACCTGCGCCCTCAATGCCGTCAGCCTGGACGTACCCGCGCAACGCATGGTCGGCTTGATCGGCCCGGACGGCGTGGGCAAGTCCAGCTTGCTGGCGCTGATTGCCGGTGCCCGTAAAATCCAGAGCGGGCAGATCGAGGTGCTCGGTGGCGACATGGCCAGCCGCGACCATCGCCGACAGGTTTGCCCGCATATCGCTTACATGCCTCAAGGGTTAGGCAAGAACCTCTACCCAACGCTCTCGGTGATCGAGAACCTGGACTTCTTCGCCCGCCTGTTCGGCCAGGCCGAGGCCGAGCGCAAGAGCCGTATCGATGACCTGCTGCGTAGCACCGGCCTCAGTAAATTTGGCGAACGCCTGGCCGGCAAGTTGTCGGGCGGCATGAAGCAAAAGCTCGGGCTGTGCTGCGCCTTGATCCACGACCCTGACCTGCTGATCCTCGACGAGCCCACCACCGGGGTCGACCCGCTGTCGCGTAACCAGTTCTGGGAGTTGATCGAGCGCATTCGCGCCCAACGCCCACAAATGAGCGTGCTGGTGGCCACGGCTTACATGGAAGAGGCCGAGCGCTTTGATCATTTGATCGCCATGGATGACGGCGCCGTACTGGCCACCGGCAGCCCGACCGAGCTGCTGCAACGCACAGGCTGCAAACATCTGGAAGACGCCTTTATCGCCCTGATGCCGGAGGCCAAGCGTAAGGACCATACGCAATTGGTCATCCCGCCAAGGCCGGCAGGCGAGCAGGAAATTGCCATTGAGGCGCGCGACCTGACCCTGCGTTTCGGTGATTTTGTCGCGGTCGACCACGTCGACTTTCGCATTGAGCGCGGGGAAATCTTCGGCTTTCTCGGCTCCAATGGCTGCGGCAAAACCACCACCATGAAGATGCTGACCGGCTTGTTACCCGCCAGTGAGGGGCAAGCCCTGCTGTTCGGCCAAACGGTAGACGCCAACGACATGGCTACGCGCAAGCGGGTTGGTTATATGTCGCAGGCCTTCTCGCTGTACGGCGAATTGAGTGTGCGGCAGAACCTGGTGCTGCATGCCCAGCTGTTTCACGTTGCGACCGAGCAGATTGACGCACGGGTCGCCGAAATGGCCAAACGCTTCAACCTGGGCAGCGTCATGGACCAGCTACCTGAGCGCTTGCCGCTGGGCATTCGTCAGCGGCTATCGCTGGCGGTGGCGGTGATCCACAAACCGGAAATTCTTATCCTTGATGAGCCGACCTCAGGCGTCGACCCGATTGCCCGCGATGTGTTTTGGCAACTGATGCTCGACCTGTCACGCGATGACGGCGTGACCATCTTCATCTCCACGCATTTTATGAACGAAGCGTTGCGCTGCGACCGCATCTCCTTGATGCACGCGGGCAAGGTACTGGACAGCGATACGCCACAGGCACTGATGGACAAGCGCGGCCTGCCAACCCTGGAAGCGACCTTTATCGCCTACCTGCAAGAGGCGGTTGGCAAGCCAACCCCCACCGAAGCGCCGGCACCCGCCCCGGACGCGAGCAGCACCGCAACTCGAACGGCCGTGCGCCGACGTTTTAGCTTGCTACGGCTGTTCAGCTATACCCACCGCGAAACCCTGGAGCTGCGCCGCGACCCGATTCGCGGCAGCATGGCGCTGTTCGGCAGCCTGCTGCTGCTGTTCATCATCGGCTATGGCATCAGCCTGGATGTGGAAAACCTCACCTACGCCGTGCTCGACCGCGACCAAACCACCACCAGCCAGGCCTATGCACTCAACCTGGCTGGCTCGCGCTACTTCCTTGAGCAAGCGCCTCTGCACGATTACGACGAACTGGAACGGCGCATGCGCAGCGGTGAAATCAGCCTGGCGGTGGAAATACCGCCTAATTTTGGCCGTGATCTCAAGCGCGGCGCCGTGCCGCAGATTGGCATGTGGCTCGACGGCGCGATGCCCATGCGCGCCGAAACCATCAAAGGGTATGTCACGGGCCTGCATGCCAGTTACCTGCAACAACTGGCACGCCAGAGCAGCGCCTCAACCAATAGCAACCTGCCGACGCTAGAAGTGCGCTACCGCTACAACCCGGACGTGGAAAGCCTGAATGCCATGGTGCCGGCGGTGATCCCACTGCTGCTGATGTTGATTCCGGCGATGCTCACCGCCCTTGGCGTGGTGCGTGAAAAGGAGCTGGGCTCGATCATCAACCTGTATGTCACGCCGGTTACCCGCCTGGAGTTCCTGCTCGGCAAACAGCTGCCGTATATCGCCCTAGGCATGCTCAATTTCATCTTGTTGCTGATGGCCGCCGTCTTTGTCTTCGACGTGCCGCTCAAGGGCAGCCTGTTGGCCCTGCTGACTGGAGGCCTGCTGTACATCAGTTGTGCAACGGCCATGGGCCTGCTGATGTCGACCTTCACCCGCAGCCAGATCGCCGCGGTATTTGGCACGGCCATCGTCACCCTGATTCCGGCCATTCAGTTTTCCGGGCTGATTTACCCGGTGTCCTCGCTGGAAGGCTTTGGCGCCGTGATTGGACAGATTTACCCCACCTCGCACTTTTTAATCATCAGCCGCGGGGTATTTTCCAAGGCCCTGGGCTTCGTTGAGCTGTACCGCTACTTCATCCCCCTGCTGATCACCATTCCCGTACTGCTGGCGCTGTGCACCAGCCTACTGAAGAAGCAGGAGGCCTGACATGGCGCAGCTGGCGAATATCTTTCACCTGGGGCTCAAGGAATTGCGCAGCCTGCAACGTGACCCGGCACTGCTGTTGCTGATTGTCTGGGCCTTCACCCTGGGCATTGTCACGGCCGCTACCAGCATGCCAGAGAGCCTGCACAATGCCTCGATAGCCGTGGTCGACGAGGACCGCTCGCCGCTCTCGGCCCGCTTGATTGATGCCTTTCAGCCGCCGTTTTTCCGCGAGCCACAACGCATCGAACTGAACGAGATGGACCACGGCATGGACTCCGGGCAGTACACCTTCACCCTGAACATCCCGCCTAATTTCCAGCGTGATGTACTCGCCGGGCACAGCCCCGCGATTCAGCTCAACGTCGACGCGACCCAAGTCAGCATGGCCTTCACCGGTGCGGGCTATATCCAAATGATCGGCGCCCAGGAGGTCAGCGCGTTCTTGCGCCACTACCGCGCCGATCTGCCGCAGCAGGCTGAATTGGCCGTGCGCGTGGCGTTCAACCCGAACCTGACGCGCAGCTGGTTCGGCTCGGTGATGGAGGTGATTAACCAGATCACCATGCTGTCGATCATCCTCACCGGTGCCGCGCTGATCCGTGAGCGTGAGCACGGCACCATCGAACACCTGCTGGTAATGCCCGTCACTCCGCCTGAAATCATGCTGGCCAAAGTCTGGTCGATGGGCTTGGTGGTGTTAGTGGCCACGGCGCTGTCGTTACTGTTGGTGGTTCAGGGCTGGCTACAGGTGCCAATAGCCGGCTCGCTGCCGCTGTTTCTCTGCGGCGCGCTGCTGCATCTGTTTGCCACCACCTCAATGGGGATTTTCTTTGGCACCATCGCGCGCTCAATGCCGCAACTGGGCTTGCTGATCATTCTGGTACTGATCCCTTTGCAGATTCTCTCCGGCGGCACCACGCCGCGCGAGAGCATGCCCGAGCTAGTGCAGCAGATCATGCTGGTGGCCCCCACCACCCACTTCGTCGACCTGGCCCAGGCGATCCTGTACCGCGGTGCAGGCTTTGCCACCGTCTGGCCGCAGTTCGTGGCGATCATCGCCATTGGTGCGGTGTTTTTTGCCGGCGCGCTGCTGCGCTTTCGCAAGACCCTGGCGCAGATCAACTGAAGGCTGGCGGCTCATGGCGGGCTGCTGGGGACCTTGTCGAACGGCGCCCGCGTTTTATCCGGCTAGACATCCCGCATCAGAACAACTTGAAAATCTGAGCCGCAGCAGTTTCAGTGGCCGTATTACAGCGCCATACTGCAGCCTCGCATACACCTTCGTGTTTTAACGCGGGCGGTGGTTTGTCCGCATACTCGGGGTTACCCGCTTACCGCAAAACGCGGGATGATCAATTTAGCCGCCTAATCAACCGCACAGACGCCAGGCTTATTCGGGGCTTCTGCGTGCCCTGCACAAGTAGCCTCCCATAAGGCGCACAGTTTCCAGGCCACCACGTGAAATATTCGACACTCACTGCAGCGCTGCTCTGCCTATTGTTCAGCCACCTTGCTCGGGCTGAGCCGTATCAGGTCGTGACCGAAGAGTGGGCCCCCTATAACTACCAAGCGAACAATCAGCTCACCGGCATGAGCACGGAGATCATCCGGGCCATTATGGCCCTGACCGGTGATAACTTTGAGGTGCTGCTAGTGCCCAGTATGCGTACCTCCCGCACCTTACGAACACGCCCGAAAACCATCATGTACTCAATGTTCCGCACAGCCGAGCGTGAGCCGTTATACAAATGGGTCGGGCCGCTCGTGGAAGAGTCTATTTACCCCTATCAGTTGGCCAATACCTCGCAGCCGATAACCTCCCTGGAGCAACTTCTGCGGGCTCCGCAGATCACCACGCGCCATGCAGGGCTAGTCCCCGACATGCTGCAATCACTGGGTTTCAACAACCTCGATAAGAGTGCCGCCAATAGCCATCAGCTCTACCGCATGCTGCTGGCCGGACGAACCGATATCATAATTGGCGACACTGCGGCAGGAGTGGCTTACTACAGCCGCGAGCTGAATATCCCAACCGGGACATTGCGGCAGATTCCCATCGAACTCTATCGCTCGTCGCTGTACATCGCCTTTAGCCTCGACTGTGAGGATGAGCTGCTCGCCGCATGGGCCAGCGCCTTAGCGCAACTGCGCAAATCGGGTGAACTGGAGCGTATCAAGAGGCGCTACGAGCAACCCATCGGGCAATAAAAGCGCTGACTGGTAACAGCCATTCGTCACGATGTAGCCACCACAGGGCAGCGATAAGCCGCGCTTGCCCGTGACAGTCATCAGCACGGCAGCAGGTTAAAAAAACGGGAGCACAAGGCCCCCGCTTCTCTTTTATGGCGACAGGTTACAAACCCGAGAGCGCCCAGCCCGCTACAAATGGCAAGAGCACGGCGCTGATCACGCCCAGCAGGCTCATACCCAGAGCAGCGAAAGCACCACACTCCGAGCCTTCCTCCAGCGCCCGCGCCGTGCCGATGGCATGAGCATTGATGCCGTAGCTCAGCCCGCGCGCCGCCGGGTGGGTCACATTGAACACGCCCAGCAACCAAGGCCCCAATGCCGTGCCAATCACCCCAGTCAGCATCACAAACACTGCGGCCAGGGAGGCCAGACCACCGAGCTGTTCGGCCGCCAGCATGGCAATCGGCATGGTCACCGACTTGCCCGATAGGCTCGCCAGCACCGGCAGCTGTGCGCCCATCGCATGGGCAATCACCAACGTCAGCGTGACCGTCAACGAGCCACCGACCAGTACCGTCAGCAGCACCGGCCACGCCAGCAGGCGAATACGCTTGATGTTGTTATACAAAGGCACCGCCAGGGCAATGGTCACCGGGCCCAGCAAAAAGGCGATGGGCGCCGCACCTTCACGGTAGGTGGCGTAATCCATACCGCAGGCCAGCAACGCGCCCACCACCAGCAACATGGACACCATCACCGGTTGCAGCACCAGCCAACCACTGCGCCGGTACAGCCACAAGGCAAACTGGAACGCCAGCAGCGTCAGCCCTACGGGGAACAGCGAGTGATCGATCACCAACTGCGCCACCATCCGCCACGATGACTCACTCATGACGCCCCTCCTCGCGCTGTTCAACACGAATCGCCAGGCGTTGCATCATCCAGCCGCACAGCGGCACCGTGACCAGCAACGACAGGCACAATGCGGTGAGGATAGCCGGCAGGTCGGCGAGCAGTGCATCACTGGCCAGCATGATCCCCGCTGCGGGTACCACGAACAGCAATGGCAGGTACTGCAGCAGCACGCTGGTCGCCTGCCCCAGGGGTTCGCTGACCCCGCCGCGCAACAACAGGTAGCCAAACAATAGGAGCAAGCCAATCACGCTACCGGGCAACACGGGTAGCAGTAACTCGCTGACAAGGCTGCCAACGATTTGCAGGAGGACCAGCCAGGTCAGTCCTTTCAACACCATGAGAAAACTCCTTATGTACGACGTCGGAACAATGGCCGCGGCTCAATGGCCGACCGCCCATATACCACACTCATCCCGGCTAAGCCCTTGAGTGCATCCGTAACTGACTTGTCTTCACGCACCGCAAAGGCATCAAAACCGCACTGGCGCATATGGCTGAGCTGGTCACGCAGCACATCGCCCACCGCGCGCAATTCGCCCTGCCACCCTAATCGGGTGCGCAACAAATAAGCCTGGCTGTAGCCACGGCCATCGCGAAAGCTCGGGAAGTCGATAGCGATCAGCGGCAGGATCGCGAGATAAGCCTGCAGGCTTTCGACTTCATCATCCGGCGCCAGGCAAATACCGTCAGGGCTCAAGCGCTCACCCAACAGCACAGCCTGCTCTTGGCGCTCAACCCAGGCGTCCAGCGGCAGAATCAACGGCCCGTCCGGGTGCAGCTCTGAGATATCAGCCAACAGCGTCCAGGGGTCGTTTTCGATGATGCGCGGCGCGCCATCAAGCAAGCGGATCAGGTTATTCATGCATTCACCTGCTGCTTGCGATAGACCTGTTCCTTGAACGGCTCCAGGCCGATTCGCTGCACGGTATCGAAAAAACGCTCGTCGGCTTCGCGGTAGTCAGTGAAGGTGCGTACCAGCCCATCGATCACCTCGGGAATCTGCTCGGCGCTAAACGCCGGACCGATCACCTTACCCAGTGCACTGCTTTTGCCTTGCGAGCCTCCGATGGTGACCTGGTACCACTCGCTGCCGTTTTTATCGACGCCGAGAATACCGATGTTGCCAATATGGTGATGGCCGCAGGCATTCATGCAGCCAGAGATATTCAGGCTGATATCGCCCAGGTCATGCAGGTAATCAAGGTCGTCGAATCGCTGCTGAATCGCCTGGGCAATCGGGATCGACTTGGCGTTGGCCAGGGCGCAGAAGTCGCCGCCCGGGCAGGCAATCACATCCGTCAGCAGCCCGACATTTGGCGTTGCCAGGCCCGCTTCAGCGGCCGCCTGCCACAAGGCATAGAGGTCCGCTTTGCGGATATCAGGCAAGACAACGTTCTGCTCATGGGCAATGCGCAACTCGGCAAAACCAAAGCGCTCGGCCAGATCGGCCAGCGCGTTCATCTGCTGCGCCGTCACATCACCAGGCGGTGCGGCGATGCCCGGTTTGGTCGACAGCACCACGGCGATATAACCCGGCACCTTGTGCGCCAGGGTATTGCGCGACACCCAGCGGGCGAATTCAGCGTTCTGCGCCAAGGCAGTACCGAAACCCAGATCGACCTCAGGCAATGCTTCATACGGCGGCGCGATGAAGGCATCGGCCACCCGCTGATACTCTTCCTGGGTCAACTCGGCCGGGCCATCTTTGATGTGTTGCCACTCCGCCTCAACCTCACGGGCAAACGCCTCGATCCCCAGGGCTTTGACCAGGATCTTGATGCGCGCCTTGTACTTGTTGTCACGGCGGCCATGGCGGTTGTACACACGCAGCACGGCCTCGACATAGGACAGCAGATGCTGCCACGGCAACGCCTCACGAATCTGCTGGCTGAGGATCGGCGTACGCCCTAAGCCGCCACCCACCATGACCCGCAACAACAGCTCGCCCGCCGCGTCGCGATATAGATAAAGACCGATGTCATGCATCATCACCGCCGCACGGTCTTCTTCAGCGGCGCACAGGGCGATCTTGAACTTACGCGGCAGGTAGAGGAATTCCGGGTTGATGGTCGACCACTGCCGGAGGATTTCCGCCAGCGGGCGTGGGTCCAGCAACTCATCGGCGGCGACCCCGGCGAAGGCTTCAGTGGTGATATTGCGCACACAGTTGCCGGAGGTCTGGATCGCGTGCATCTCCACCTCGGCGAGGTGTTCGAGAATATCCGGCACCTGCTCAAGCTCAATCCAGTTGAACTGAATGTTCTGCCGGGTGGTGAAGTGCCCATAACCCCGGTCGTAATGCTGCGCGATATTGGCCAACGCACGCATCTGCCGCGCCGCCAGCGTTCCGTAGGGGATCGCCACCCGTAGCATGTAGGCATGTTTTTGCAGGTACAGGCCATTTTGCAGGCGCAGCGGCAGAAACTCTTCCTCGCTTAGCTCGCCACTGATACGGCGCTCAACCTGATCGCGAAACTGCGCCACACGCTCATGCACCAGCGCGTGGTCATATTCATCGTATTGGTACATCGGCGGCCTCGGCTGTTATCGATAGCGCACTATGCCGACGGCACTGATACCGAAACAGCGGCAGATTAGGCGTAAAAATACGGATCAGATGGGCTTGCGCGCCAGCAACAGGCAGCCAAGCGCGACGATACGCTCGCGGGTTTCGAGCACAGGCTGCGGGTTAGTCGGCTGATTTAACCAAGGCGCTCGGCCCACGCTGTGGCGCCGAGCAGTGCGCGAAAATCGGTGAATAGCGACGGCACAGTGCACGTGCAAGGTCACAGGCCGGCTTACCCAGCGAGCAGGGGGCGCTCGTTAGTTGTCTGCGCCCTTCCATAGCCACTGCCGCACGAGCAAACGGCAGCAGAAGGAAGGCTTGGAGACAGAGCGCATTGCAGGAGGCTGAGCGGGTTTAAAGGCCTGAGCGTTGAGCACAGGCAAAATCCGTATCAGCTCAAGCGGGAGGTGGATTTGCGTACGATTTTGATCGAGTGCTTGAGCGTTGGCTTACGCGTCACGCTGATGGCTTTCCGGCTTACCGTATCGATGGTGATATTCCAGAAGCCGCTGCTCGGTACGGTGATCTTCGCCGGGAAGGTGTCGAATGCACCGCCGTGATAGGTGTGCCGGCCGCCATTCTTAAAGCTGCGGAAGTTGGCATCGCTCATCAGGCGAATGTTGCAGGTTTGCGAGCACTCGATCACGACGACGTCGTCTTCGTTGAGGTGTTCGCGCTGGTGTATAAATTTCATCTACCGCTCCGCACAGCTGGGTCAGGCTAATCAGGCCGCTAGTATGAGTGCCCGCGCCCCGGAGAGCAAAGCGCGATGCGGTTTTGCCCAGGTTAGCCGACGCCTGCCCGCCGCCACACATTCCACCGCATCCTGGCCGGTGGTAGCATGCGCGCCCCATGCATATCCACGACTTTCACCAACGCCTCACCGATCTCGGTGCCAAGCCCATGCACATCGGGCGGATTACCCGTGCCTGGCTGCGCGGCATGCCGCTGGATACCGGCACGCGTAACCAGAAGACCGAGAACTTCCTGCCGCTGGCGGTGCGTAACGCCCTGCCCGAACTGAGCAACGCGCTGGATGGACTGGCCCGTCTAAGCTCCGAACACCCGGCGACGGACGGCTCGGCGCGCCTGCTGGTGGAGCTGGCCGACAAGCAGATGGTGGAAAGCGTACTGCTGCCGCGCGATGGGCTGTGCGTCTCCAGCCAGGTGGGTTGCGCAGTGGGTTGTGTGTTCTGCATGACCGGTAAGAGCGGCCTGCTGCGCCAGCTGACCACCAGCGAAATTCTCGCCCAGGTGGCATTGGCCCGGCGTTTTCGCGCGGTAAAGAAAGTGGTGTTTATGGGCATGGGTGAGCCGGCGCATAACCTGGATAACGTGCTGGAGGCGATCAATCTGCTCGGCACTGAAGGTGGCATCGGCCAGCGCAACCTGGTGTTTTCTACGGTCGGCGACCCACGGGTATTCGAACGTCTGCCACAGCAACAGATCAAGCCTGCCCTGGCACTGTCGCTACATACCACCAATGCCGAGCTGCGCCAGGCACTGCTACCGCGTGCGCCGCGTATCGATCCTGAAGAACTGGTGGAGCTGGGCGAAACCTACGCGCGGCAGATCGACTATCCGATCCAATACCAGTGGACGCTGCTCAAAGGCATCAACGACAGCCAAGAGGAAATGGACGGCATACTGCGCCTGCTCAAGGGTAAGTACGCGATCATGAACCTGATCCCCTACAACAGCCTGGAAGCTGACGAGTTCCAACGCCCCGATGGCGACCGCATCGTGCAGATCGTGCGCTACCTGCACAGCCGTGGCGTGCTGACCAAGGTGCGCAACTCGGCCGGCCAGGACATTGATGGTGGTTGCGGGCAGTTGCGGGCGCGGGCGACTGAAGTGCTCGATCGGCGCAAAAACCGTGTTTGAGTGATGACTGCACCGTTGCAGTCGCGGCTAAAGCCCCTCCCACGCAAAGTAAGCACCAACAAAAATGCCCGCAGTACGCGGGCATTTTTTATCGCTGTCTACTTAGTAGTAGGCGTTTTCCTTGATGCTGTGATCGGTCACATCACGCACGCCTTTTAGCTCGGGGATACGCTCCAGCAGGGTCTTCTCGATGCCCTCTTTAAGGGTCAAGTCGACCTGACCGCAGCCCTGGCAGCCGCCACCGAACTTCAGCACGGCAATACCGTCGTCAACCACGTCGATCAGGCTGACTTCGCCGCCATGGCTGGCCAGACCCGGGTTGATCTCGGTCTGCAGGTAGTAGCTGATGCGCTCGTTGATCGGGCTGTCTTCATTGACCATCGGCACCTTGGCGTTAGGCGCCTTGATGGTCAGCTGGCCGCCCATACGGTCGGTGGCGTAATCGACCACTGCATCGTCAAGAAACGGCTCGCTGACCGCATCGATCCACGCAGTAAAGGTGGCCAGGCCTAGGGCAGTGTCTTCAGCTTTCTGCTCGCCTGGCTTGCAATAGGCAATGCAGGTTTCGGCGTACTGGGTGCCTGGCTGGGTGATAAACACACGAATGCCGATGCCCGGGGTGTTCTGCTTGCTCAGCAGATCAGCCAGATAATCGTGGGCAGCGTCGGTAATGGTAATGGTGCTCATGGCAACTCCTCGCAAACATGGGCGCAGTGTACGCCACTCGCCAGCGCCGGCAAAGTCCTAGTGTTTTAGTAGGAATAACATCAGCCGCACTTATGCAGCGTCCTGCTCGCGCCCAATGAACGCCGCAATCGCTTCAGCCGCGCTAAGCAGGTGCTGGGAATGAGTGAAACCTGAGCTTTTCAGCGGTTTTAGATCGTGATCGCCGGCCGTTAGCCAATGCAGTTTGATCGCCCCAGACAGCGCATAGCCCTCAACCGTTTGACGATTACCCAGCGCATCGCGCTCGCCCTGAATGATCAGCGTCGGGGTTTTCAACTCGGCCAGGTGCGCGACACGCGGCTTCTCCGGTTTGCCAACGGCGTAGAAGGGATAACCCAGACACACCAACGCGTCGACGCTCAACTCATCGGCCAGCAGGCTGGCCATGCGCCCGCCCATTGACTTGCCGCCAATCGCCAGCGGCCCTGCGACCTGTTGGCGCACCTGGTGGTAGACCTCACGCCACTGCTCAAGCAATTGCGCCTGAGGATTGGGCGGACGTTTCTTGCCGTCCTGCCGCCGTGCGGCCATGTAGGCAAACTCGAAACGCAGCAGCGCAACCCCACAGGCAACAAGGTTTTGCGCCATGTGTTGCATAAATTCGCTGTCCATCGGCGCGCCGGCACCATGGGCCAGGATCAAGGTCGTTCGCGGCTCGCCTCGCGGGCGATCCCACAGCCAGCCCTCCGGGCTCTGTTCCTGCACGTATTGATCCCCGTCAATACCCGCTTCCCTTGCTTTGCTCATGCTTGCCTCGCTTAAAGAATCCGTTGGACTGCGGCGCTGATCGTACAGGCGCGCAGCCGCTGATTTTCGATGATCTGCCTATAACCGTGGATGGAAGCCCAGACATGAACACAACCAGCAGCAGCGCCTACAACTACAAGGTGGTGCGCCAATTCGCCATCATGACAGTGGTGTGGGGCATTGTCGGGATGGGGCTCGGCGTGTTTATCGCCGCGCAACTGGCTTGGCCCGAACTCAACTTCAACCTGCCGTGGACCAGCTTCGGGCGCCTACGCCCGCTGCATACCAACGCGGTCATCTTCGCCTTCGGCGGGTGCGCACTGTTCGCCACCAGTTACTACGCCGTGCAGCGCACTTCACAGGCCACGCTATTCGCGCCCAAGCTCGCCGCCTTTACCTTCTGGGGTTGGCAGCTGGTGATTGTACTGGCAGCCATCAGCCTGCCGATGGGCTGGACCAGCTCCAAGGAATACGCCGAGCTGGAATGGCCGATCGACATTCTGATCACCATTGTCTGGGTCAGTTACGCCATCGTGTTCTTCGGCACGGTGATGAAGCGTAACGTCAGCCACATCTATGTGGGCAACTGGTTCTTCGGTGGTTTTATCCTCACCGTGGCGCTGCTGCATCTAGTCAACAACCTGGAAGTCCCCGTCACCCTGACCAAGTCCTACTCGGCCTATGCCGGTGCGACCGACGCGATGATTCAGTGGTGGTACGGCCACAACGCGGTGGGCTTTTTCCTCACCGCGGGCTTTTTGGGGATGATGTATTACTTCGTGCCTAAGCAAGCGGGTCGTCCGGTGTATTCCTATCGCCTGTCGATCGTGCACTTCTGGGCACTGATTGCTGTGTACATCTGGGCCGGCCCGCACCACCTGCACTACACCGCGCTGCCAGACTGGGCGCAGAGCCTGGGCATGGTGATGTCGCTGATTCTCCTGGCACCGAGCTGGGGCGGCATGATCAACGGCATGATGACCCTCTCCGGGGCCTGGCATAAGCTGCGCACCGACCCGATCCTGCGCTTCCTCGTGGTATCGCTGGCGTTCTACGGCATGTCGACCTTCGAAGGCCCGATGATGGCGATCAAGACCGTCAACGCCCTATCACACTACACCGACTGGACCATCGGCCATGTGCATGCCGGCGCCCTCGGCTGGGTGGCCATGGTGTCCATCGGCTCGCTGTATCACATGCTGCCTAAGGTCTTCGGCCGCGACGAGATGCACAGCATCGGCCTGATCAACGTGCACTTCTGGTTCGCCACCATCGGCACCGTGCTCTACATCGCCTCGATGTGGGTTAACGGCATCGCCCAAGGCCTGATGTGGCGTGCAGTCAACGAAGACGGCACCCTCACCTACTCCTTCGTCGAAGCACTGGAAGCCAGCCACCCCGGATTTGTGGTGCGGGTAATCGGCGGCGCGATCTTCTTTGCCGGCATGTTGGTGATGGCCTGGAACGTCTGGCAAACCGTGCGTCATACCAAGGCGGCTGAAATGGAAGCCGCCGCGCAGTTTTCGCTTGAGGGAGCTCACTGATGAGACACGAAATACTCGAGAAGAACATCGGCCTGATGGCGCTGATGATGGTCCTGGCCGTGAGCATCGGCGGCCTGACGCAGATCGTCCCGCTGTTCTTCCAGGACGTCACCAATGAGCCGGTAGCGGGCCTCAAGCCCTATACCGCGCTGCAACTGGAAGGGCGTGACATTTATATCCGCGAAGGCTGCGTGGGTTGCCATTCGCAGATGATTCGTCCATTCCGCGCCGAAACCGAGCGCTACGGCCACTATTCGGTGGCCGGCGAAAGCGTCTACGACCACCCCTTCCTCTGGGGCTCCAAGCGTACCGGGCCGGACCTGGCACGCGTCGGCGGTCGCTACTCGGATGAATGGCACCGTGCGCACCTTTACAACCCACGCAACGTGGTGCCGGAGTCGAAGATGCCTGCCTATCCGTGGTTGGTGGAAAGCACCCTGGATGGGCAGACCACACCGGCCAAGATGAAAGCCCTGCGCATGCTCGGCGTGCCTTACAGCGATGAGGACATTGCCGGAGCCAGTGATGCCGTCAAAGGCAAGAGCGAGATGGACGCCATGGTCGCCTACCTGCAAGTGCTCGGCATTGCCGTGAAGAACAAGAGGTAGCGCTTATGTCATTCGAATTTTTTGATATCGGCGCTCTGGATATTGGAACCGTGCGCGGCATAGGTACGGCACTGGTTCTGCTGTCCTTTGTTTGCGTCACCCTCTGGGCTTACAGCGGCAAGCGCCGCCTGGCCTTTGACCAGGCCGCACAACTGCCCTTTGCCGATGAACCCAAGCTGGCTGCACCAAGGAGCAAGACCCCATGAGCACGTTCTGGAGCTGGTACATCACCCTGCTGACTGTCGGCACTCTGCTCGCCCTGTCCTGGCTGATTTTCGCCACCCGCAAAAGTGAAGTTCACAAGAACCCAACCGATCAGACCATGGGTCATGCCTTCGATGGCATCGAGGAATATGACAACCCGCTACCCAAGTGGTGGTTCATGCTGTTTGTCGGCACCATCGTCTTTTCTATTGGTTACCTGGTGCTGTACCCCGGCCTGGGCAACTGGAAAGGTGTGCTGCCGGGCTACGAAGGCGGCTGGACCCAGGTCAAGCAGTGGCAGCATGAAGTCGATAAGGCTGACGAGCTGTATGGGCCAATCTTCGCCAAATATGCAGCCATGCCCCTGGAAGAAGTAGCCAAAGACGAGCAAGCGTTGAAAATGGGCGGGCGTATGTTTGCCACCTATTGCTCGGTCTGCCACGGCTCCGACGCCAAAGGTGCAGTGGGCTTCCCTAACCTGACTGACAGCCACTGGCGCTGGGGCGGCGAGCCGGAAACCATCAAAACCACCATCCTCAATGGCCGTATGGGCGCCATGCCCGCGTGGGCAGCGGTGATTGGCGAAGACGGCGTGCAACAAGTGGCAGCTTACGTGCGTAAGGATCTGGCCGGCTTGCCACTGCCAGCCGACAAGCCGTATGACCTGGATAAGGGCGCGGCGATTTATGCAGCCAACTGCCTGGCCTGCCACGGCGCCGAAGGTAAAGGCATGGCCGTACTGGGTGCGCCAGACCTGACTAGCCCAGCGGGCTGGATCTACGGCAGCAGCCTGGTGCAACTGCAACAAACCATCCGCCATGGCCGCAACGGCCAGATGCCGGCGCAGGATCAATACCTGGGCAACGACAAAGTGCATCTGCTCGCCGCTTATGTGCTGAGCCTGAGCCAGCAAGATCGCAACGGCGCAACGCAATAATCAGCCCCTCAGCAATACTGCCTGGCGATCTCGTATCGCCAGGCAGCCTAAACAACCTCTCCTCACGCCTCAAACCCCGCCAAGTCATGCGACCCAAGGTCGCACCCTTCCGACCAACTGCACGCACAGGCTTTGACTTGAGCTAATCTTGTCGACAGTCGCCACCTGCCATAACTCCAAGGCGATTCCTATCTTCGCGCTATGCCGTTTTAAGGTGTTTGTTGCTTGCAGCAATGCCTTGTGACAAAGGCATTACATGCTTGTTAAGAGCCCTGAAAGCCCTATCGCGCCGGCTTGTGTCGTTGCAATGAGAATCTGCTTTCTACATACTTGCCGCCGATTTTTGCCCCTAAAAAATCCATTAACCGTGGAACCCAAAATGAGCACAGCAATCAGTCAGACTGCTTATAACTACAAGGTGGTTCGCCAATTCGCCGTAATGACGGTGATTTGGGGAGTCATTGGCATGGCTCTAGGTGTTTTCATCGCCGCACAACTCGTGTGGCCTGAACTCAACCTAGGCATGGAATGGACGACCTTTGGCCGTCTACGTCCGCTTCACACCAACGCGGTAATCTTCGCCTTCGGCGGTTGCGCACTGTTTGCCACGTCTTACTACGTGGTGCAGCGCACGTGCCAAACGCGCCTGATTTCCGATGGTCTGGCTGCTTTCACCTTCTGGGGCTGGCAAGCCGTAATCGTCGCAGCGGTCATCACCCTGCCGATGGGTTACACCGGCACCAAAGAGTACGCTGAGCTTGAGTGGCCGATTGATATCCTCCTGGGTATCGTCTGGGTGACTTACGCAGTGGTGTTCTTCGGCACTGTGGCCAAGCGTAAAACCAAGCACATCTATGTCGGCAACTGGTTCTACGGTGCCTTCATTCTGGTGACCGCGATGCTGCACATCGTCAACAGCGCGGCCGTTCCGGTCAGCCTGTTCAAGTCCTACTCGGCTTATGCCGGTGCGACTGATGCGATGATTCAGTGGTGGTACGGGCACAACGCCGTAGGCTTCTTCCTGACCACCGGCTTCCTGGGGATGATGTACTACTTCGTACCCAAGCAGGCTGAGCGTCCGATCTACTCCTACCGCTTGTCCATCGTGCACTTCTGGGCGCTGATCACCCTGTATATCTGGGCTGGCCCGCACCACCTGCACTACACCGCACTTCCGGATTGGGCGCAGTCCCTCGGTATGGCGATGTCGATCATCCTTCTGGCACCGAGCTGGGGCGGCATGATCAACGGCATGATGAGCCTGTCTGGCGCCTGGCATAAGCTGCGTACCGACCCAATCCTACGCTTCCTGGTGGTATCGCTGGCGTTCTACGGCATGTCGACCTTCGAAGGTCCGATGATGGCGATCAAGACCGTCAACGCTCTCTCCCACTACACCGACTGGACCATCGGCCACGTACACGCCGGCGCTCTCGGCTGGGTAGCGATGATCTCCATCGGCGCGCTGTACCACATGCTGCCTAAGGTGTTTGGTCGCCCACAGATGCACAGCGTCGGCCTGATCAACGCACACTTCTGGTTGGCCACTATCGGTACCGTACTGTACATCGCCTCCATGTGGGTCAACGGCATTACCCAGGGTCTGATGTGGCGTGCAGTCAACGAAGACGGCACCCTCACCTACTCCTTCGTTGAAGCGCTGGAAGCCAGCCACCCAGGTTATGTGGTGCGTATGATCGGCGGCGCGTTCTTCGTCACCGGCATGCTGCTGATGGCTTACAACACCTACCGTACCGTGCGTGCCGCGAAAGCCTCTGAATACGAAGCAGCTGCACAGATTCCAGCCGGAGTAGCGCACTGATGAAACACGAAATCATTGAGAAAAACATTGGCCTGATGGCGCTGCTGATGGTTCTAGCCGTCAGCATCGGCGGCCTGACTCAAATCGTACCGCTGTTTTTCCAGGACGTCACCAATGAGCCGGTGGAAGGCCTCAAGCCTTACACCGCGCTGCAACTGGAAGGCCGCGATGTGTACATCGCCAACGGTTGTGTCGGCTGCCACTCGCAGATGATCCGTCCGTTCCGTGCGGAAACCGAGCGTTATGGCCACTACTCGGTCGCCGGTGAAAGCGTCTGGGACCACCCGTTCCTGTGGGGCTCCAAGCGTACCGGTCCGGACTTGGCCCGCGTTGGCGGTCGTTACTCGGATGAGTGGCAGCGTGCGCACCTGTATAACCCGCGCAACGTCGTGCCTGAATCCAAAATGCCGGCCTACCCCTTCCTGGTTGAGCACAAGCTTGACGGCAAGGACACCGCCAAGAAGATGGAAGTCATGCGTGGCTTTGGCATCCCTTACACCGATGAAGACATCGCAGGTGCTAAGGATGCAGTAAAAGGCAAAACCGAAATGGACGCACTGGTTGCGTACCTGCAGGTTCTCGGCACTTCCATCAAGAACAAACGGTAACGCTCAATGGATATCGGGACTATTCGCGGCATAGGCACAGCAGTGGTGTTCATCGCTTTTATTAGCGTGGTGCTCTGGGCTTACAGCAGCAAGCGTAAATCCAGCTTCGACGAGGCCGCCAACCTGCCCTTCGCCGACGATCCCAAACCCAATGAGCGTGACGAGCAATCTTCCAGGAGCAATAACCAATGACCACGTTCTGGAGTTGGTACGTAACCATTCTGTCGCTGGGCACCATCTTCGCCCTGACTTGGCTAGTGTTCGGCACCCGCAAGGGCCAGCGCCAGGACACTACCGAAGAAACCATGGGCCATACCTTTGACGGTATCGAAGAGTATGACAACCCACTGCCTAAGTGGTGGTTCATGCTGTTTGTCGGCACCATCGTCTTCGCCCTCGGCTACCTAGTCCTGTACCCAGGCCTGGGTAACTGGAAAGGTCTGCTGCCGGGCTACGACTACCTCGACAGCAAAGCAGAAACCCCATTTGCCACCAACGTGGAAATCGCTGGCGGTGCTGAGCGCAATGCCGGCTGGACCGGTGTGCACCAGTGGGAAAAAGAGATGGCCAAGGCCGATGCCCAGTACGGGCCGATCTTCGCCAAATACGCAGCCATGCCGATTGAGCAAGTGGCCCAGGACGAGCAAGCGCTGAAAATGGGCGGCCGCCTGTTTGCTTCCAACTGCTCGGTCTGCCACGGCTCTGATGCCAAGGGTGCCTACGGCTTCCCTAACCTGACCGACAACGACTGGCTGTATGGTGGCGAACCGGAAACCCTCAAGACCACCATCATGGGCGGCCGTCAGGCAGCTATGCCAGCGTGGAAAGACATCATCGGTGAAGAAGGCATCCGCAACGTTGCCGGCTACATCCGTACGCTGTCTGGCTTGAAGAATCCTCAGGGCATCGAAGTTGACCTTGCCGCAGGTCAAAACATCTTTGCGAGCAATTGTGCAGTCTGTCATGGCGCTGAAGGTAAGGGCCAACAGGCTATGGGCGCACCGAATCTGACTGACAAAGTCTGGCTCTACGGTTCCAGCTTCGCTCAGGTTCAACAAACTCTGCGTTATGGCCGTAACGGCAAGATGCCAGCCCAGGCTGACTTCCTGGGCAACGATAAAGTGCATTTGCTGGCCGCTTATGTGTACAGCCTGTCGCAAGGCAAAACCGAGAAGTAATTCTTGGGCTCGGCAGGCGCGACCGCAGGTCGCACCTGCCGAGTGATCGTCAGGCGTACCATAGCGCAAGAGCACGTATGACCCCGGCCGGCACGTATCGACCAGGGCAGCCATCCAACCGCCGTGGTACGCACTGATGAGCACACAGATCCCCGTTAAAGACGTCACTCCTGCCCAGGCTAAGGTCGAAGTTGTTGACCTGTACGCCAACCGCGAAAAAATCTACACCCGCTCCTTCACCGGCATCTTCCGCAACTTGCGCATGCTCGGTGGCGCAGCCCTCTTCCTGTTGTATTTCGGCACTGTATGGTTGACCTGGAATGGCCGTCAGGCTGTTTGGTGGGACCTGCCGGAACGCAAATTTCATATCTTCGGGGCCACCTACTGGCCACAAGACTTTGTCCTGCTCTCAGCACTGCTGATCATCGCCGCCTTCGGTTTGTTCTTTATCACCGTATTCGCCGGGCGCGTCTGGTGCGGCTATACCTGCCCGCAGAGCGTATTCACCTGGGTCTTCATGTGGGCAGAAAAGGTCACCGAAGGTGATCGCAATCAGCGCATGAAACTCGACAAAAACCCGATGACCTCGCAGAAGTTTCTGCGCAAGCTGGCCAAACACAGCATCTGGGTGGGCGTTTCACTGGTCACCGCGATTACCTTCGTCGGCTACTTCACCCCAATCCGCGATCTGATCCCCGATCTGTTTACCCTGCAAGCTGGCGGCTGGGCACTGTTCTGGGTGGGCTTCTTTACCCTGGCCACCTACGGCAACGCCGGTTATCTGCGTGAGCAGGTGTGCATCTACATGTGCCCATATGCGCGCTTCCAGAGCGTGATGTTCGACCAGGACACCTTGATCGTGTCCTACGACCCCCGGCGCGGTGAGCAGCGTGGCCCGCGTAAGCGTGATGCTGATTACAAGGCTGAAGGCCTGGGTGACTGCATCGACTGCAAGATGTGCGTACACGTCTGCCCGACCGGTATCGATATTCGCGACGGCCTGCAGATTGAATGCATCGGTTGCGCAGCCTGTATCGACGCCTGCGACAGCATCATGGAAAAGATGAACTACCCGAAGGGGCTGATCAGCTACACCACCGAACACAACCTCTCCGGGCAAAAGACCCACTTGATACGACCCCGCCTGATTGGCTACGCCATCGCCCTGCTGGCCATGTTCTGCGTATTCAGCTGGGCCATCGTCGATCGCTCGCTAGTGGAGTTGGATGTACTCAAAGACCGCGTGCTCTACCGTGAAAACGAAGAAGGCCGGATCGAGAACGTCTACACCCTGAAAATCATGAACAAGGCCCAACACGAAGTGACCTATCGGATCGAAGCCGATGGCCTCGACGGCCTGGTGTATGAAGGCAAGCGTGAGGTCAAAGCACTGGCTGGCGAGGTACTGTCGCTGCCTGTGGAACTGTCCATCGAACCTGAGAAACTGCCTTCGAGCGCCAATGAAATCAGCTTCCGCTTGCAGGCGGTGGATGACCCAAGCATCAAAACCGACGCCGCCAGCCGCTTTATCGGCCCCAGCGTGCGCTGACCAGAGAAGACCATGACTGAAAAGAACGCCGAGATCATCAAGCCCTGGTACAAGCAATTCTGGCCCTGGTTTCTGATTGGCCTATTGGCCTATTCAGTGGTTCAGGGATTGACCCTGCTGACCATCGCCACAAAGAACCCGCCGGGGCTGATTTCCGATGACTATTACGACGTCGGCAAGGGCATCAACCAGTCACTGGAACGGGAAAACCATGCCATCCGTCTCAAGCTGCACGCCAATCTGCTGCTCAACGATGACGACGGCACCGCCACCCTGCAGCTGAATGGCAACAGCCGCCCGCAGCAGTTGGTGCTCAACCTTATTTCACCGACCCAGCCTGAGCGCGACCGCAGGGTAATCCTGCAGCCGCAGGCCGATGGCAGTTACAGCGGGCAGATGATCGATGCGGTGCAAGGTCGACGCTTTGTTGAGCTGATCGGCCAAGAAGGCGGCAAGGACTGGCGCCTGTTCGAAGAAGAAGACGTGCAAAGCGGCCAAGAAATCCTCCTCGGGGATGCTCAATAGGCACACCGATGGCCACTCCAACTCCCTGCTATCACTGCGGTTTGCCGGTCCCCAGCGGCAGCCGCTTTCAGGCTCAGGTACTGGGCGCTCCCCGTGAAATGTGCTGCCCGGGCTGTCAGGCAGTGGCCGAAGCCATCGTCAGTGGCGGCCTGGAGCACTACTACAGCCACCGTAGCGAAAGCGCCGCCAACCCACAGAGCCTGCCCCAGGCCCTGCCTGATGAACTCGCTCTGTATGACCGCAGCGATGTGCAGCAGCCCTTTGTCGAGCATGACGGTGAGCTCAGTGAGACCTGCCTGCTGATTGAGGGCATCAGCTGCGCGGCCTGTGGCTGGCTGATTGAAAAACACCTGCGTGCCCTACCCGGCGTCAGCGAGGCGCACCTCAATCTGTCCAACCACCGCCTGCAAGTGCGCTGGGCCGACAGTCAGTTACCGTTAAGCCAACTGCTCAAAGCGCTGCGTAAGATCGGCTACGCCGCCCATCCTTGGCAGGCCGATGCCGCCGCCGAACAACTGCAGCGCGAAAACCGCCGCGCCATGCGCGAACTGGGCGTCGCCGGCATGCTGTGGATGCAGGTGATGATGGCGACCATGGCCACTTGGCCGGAATTCAACATTGACCTGTCTCCCGAGCTGGACAAGATCCTGCGCTGGGTCAGCCTGTTTCTCACCACGCCAATTGTCTTCTACTGCTGCGGGCAGTTCTTCCGCGGTGCCCTGCGCGACCTGCGCACACGTCACCTGACCATGGACGTGTCGGTATCACTGGCGATTGGCGGTGCCTATGTCGCCGGCATATGGTCCACCATCACCGGTCAGGGCGAGCTGTATTTCGATGCCGTGGGCATGTTTGCCCTGTTCCTCCTGGCCGGCCGCTACCTGGAACGCCGCGCCCGCGAACGCACCGCCACTGCCACCGCACAGCTGGTCAACCTGCTACCGGCGTCCTGCCTGCGCCTGGATGCCGACGGTCAGAGCCAACGGATTCTGCTCAGCGAATTGCGCGTCGGTGATCAGGTACTGGTACCGCCAGGCGCGCTGCTGCCCGCCGACGGCCGAATTGTCCAAGGCCAGTCGAGCGTCGATGAATCTCTGCTAACCGGCGAATACCTGCCGCAACCGCGTAACGTCGGCGACGCCGTCACCGCCGGCACTCTGAATGTCGAAGGTCCGTTGCAGGTTGAAGTGCAGGCCCTCGGTGACGCTACACGGCTGTCGGCAATCGTCCGCCTGCTGGAGCGCGCGCAGAGCGACAAACCGCGTCTGGCTGTACTCGCCGACCGAGTGGCACAGTGGTTCCTGCTGATTGTTCTAGTCGTTGCGGCTATCGTCGGCTTGGTCTGGTGGCAACTCGACCCATCGCGCGCATTCTGGATTGTGCTGGCCCTGCTGGTCGCCACCTGCCCTTGCGCACTGGCATTGGCCACGCCGACCGCATTGACCGCCGCCACGGGCTCGCTGCACAAGCTCGGCATGCTGCTGACCCGTGGCCACGTACTCGAAGGCCTGAATCAGATCGACACCCTGGTGCTGGACAAGACCGGCACCTTGACCGAAGGCCGCCTGACCCTCAGCGCCATCCACCTGCTGCGCGAGCTGGATGCGGATAGCTGCCTGGCCCTGGCCGCCGCCCTGGAAAACCGTTCCGAACACCCGATTGCCCGCGCCTTCGGCCAAGCGCCTGAGGCGGCCGAACAAGTCGACAGCCATCCAGGCCTCGGCTTGCAAGGGCGCGCCGGGGGACGTTTGCTGCGCATCGGCCAGGCAGACTTCGTCTGCGCACTGAGCACTCAACCCGTCCCGACCATTACCGGCGAACATGGCCAGTGGCTGCTGTTGGGTGACGAACAAGGGCCGCTGGCCTGGTTCGTGCTCGATGACCGCTTGCGCGATGACGCGCCACAACTGATCGCCATGGCCAAAGCCAAATGCTGGCAGATCATGCTGCTGTCCGGCGACAGCTCCCCGATGGTCGCTGAAGTGGCGCGACAACTGGGCATCGACGATGCACGTGGCGGCCTCACCCCGGATGCCAAGCTGGACGTACTGAAGCAGCTACACAGCCAGGGCTGCCGCGTACTGATGCTGGGTGACGGAGTCAATGATGTGCCCGTCCTGGCCGCCGCCGACATCAGCGTGGCCATGGGCAGCGCCACCGACTTGGCGAAAACCAGCGCCGACGCCGTGCTGCTCTCCAATCGTCTGAGCAGCCTGGTACAGGCGCTACACATGGCGCAACGAACCCGTCGGGTGATCATCGAGAACCTCGCCTGGGCCAGTCTGTACAATGGCCTGGTACTGCCCTTCGCCGCCATCGGCTGGATTACCCCAATCTGGGCCGCGCTGGGCATGTCGGTCAGCTCACTGCTGGTGGTACTCAACGCCTTACGACTCACACGCCCGTAAGGGGGTTAACGCCTCACCCAAGCCGCACCTGGAGATCTTATGCCCGCACTCTATATCTTGATCCCAGTCGCCATTGCGCTGGTGGCGTTCGCTATCTGGTTGTTCTTCTGGGCGGTCGACAGTGGTCAGTACGACGACCTGGACGGCCCGGCTCACAGCATTCTGTTCGACGACGAAGACCCAAAACACAAAGCCGCCGTTACCCAGGCGCAGCAACAAGACACGCAGCACGACTCGCAGGAGCCGCCGCGTGCTTGATCTGCTGCCGCTGCTGATCTCGGCCATGATCCTCGGCCTGCTTGGCGGCGGCCATTGCCTGGGCATGTGCGGCGGACTCATGGGCGCACTGACCTTAGCGATCCCGCCCGAACAGCGCGCACAGCGCTTTCAGCTGTTACTGGCCTACAACCTGGGGCGGATTTCCAGTTACACCCTGGCAGGGCTTCTGCTCGGCCTGGCTGGCTGGGCAGTCGCGGCCAGCCCACTGGTAACCGGGTTGCGCGTAATAGCGGCACTGCTGCTGATTGCCATGGGCCTATACCTGGCCGGCTGGTGGAGCGGCCTGACGCGTATCGAAGCCCTTGGTCGCGGCCTGTGGCGCTATATTCAACCCCTGACCCGACGCTTTATGCCCGTCACCAGCCTGCCGCGCGCTCTGGTGCTCGGCAGCCTGTGGGGCTGGCTACCCTGCGGTCTGGTCTATAGCACCCTGCTATGGGCCGCCAGCCAGGGCAACGCGCTCGACAGCGCCGCACTGATGCTGGCCTTCGGCCTGGGCACCTTGCCCGTTCTACTGGCCACCGGCCTGGCCGCCGAACGCCTGACCGCCCTGCTGCGTCAGCGAGGCATCCGCATGGCCGGCGGTATTTTGGTCATCCTGTTCGGTCTGTGGACCCTGCCCGGCCCGCACCAGCACTGGCTAATGGGCCACTGATCGGCAATCGGCGACAGCACGCAGCCGCTTGATACAGGTCAAAACACCCCCAACGTGGCGCACTTAGACTCCCCGGTATTGAAAGCCAAACCGGGAACCCCCGCATGCTCAACGCCATCCAGTGGGACAGCAACCTGATCCGCCGTTATGACCAGGCCGGCCCGCGCTATACCTCTTACCCGACCGCCGTGCAGTTCCATGAGCGCGTTAGCCAGTTCGACCTGCTGCACGCCCTGCGTGATAGCCGCAAAGCCATGCGCCCGCTGTCGCTGTATGTGCACATCCCGTTCTGCGCGCACATCTGCTACTACTGCGCCTGCAACAAGGTCATTACCAAAGATCGCGGGCGCGCCCAGCCTTACCTGGAAAAACTCGAACGCGAAATCGAGATTATTAGCCATCATTTAGACCCGCAGCAGAAGGTCGAACAGCTGCACTTCGGCGGTGGTACGCCGACCTTTCTCAGCCATGATGAATTGCGTCATCTGATGGGTCACCTGCGCCAACACTTCAATCTACTGGATGACGATTCGGGCGATTACAGCATTGAGATCGACCCACGCGAAGCCGACTGGTCAACCATGGGCCTACTCCGTGAGCTCGGTTTCAACCGTGTCAGCTTGGGCGTGCAAGACCTCGACCCGGCCGTGCAGCGAGCCGTGAACCGCCTGCAAACCCTGGAAGAAACCCGCGCCATCATCGAAGCCGCGCACACCCTGCAGTTCCGCTCGGTAAACATCGACCTGATCTACGGCCTACCGCTGCAAACGCCTGAACGCTTCGCCCGCACGGTCGAGGAAATAATAGCCCTGCAACCCGATCGCCTGTCGCTGTTCAACTACGCCCACCTGCCGGAGCGCTTTATGCCGCAGCGGCGCATCAACACCAGCGACCTGCCCAGCCCAGGCGACAAACTAGCCATGTTGCACGCCAGCATCGAGCAACTGAGCGCCGCCGGTTACCGCTATATCGGCATGGATCACTTCGCCTTACCCGATGACGAGCTGGCCAGCGCCCAGGAAGACGGCAGCCTGCAGCGTAACTTCCAGGGCTATACCACCCACGGCCATTGCGACCTGATCGGCCTGGGCGTGTCATCCATCAGCCAGATTGGCGACCTGTACTGCCAGAACATCAGCGATCTAAGCAAATACCAAGACAGCCTCGAACATAGTGAACTGGCCACCTTGCGCGGCCTGCACTGTGATGACGACGATCGTCTGCGCCGTGCAGTGATCCAGCAGCTGATCTGCCATTTCCAACTGCGTTTTATCGACATCGAGCAGGCCTATTCCATCGAATTTCGCCGTTACTTTGCCGATATCTGGCCGCAACTGCAGCAAATGGCCAATGATGGCCTGATCGAATTGAATGCCCAAGGCATCGAGGTCCTGCCAGCAGGCCGCCTACTGGTGCGCTCGCTGTGCATGCTGTTTGATCGCTACCTCAATGAACTCAGCAGGCAGCGTTTCTCGCGGGTTATCTAAAACACCGTTGCGCGTGCCTATGTCATGACAAGGGTGGCCGCTCCTGCACCTGCAGCTCACTCGGAGCCTGCATAGCCTTGATCAGCGTCGTGACGGCGCTGCTTAAGGCCTCCTTGCAGTAGGCCATGTCAGGAGCGTCTACAGCGCCTTCGTGTCGCCCTGAACGCAGCCTTCGACCACAGCACGCTTACGCTCCAGCACAGTATTCATGCCGCTTCCCGCATCGACCAACTCCAGACAAATAGAGAGGCTCATTGCATATCTTTTAAGGTCATCCGACCTATCTCCCGAGCGCCATCAAACTTGATCATGCACTCAAGAACCGCATCCTAGTGGCCCAACCCTGCGCCCTGCTGTAACCTTGCGCTTATTGTGTGTTTATCCAGGATCATTCGAGATGTCCGAAAACATCAAGCTGCACGCACCCCATCAAGCCCATTGCAAGGACTGCAGCCTGGCGAGTTTGTGCCTGCCGCTATCGCTGAATCTGGAAGATATGGACGCCCTCGACGACATCGTCAAACGCGGCCGCCCACTAAAAAAAGGCGAGTTTCTGTTCCGCCAGGGCGATGCCTTCAATTCGGTTTTTGCCGTGCGTGCCGGCGCGCTAAAAACCTTCAGCCTGAGCGATGGCGGTGATGAACAAATCACCGGCTTCCACCTTCCCAGTGAACTGATTGGGCTGTCGGGCATGGACAACGAGACCTATCCGGTATCGGCCGTGGCCCTGGAAACCACCTCAGTGTGTGAAATCCCCTTCGAGCGTCTTGACGAATTGTCGGTGCAGTTGCCGCAACTGCGCCGCCAGCTGATGCGCGTTATGAGCCGGGAGATCCGCGATGACCAACAGATGATGTTGCTGTTGTCGAAGAAAACCGCCGATGAGCGCATCGCCACCTTCCTGGTTAACCTCTCGGCCCGCTTCCGCGCACGCGGTTTCTCGGCCAATCAGTTCCGCCTGGCCATGTCGCGCAACGAAATTGGCAACTATCTAGGTCTTGCAGTAGAGACCGTATCGCGGGTATTTACCCGCTTCCAACAGAACAAGCTGCTCGAAGCCGAAGGCAAAGAAGTGCAGATCCTCGACCCGATCGAGCTGTGCGCCCTGGCTGGCGGTAATCTCGACAGCTGATAGAACCGCCCAGCGCAGGACCCAACAGATGATCTTCGACGAATTCAGCATCAAAACCCTGATCCGCCCGGTGCTGGACTTCCCCAAGCCGGGGGTGATCTTTCGCGACATCACCCCGCTGTTCCAGTCGCCACGTGCACTGCGCATGGTCGCCGACAGTTTTATCCAGCGTTACGTCGAAGCCGATTTCAGCCACATCGGCGCTATGGATGCGCGTGGTTTTCTGATCGGCTCAATCATCGCCTATGAGCTGAACAAGCCCCTGGTGCTGTTTCGCAAGCAAGGCAAACTGCCGGCTGATGTGCTCAGTGAGAGTTATCAAACCGAATACGGCGAAGCCAAGCTCGAAGTGCATGCCGACAGCCTCTGCGAAGGCGACAAAGTGCTGATTTTCGATGACCTGATCGCAACTGGTGGCACCTTGCTCGCGGCTGCACAATTGGTACGACGCATGGGCGCCAGCATCATTGAAGCTGCCGCGATCATCGACCTGCCCGAGCTAGGTGGCTCACAGAAACTGCAGGACAGTGGCATCGCCACTTTCGCCCTTACCCGCTTCGCCCTCACCGACCAGTAATACCCAACAATCAACGAAACACCCGCTTTATTGCGGGCGTTTTGGTTTCCAATTCTCCGAGAGCCTCAGGACGCCTCGGTACGGCTCTCCAATGTTCTGATCACATGTTCAGCCAAGCCAGAGCCGGCTTCACTCATGGTCAGGTAGGTACGATCAGCGCCCGCTTCCTGAATGCGCTTGGCAATGTCTTCGTACATTGCGTGGGACACCAGCAAACCACTAAAACCGCGCTCGCGCAGCTTCTGCGTTGCAATCACCTTGGTCTCTTCATCGTTAAGCGTCAGGATTACTGCATCAACCTTGGGCATATCCAGGTGCTGCCAGAACACCGGATCTTCACCATCGGCAAACAGCACGTGACGCCCAGCCGCCTTACTCTGCTCAATCACAGTAGGGTCGGAATCAAGACCAACCACACGATAGCCTTGCTCCTTCAGATAATCGTAAGCCGCGCGGCCAGTGCGCCCCATGCCCATTACCAATGTTTGTGCATCGCCCAGCGATAGCGGTTGCTCATCGGGGTGGCGGATATTGCGCTCTAGGGGGATTAAGCACCAAGACCAACGCTCGTAGAGCAGATGAACGATACGATTGAGTGGAGCGGAGACAACAAACGACAACGCCACCGTAATGGCCAACGGAATCAGCCATTGCGGCAGCACGACACTGGCCATAATCAGGCCGAATTCGCTGTAGTTGGTAAGGCTGACACCCGCGAGGAAAGCACTGCGCGCGCGCAAGCGAAAGAGCAGAAACAGAAAAAAGAACAGCACGCCCTTGAGCGGCAATAGCAACGTCATCACCAGCGCAAACTTCAGCGCATCCGCATCCGGAAGACCGCCAATCCCGATCTGTAAAAAGAAGCCAACCAAGAAGACTTCTTTGATACCCCACAATGAGTTGGACAACTCGGTAGCGCGCTTATGCTTCGCTAACAACGCGCCAAATGCCAGAGCGCCTAGCTCCGAACTCAGCCCTAATTGCTCAAAGCCGAAGCCACCGACCGCCAACGCCAAAAGCAAGCCAAGCAACAGCAGCAGCTCCTCGTGACCACTGGCATCAAGCAAGCGGAATAACAGAGGACGCAGAAACGGCAAGGCAAAAACCAGCAACGCCCAAGGTGACGGCAAATCCCCAGCCGCCAGGCTCATTACCAGCAAAGCAATCATGTCCTGAAGCACCAGAACACCAATTGCGACACGACCGTGAAACGCCCGAAGCTCGCGCTTACTTTCGAGTACTTTGGCCGCCAACACCGTACTGGAAAATGACAGTGCACTCGCCAGTAATAAACACTGCAACCAAGGTAAATCGAGTAGCAGCCTGATTGCGGGGAGAAACAGCACGCTGGAAATGGCGAAGTGCAGCAACCCACCGCCAATCACCTCGCGCCGCAGCAGATTGCTCGGTTTCAGCTTTAGACCCACGGTAAACAACAACAACAGCACACCCAAATGAGCAATGTGCTGCAGCGCCTCACTGTCATGTGGACCAACACCGATGTACTCACCTACGGCTGCCAAAGCAAAGCCTGCCCCCAGGTAGCCCACCAATGGCGGCAGCCCCACAATTCGTGCAGCCAAGCCCATGCCAAAGGCAAAAGCAATCCAGGCAGCTTCAATCATCAGTAATCCTTATCAGCAGAAACAAGCGCCAAGCCAGCAAACATCTCAGCGAGTCGGGCGAAGTAACTTAATAGCATACGGGCGTAGCGCTTCAGCAATATTGATCAACATCAGCCACCGCAAGTGCAACGGACCGGCTTTCTAACATGCGGTACGCCGCAAGCAAGTCACAGACACCACTGATCACACCAGACTCGCTCAGCGGCAGCTGGCAGAACGCTTGAGTGAGAAATAGCATGCCGCAGATGGCGTGCTGAAGTTTTCCTAGTGCTCAGCACAACGAAACCGACCATTCACCGAAGCCAATAGCCACCCCAAAAGCCTTGATGGACTGCGCCACTCAATGCGTTTTTAGGGAAAAATCGGTGGATTTAAGCTGTGCCCACGGCCCTGAGACGTACCATTTATCAAATACCCAAACACCTGCAGCCCAGTAAAATAGGGCTATAAGGAGTTTCAGGCTGATAAAAAAATGAATAATTGATGTTAAACCCAACACTTCCCGTAAAAACGGCCTATTATGGCTGAGCTGACTTCTTGTAGTTATCAGCAAAACCGCATAGGTGCTATGAACACTCTGGCACCGCAATTCGTATCGATTTAAGAGACACACCATGGCAAATCGCGAAACTGGCACCGTTAAATGGTTCAACGATGAGAAAGGCTTCGGCTTCATCACCCCAACTAACGGCGGCGACGATCTCTTCGTTCACTTCAAAGCTATCCAGAGCGATGGCTTCAAAAGCTTGAAAGAAGGCCAGACTGTTACCTACGTGGCCGCTCGCGGTCAGAAAGGTATGCAAGCTGAAGAGGTACAGGTGGCTTAAGCCTCTGTCCTGCTTTAAAACAAACCCCGCGCTCGCGGGGTTTGTTTTATCTGCTGTTTGTAAAACCCCCAGCGAACCTATAAGCCCATCTGCTTGCTGATGATCTCGTTCATGATTTCACGCGAGCCTCCACCAATCGACAGAATGCGGTTATCGCGGTACAGCCGCTCCACCAGGCTTTCACGCATATAGCCCATGCCGCCCATGATCTGCACGGCGTCGTAGGTCAGTCGATCGGCAATATCAGTGGCGAAGTTCTTGGCCATGGATATTTCCTTAATCACACTTTTACCCGCTGCCATCTTCGCCGCTTGCCGATAGGTAAAGTCGCGCGACACTTCAAGCTGGGTCGCCATCTCCGCCAGACGATGCTTGAGCACCTGGAACTTGCCGATAGGCTTGCCAAACGCTTCGCGCTCTTTGGCCCATTTCAGCGCTTCCTCAAGCGCCAACTGCGCCGTCATATTGGCCATGATCGACAGCGACAAACGCTCACTCTGGAAATTTGCCATGATGCAGGCAAAACCCATATTCTCAGCCCCGATCAGATTGCCTACAGGCACCCTGCAGTCATCGAAGAATAGCTCCGCCGTATCCGACGCCCACCAACCCATCTTCTTCAGCTTGCGCCCTACAGTGAAACCAGGTGTGCCCTTCTCCACCAGCAACAGGCTGACACCACCAAAGCCATCACCACCGGTACGCACAGCAACTGTGTAGTAATCGGCGCGTACGCCACTGGTGATAAAGGTTTTGCTGCCACTCACGCGGTAGTAGTCGCCATCGCGCACTGCACGAGTTTTCAGATTGGCCACATCCGAGCCGCCGGACGGTTCGGTCACCGCCAGTGCCATGATCTTCTCACCTGCCAACACCTGCGGCACGATGCGCTCGCGTATCTCCGGCTTGGCCCACTTCACCACGGGAGGCAAACCGATATCCAGCGATCCAAGCCCGGCCACGAGACCACCAGAGCCCGAGCGCATCAACTCCTCGCTGGCAGCAACCTTGGCAAACACATCACCCTCATGACTGCCTCCAAACCCTTCTGGGTAACCGATGCCGAGAATCCCAGCCGCACCCGCCTTCAGATAAAGCTCGCGAGGAAATTCCTCAGCTTCTTCCCACTCATTGATATGCGGCAGAATTTCGCGCTCGACAAAGCGCCGAACTGAATCGCGCACCAACTGGTGTGAGTCGTCAAAATATTCTTGGAAGGCAGACATGAGGTAACTCCGCTAAGGTTTCAGCGAAATTACCAAGCGCTTGCTTGGTTTACAAGAGGATGCTTAAAAAGGCGCTAACGCAAATCGAGTCGTTAGACAATCGCAGGCTAAAGCAAGATAGGCCGCCGCCCAGCAATCGAATGCGCCAAGGTACCGCCATCGACCAATTCCAGCTCACCACCCAAAGGCATACCGTGGGCAATGCGCGAAGCAACTAGACCTTTGCCCGCTAACAGCTGAGCGATGTAATGCGCTGTAGCCTCACCCTCGACCGTTGGGTTGGTTGCCAGAATCACCTCACTAAAACTGCCTGCTGCGATGCGCTCTAGCAGCTCTGGAATGCCTATTGCCTCTGGGCCCAAGCCATCGAGTGGCGACAAGTGCCCCTTGAGCACAAAGTAGCGACCGCGAAACCCTGTGTGCTCGACGGCATAAACATCCATCGGCCCCTCAACGACGCACAGCAGGCTGTCATCTCGACGCGGATTAAGACAAATCTGGCACTCATCCTCCTCGCTCAGGCTGCGGCATTGCTTGCAGTATCCGACCCCACTCATCGCTTGAGTCAGCGCTTGAGCCAGACGCAGCGCTCCTGCCCGATCACGCTCAAGCATTTGTAACGCCATACGTTGAGCGGTCTTTTGCCCAACGCCGGGAAGGATGCGTAGAGAGTCAATCAGGTGACGGATCAGCGGGCTAAAGCTCATGGGAAATACTCAACGACAACAAAGATTGAAGCACTTGCTATATCAGTCACCCTGCAAGCTGTTAATACCTTGCAGAGCTAGCCATAAGCGGGGGCAGACTGAGGGCGCCTACACCCGCTGCAGCGCAGTCATCTGCGCTAGCCGGGATAACTTTTTAGAACGGCATTTTGAAGCCTGGTGGCATCTGCATACCCGCCGTCACACCGGACATCTTATCCTGACTATTCTGCTCAACTTTGCGCACGGCATCGTTCACCGCAGCAGCAATCAGGTCCTCAAGGATTTCCTTGTCTTCTTGCATCAGACTGTCATCCAGGCTGACACGCTTGATATCGTGACGCCCAGTCATGACCACGCTGACCAAGCCAGCACCGGATTGACCGGTGACTTCGGCGTTCGCCAGCTCTTCCTGCATCTTCTGCATTTTTTCCTGCATCTGCTGAGCCTGCTTCATCAGGCCGGCCATGCCACCTTTCATCATGGGGTAATCCTCGGTAATTAGGGGTTAACAGGAGTATCTAGGGGTTCAATGCTGTCTGCGCGAATCACCGCACCGAATTGCTGAATCATCTGCTGGACCAAAGGATCCTTCTCGATCGACGCCTCTGCATCACGCTGTCGATTAGCGCGTTTGCGCGCCGCAGCCTGCGCAGGGGTTTCCTGCTCAGGCTTATGCAACTCAATCAACACACTGAGTTCGCGCCCGTGAAACTGATTAAGCGCATCATTAAGACGCCGCTGCTGAGTTGAGTTGAACAGCGCCGACTGCGCAGGATCGAGGTGCAACAACCAGTTATCGCCCTCAACAGAAATCAACGTGCAGTTGGCTCCGATACTGCCAGTCATCCCAGACAACCCAAGTTTAGGGAATAACTCCAGCCACTCAGCAGCAAGCCCTGTTGCCGGCTGGGCAGCGGGTAACACCTCTGACTCGGCAGACTCACTGCGCTCTACGGCGTCAAAATCATAATCAAACGACTCGGCATCCATCTCGACATAGTCGTAGTCGCCCAGCGGCGGCTCATCGTCGTCATCAACCAACGATGTCACGGGGAGCGGATCGGGTATTGCGGGCTGTGGCACTTCAACAATTACATCGCCAGTAATAGGCACGACAGGTTCATGCGCATTAGAAACCGGCGTCTGAACCGGCTCTTCCCAGGGCAAGTCAACAACCTTTTTAGGGGCAATGTCGACAGACGCAGACTGCACGGCAGGCTCTTTGACAACTTCAGGCGCCAACACAACGTGCGGCTCAACAACAGCAGCGGGTGGCGCCTCAACAACTGGCGCCGGCTGAGATTCAGCGACAATTGCAACAGAAGTGCTAACCGGAGCTGCGTGAGCAGTACCGGCCACTGGGTTGTTCGCGGGATCAGCAGTGGCCTGGCTAATCCCTAGCGGCTTTAGCACCACCCTGGGCGCATCATGAGTATCCGCTGGGCGGAAGGCCAGCATACGCAACAACACCATCTCGAAGCCGCTACGCGGATCTGGCGACAATGGTAAATCGCGTCGTCCAATCAACCCCATTTGATAATAGAACTGCACGTCCTCACTGGGCAGGACGCTCGCCAGCTCAAGGACCCGCTCACGGTCGCCCTGACCATTATCCACGGCCTCGGGCAGCGCCTGTGCAATAGCCACACGGTGTAGCACATTGAGTATTTCGGATAACACACCATTCCAGTCCGGCCCCTGCTCTGCCAAGTGCCGCACCGCTTCAATAAGGCCGCGGGCATCTCCCTCAAGCAAAGCATGCAACACGCCATAAACCTGACCATGGTCGAGAGTCCCCAACATGGCACGCACATCAGCCGCTAAAACTTTGCCCTCACCAAAAGCGATCGCCTGATCGGTCAAGCTCATGGCGTCACGCATGGAGCCGTCTGCTGCTCGGCCGAGTAGCCACAGCGCATCATTTTCAAATGGAATCTGTTCGGCGGCCAAAACATGACTAAGGTGATCAACCACTCGCTCTGGCGGCATGTTCTTCAGCGAGAACTGCAAACAACGCGACAGCACTGTCACCGGCAGTTTCTGTGGGTCAGTTGTCGCCAAAAGGAATTTGACGTGAGGAGGCGGCTCTTCCAGTGTTTTTAACAGGGCGTTGAAGGAGCTGGTGGAGAGCATGTGCACTTCGTCGATCAGGTAGACCTTGAAACGTCCACGGCTGGGCGAATACTGCACGTTATCGAGCAACTCGCGGGTGTCTTCCACCTTGGTCCGGCTGGCCGCATCGACCTCAATCAGGTCAATAAAGCGACCTTCATCAATCTCTTTACAGATCGAACAAACACCGCAGGGTGTCGAGCTGATGCCAGTTTCACAATTCAGGCACTTGGCAATAATCCGCGCAATCGTTGTCTTACCTACGCCACGCGTACCCGTGAACAAATAGGCGTGGTGCAGACGTTGACTATCGAGCGCATTGATAAGCGCCCGAAGCACATGAGTCTGGCCAACCATTTCGCTGAACGAGCGCGGACGCCACTTACGTGCAAGAACCTGATAACTCATCGAAACCCGTCACGAGAGGAAAGCAAAAGTGACGCTAATCCTAACGGAGCAGGGGCTAAATTGCATCTGATGCGCAGCCCACGAATGACCGCCCAGCAGATTACTGACAAATGAGCTGGCTAATAATTAACCAAGCGAGTATTCTCTGCCCTGTTCGTACCACGCTGTAAGTCAATTAGGCCTTTTGGCCACCTCGATGGTTCCCAAGCAAGAGCGCATAACCCAAGGGTAATGCCGCACAGCTCTAGCCTCTCGACCCAACCTGCTGACTGATCTGGCCGTCCCGCGCAAGCGCTGACTCAAGCCCGCCTCCGAAGTACCGACCCGCACAAAGCAACCTAAATGGGAACTTGTGCGCGCAGTCCAGCTCCAATTTGCACATGCAATAGACAATTTAAGTCGACCGCCTGGAGCTCTATTAAGCGCAATGACGCGCCTGCTGTTTTAGGAAATACCAAAAAATGAATACTCAACACCAAATTCAGGATGCCATTCGCACCCTATCTAGTGCATTTGCACCGCTTGATTGCCGCATCCTTGCCGCCCGCAAAGGCAGCTTTAGCTTCACCATCGTCAACGATGCTGGCATCGCCAAGCACAGTCAGCGCCTATATCCCGGCCAGTACGGTGCCGCGCACCTACAGCAAGTCATTGAGCGTGCCCGACAATCACTGGCGGCCTGATTACCGAAGGTAGCGAACCATCGAGCCATCTTGGGGTCTGAATCTATCACCCTCAGGATGGAGCATCGTCATGGATAGCATTAATCGCCAACTCGTCGAACAGCTGTTTTCCCCACTGCGCGCCACATTCAGCACGCCCCGCCCAGATGGCGGAATCGTCCTATCATTACTCGATGCTAGCGACGCCACTGCCTATAGCCGCGTACTCAGCGCCGCTCAACGTGCTGACTCACAGGCATTCGCACAAAGCCTTGAAGACATCCGCCTAGAGCTTGCAATGCGCTCTGGCAACATCCCCGCCGACATGCGCAAAGCACTAAAGGAGCAGGACAGCGTCCTCAGCTACCAGATAAACTGAGGAGGCGCGAGGCCCAGCTCACTGCCGGGCCCGCAATATAATTGCCCTTACGATCATCGCGAAAAGCATTTTTTAATCGACAGCCATGAGCAGTGATGGCCAGTGCACTGACTGCCAGCTAAGCGCAATAAAAGACAAGGACGCTAATTCACGCTCAGCAGAGATCGATGACTAACAGACAGGGTATTTGATGATAGAGAGAATGGAGACTGGTACTTACTCAGTAGATGAGCCGTTACCATAGGGATATTGGAGGCAGCCCTGCCAGCCACACCTCGGCACACAATGTCACCGCTGCGGCTGCTCCCTTCCAGGCCTGACCGGGTTCACGGTTAATCGTTGCGAGGGGACCGGCAGGACCACCATAACGCAGCTCACCAGAAGCGAGCCGAGGTATTGTACCGGCTTGACTTGAAGTTACAACCGTTTCAAACACTTAGCCTAATTAATCGCGCGCTAGACGCGAAACCTACCAACCAACTTAGTCAATCCATGTGACAACTCAGATAGCCGCTGACTGGCCTTAGCGCTCTGCTCAGAGGTTTTTGCTGCTTCATCAGACAGATCGCGAATATCACTGATATTACGTGCAATCTCCTCGGTCACACTGCTCTGCTCCTCACAAGCTGTTGCGATCTGCGCCGTCATGTCGTTGATACGCTGTACCGAATCGCTAGTGTCAGTGAGTGCCTGATCCACGCCAGCCGCTTGCTCAACACTTTGTCGCGCCCTGGTACTTCCTGAATGAGTCGCCTTAACGGCATTCTGCACACCAACTTGCAGGCGCTCGATCATCACCTGGATATCCTTAGTCGATTCCTGCGTACGTGCTGCCAGTGCACGCACCTCATCCGCCACAACCGCGAAACCGCGCCCCTGCTCTCCGGCGCGTGCCGCCTCAATCGCCGCATTCAATGCTAACAAGTTGGTTTGCTCAGCAATGCCCCTGATAACAGCTAGTACCGCACCAATATTGGTGGCTTCCTGCTCAAGGGTTTGGATAGTTACCGAAGCACTTTCGACTTCTTGCGCCAACTGACGAATAGAGTTGATCGTTGCTCCAACAACTCGCGCGCCCTCTCGTGATTGAGCTTCTGCACCACGAGCCGCGTCAGCTGCATTTTGCGCATTACGTGCTACTTCATGCACAGCAGAGCTCATCTGCGTTGCCGCAGTACTCACCTGATCTACTGCTGCGTGCTCACTGCTGATCAACCTATCATTGGCTGCTGCCATCCCTGCCAGATTTTGCGCAGAGCTTTCGACCTCACCCGTAACTCGACCAACCTCTTTTATCAACGGCTGCAATTTATCGAGAAAGCGATTGAATGCATGACTGAGCTTACCCAACTCATCATTAGACAACACATCCAAGCGCACCCGCAGATCGCCATCACCGTCAGCAACCTGCTCAATACGGTTAAGCAAGTTATGTAATGGCCTCGTGACAAGGATTGGAAAACCAACGACCAATACGAGACAAACGACTAAGCCGATGGCAATAATCACCCCCTGCTGCCAGCTCAGAGTTTCGCCCAGCGCTATGGCTGCAAGCCCTTCGGCATTAGCTGCCAGATCATCCATCTCGCCCAGCTTGTCAATCGCGGTGCGCATTGCCTCAAACTGCTCTTCGCTACTACCGAAACTCAACACACTTGCCGCCTGAGGATCACTGATAGCTAACTGTAAGACCTTTTGCGAGGTTGCCTTCCAGCGCTCGAAGCCTGCGTCGAACTGCGTAACTAATAGCATCGCTTCACTGCCAGGCTGCATACCTGCGAATTTATGTACGCGGTCATAAGCCTGCTGCAAGTTCTCCGTATGGGCTGCTGTCAGCGCATCAGCATTTGCCCCCACCCCTTCATCAAGTAAGCTGCGCTCTGCAACAAACGCCTGATAGAGATCGCGATCCGCATTCAACAGCAAGCTAATGCCCGGCAAGAAACGATTAGTCAGCTTCGTGCTTGAGTCCGCGACCTGGGTAATCCCTCGCATCCCGAGAACACCCATAGAAACAAGCAAAACCGCCAGCAACAAAATGGGAAGTGCGATCTTCCAGCGAAAACCTAAATCAGCAAAGACACGCAGCATGCTGGCTCTCCAAAACAATGACTAAGTAACATCAGCATAGACCGCGCCCCAGACTCACTGCGAATGACTTTTGCGCACGCAAATTTTCACTGAGGGCAGATACCCTGACCCGCACTCAATCCGCATCAACCCAAAAGGAACGTAACCATGGCAATAACTAAAGATCAGCTGATCAACGACATTGCGGAAGCCATCGACACACCGAAAAGCACAGTACGCGCAGCACTTGAACAGTTGAGCGAGATCGTATCCGACGCACTGGAAAATGGTGACGAGATCACTCTACCCGGCATTGGTAAACTTAAAGTGAGCGAGCGCCCCGCGCGTACCGGCCGCAACCCAAAAACCGGTGTAGCGCTACAAATTTCTGCCAAGAAAATCGTCAAATACGTACCGGCAAAAGCGCTAAGCGACGCAATAAACTGAGTTTAGGTGCGCTCTGTAGGAGCGCACTTCGTAACAGAGCCAACGCTAGGCTTTAAAAATTTTCTGTGCCCAAAGTAAAACCCCCGACCAGTTTCCTGATCGGGGGTTTTGGTGTAGGTGCTTGACGATGACCTACTCTCACATGGGGAG